>NZ_JBAFWY010000001.1:420866-532064 GCF_036576165.1 Bartonella rhinolophi
TCATGAATCCAGCGAGCGGCATATCTATTGCACCGCACATAATGAGCCATCCATATATGATAAAAGAGATGGTGAGACCGATTGATACGAAGGGCGTAATTGTAGCAATTGTGTTTGATGAAAAATCTGTAATATATGTTTTTGTTATATCATCAATTGTATCGAAAAGTTGTGTAAACCTTTCAAAGGTTTATAGTATTCTTCTTTAGTGAATTTTTATTTTTTCATGATCTTGGGACATTGATGCTTGTTGTGTATTTTATTGACATTCATGCAATTTGCGACAAGCATTTTTATCAAGAAAATCTTAAGGAGATTCACTCCTTCTGCGCATCCCTTCAAATTGTCGGGATAGCGCTAAATTTTTATATATCATTTTTTACTTTTGCGAGAAAATAAGATCAATAAGACAGACAATGTTGATCATATAAAACTCTATCGTATAAACCGTATAGTTGGCATTACTGTATTTTTACTATTAAGCATTTTCATATTGCGTTCGCGCTTTTGTTGGCTGATAAGCATTTGCTCTGCATTGCGTAGATGTGCAACCATTTGTAATTTTGCAGTTTCATTTTGTATCATGGCAAGCCTACCTTTGATTTGCGCTTGCAATTCAGCAATGCTTTTTAGATCTTCTGTTTTACTGATTTCATCCAATAGTCCTAAGATTTGATGAAAACGCTTTTCTGCTTCCTGAAAAGTTTGTAGACTTACAGCTTTATCGACGATCGCTGCATTTTTACTGCGTTTATTGATAAATTGGCGCTCAACATTTATAGAATCAGAAGTTTCTTCTTTCCGAATTTTTTCAACAAGTGCGAGTATATCAGAATCTTCATTTTTATCGTAAATTAATTCTGGATGCTTGAGAAAAAAGTTGGTATCGTCTACTGCTCGCACAATACGCGCTTTTTTCTGCTCTACCATATTCTTATCAAGATGCTGCTTTATAGCAGTATTTATTTCAAGATGCTCTTTTATTAAACCAATGAGTTCTGCATATTGCTTTTGTGGAAAAGATTCTGCGCGCTTGTGTGTCAGAGATCCTGCGTGCTCTTGTGTCAAAGATCCTGCGTACTCTTGTGGAAGGGATTCTACACGCTTTTGTGTCTGAGGTTTTGTGTGCTCTAGCGCAAGAGATTTTGTATTCTTTGGTGGAAGGGATACTGTATTCTTTGGTGGAAGGGATATTGTATTCTTTGATACAGAGCCTCTCGGTGGCCTTTGTGGAGAGACTCTTTTCGGTGCGTGCGCTGGTTTGTGCTTCATGTGCCTTAGATCAGCCGAAGGCATCATCACAAAAATTGCAAAACTTGGTGTTTCAAAAACTATTGCCATTGTTATTGCTATTGTTATTGAAGAAATTAATCTTTTCATGGTGTTCTCCTATCAACTTTAACATGTTGTAAAAAGATTGGCAGCCATATTGCTGGATCTTCACCTACTTCAGCGATAATAGTTTCGACTAATTCTGCATTATCGGGTGTACCTGATAATACCAAAAGCTCGTCATTAAAATCCTGATTGACAGTTTTTCCATCGATTGTCATAGGGAATTTGCTTAGATTTAATTCTGCAAGCGCAGATTGATCCCCCTGCTTTATGAGGAATTTGCGACTGAATTCACCAATCCCTTTGACCAGCTCAAATTCAGCATCTGTTAGTTTAAAACCCTCTGTATATTCTTCGTAATTTGCTTTTGGATTGGCTAAAAAAATGTAAGTCGCGCATTGCTGAATCAATGTTTTTGCAATGTTGCTTTCCAACGCATCACTAGGTTCTTGAGTTGCAAAAACAAAAATACCATTCTGTTTACGGATAGTTTTTTGTTTATCTTTTGCCAAATCCTCAAAATATGGATCTTGCAAAGGTTTCCAAAACTCATCAAAGATATACATAAATCGTTGTCCACTGATCATTCCTTCTGTGCGATAAAGCAAATACATCATCACTGGAGTACGAGTTTCTGGATTATCTAAAAATTCAGTGATATCAAATCCATAAATCTGATGCGTTGATAAATTAAGTGCGTCAGCAGGATTATCGAATAGCCATCCATAATCACCACCTTCACACCATTTTACCAAGCGGGCGTGAACAGTTGGACGCGCGTCATAATCACTCACACATGGATTTGGTAAAAATTGCACAAGGAAAGATAAGCGACGTAGCGATTTGTCAATGTTGCTATTCATAACAGCTGTAACAGCTTGGTCAATTTCTTCTTCGTCGTGATGTGTAACTTCGCCTCCTGTTTCTGCTAATTTTTTAACAAATTGTTTGAGAAAAATAAGGTTCTCCTGTGTAGGAGGGAGTTGAAATGGGTTAAAGCCACTTGGCTTTCCAGCTTTAAACGCAAGATATCGACCGCCCATGGCTCGGATAACAATTTCTGTGCCACGATCTTTATCAAAAACAATAGTTGTTGGCTTAAATTTTTGCGCTTGCGCTAACAAAAATCCTAGAAGCACTGTTTTTCCAGAACCAGATTGTCCAATGATCGCAGTATTTCCAAGTAACCGTTTGCCTGTTGCATCTTCTTCAATTTTGGAAGCATGAAAATTGAAATAAAGTGGTGTTTTACTTACGGTTTTAAAAATTGTAACCGCTGGTCCCCATGGATTTCCAGTTGGCTTTCCTGACATAAAATTGTGGAAAGATGAGAATGATAAAAAATTAAGCGATGTAATTGGTGCAGGGCGTGGCCGCCATTTCCAATTTCCAGGAAGTTGTGCCCAATAACCAGCCTCTATAGCTAAATCTACAGGTTTTGGTAGTATTGCAGCATCTAATATAGCGGCGTTTGCCTTCGCCATATAGTCGCGAACTTCTTGAATCGTATCACCATAAATGGTGAGCGTGCAATGATGCTCACCCATGACAAAATGCCCACTTATAAGCTGATTAAGCGCTTCGTCAATTTGTTCAATTTGGCTTGTTGCTACGTCGCGCGCATCGATAAGATTACGCTGATGCCGCTGTAAATAATCCTTAGCAGCATGTCGTGAAAGTATAGAAAAACTCTGCGTCAATATAAATTCAAAATCGCTTTCCAGCAGAGCATTAAGTTGACCTGGTCTGGTTGTTGCGTCGTATTCTTTAATTTCCATCATACCAAATCGACGCATCCCAGTAGATGTCCGCAATTCACCGAAAGCACCCCATTTCGAGAAAAAAGGGCGATTGATAGACATATAATCGGCAAAACGGTCGAAGCAAACTGGCATAGGCTGGTATTCGCCATTGATAAGCATCCCAAGAAATTCGAGAGCAGAAGAGTAGGCATGACCATTTTTTTCATAAACACCAAGAAGTTCTGCGCCGTAACTTTTAAGTGATTGGCTTAAAGTATGGTTGATATCATCGAGAGCTTTAATACATGATTCTTGCCGTCCTTTTTTTTGATCGAATGTTTCACGTTCATGTTGAGAAAAAAATGACATAATTTTGTCAGCTATCGGTTGGAAGACAATGGTCAGATACAAATCATTGACCATAAGATTATAACCAGTGAAACTTTGCCGATATTTTTCATCTAGTTGGCAGCAAAACATTTTATCAAATGTTGAATCAGGGTATTCGTAAACACGGCGACGCACGATATGTGTCCATAGCGACAAATTAGCCGATGCAATACCACGTAGAGTATTATTTAACTCTTTCGTCCATTGAAAAATATCTTCTTCTGAGGCACTTTGATGTGAACGTCCATCAATTTTCCAGATCGATAAATATTCTGCGTTTTTGGTCGAGATAATTGTGTCTGTAATATGGTGTGAATAGGGTATGAACAGACTCACTGGCACTTCTGATATGAGCCGTTTGCTGCTTTCAACAGCCTTCATGCTTATCTCCTTTTGCGATAATCAGAGGGGCTATAACTTGATGCACCCCAAAAATTCTTGTTTCGATTGCGAAATTTAGTATCAATCCACAACCACCAAATGTGAAACGCTTTATCATCATTTTTGGTAATTTGTGCCATAATGAACCATAATGGTGGTGCCATGATCCATAAAAAAATATTTATTATCATGGCAATGGAAGCTACTCCTATAACCATAGATATGGCTGGAATCATCGGAACACCCCAAATAGTTGGAACGCGTGTTGCTCCTTTAAATAAGGGAAATTCTTCGTGCTTTTGTGATTTCATGAGAAGTTTGACTAGTTAATGTAAAACAATATATTACTGAGATAAAATGCAGCACCAGCTATAATGGTACTGAATGCCCATCGTGCAAATGTAGTTCTTGCGATGATACGACACGCATAAATAATCACTAAAAATAAAAGAACAACAGCAGCAAGAATTGGAATAAACATACTTAACCCGTAACGCATCCCCATTAGAAGACTTGCTTTATCGATTACTGCTTGCATATCTGCTTTGTTGGCTTTTGCTTGAACATATGCAGATTGGGTTGCTAAAAACATAATTGTAGCCATGAAGGCAATACCAATTTTTCTACTAACTTTTGCTTGAAGGATATTCAAGCATTTTATATTTTTCATTATAATCGGAATTACCATAACAATATTTCCCTCTTAAAATACAAACGAAATTCTTATTCGTACGTTTGCAGTCATTAAATACGGATTTTATTTTTGAATGAATATTTTGTATTATCTTTTATTGTTTAAATAAAAGCCCAGCGAACTCGCCCCCTGACTCCAGCGATAATCATACCAATTGATCAACGTAAAAACGTGTCTTTTTCAATGAATCGTTTTGCATAATCAATTGGCTAATTGCTCAGCAATGGCGCAACACCAGCAGCGAGAGAAACAACCAAATCCACATACTCTTTCAGTTTTTTAGAATAATTTTAGCTCGTCCAAATCTTGAGTACACGCAAAATGTGTCATATTATCTCTGTAAATACAATTTAGCTTGATCCAAACAGTAACTTAACGAGTTCACCTGCTGACCCAGCGACGATCACACCAACTGACCAACGCAAAAATGTATCCTTTTCAATATATCGCCCTGCATAACAGACTGCTAGACACAAAAGTATAATAGCAGCAGCGATAGGAATAATGACAGCTAGATCTTTCTCTAAGCCAGTCAAAGCCGTTTCTGCTTTCGTTAAAGCTGTCGCTTTTTTCTGTGCGTAAGCATAAAAAGGGCTCAATGTAAAAAATACAGTTACAGTTGCAGCCAACTGAATGATGTTATTTTTAACTGTTCTTTGAAGAATATTTGATTGCTTCATGTTATTCACCTTTGTTAAGATTAAAATTTCCACACACAACACCTCTTTCATGAAGAAATTTAAAGAGATATTTCGGATCAACCCAAGTTCTCAATTTTCCTCTTTGTGTAAGAAGTGCGTATTTATTTGGTTGTCCAGTTATTGGATCATCTGCAATAAACGTAAAATACCATTCTCTTTCTGAACGCATCACAACTGTGATTTCGCGTGCTGCTTTTTGATTAAATGCTATATCAACGCTATTTTGCTCTATCATTTTCATTATTTTAACCCTCAATTAGAATAGATTTTATCCAATCTTACTAATTAGAGCTTTAATAATTCTTTATCTACCCTTCATTGCTGTATCCTTTCAGAATTAAAGTTTTAACCAATAAGCATAGCAATGCTACTCTTTCCGCTTTTCCGAGAAAGAGGAACTTTCTGTTGCAAAAGCATCATGAACACTACTTGCTTTATGTGTAAACGCATCTGCCACTTCTTCTTGTGAGAAGGCAGAAAGTTCCGTCTGAACCGTTTGTTTTTGTGGTTCAGCGCGAAGTTGTACAAATTCTAATGATTCATTATTTTCAGGCGTGAATGCAGGAATTTTTATTTCAGTAGACAAGGCACTTTCTTGCACATAAGTGTTTGTAAGATCATGTTCAAACCCTCTTGTGCTATAACAGTTTAATGCGGCTTGCAACGCAGTTTGTCCAGAATCGTATTTTGACACGGCACGCTCATAGCAATGTGTTAAAATCATTTGTACAGCTTTAAGATTTTTGCAGGGATCAAATAAATCAGAGAGAGACATATTGAACCACTCAAGATTTCTAACATTAATTTGTCCCAAACCTACGTCAAAATTATGTCCATCTTGCTTAAGTTGTTTAGCAATTATTACAGCTTCTTCAAATGTAGATGGCTGATGTGACAATTTGTGATTGCCATTGATACCTATTGCGTAGATATGACCTTGCGACTCATTTTCAATAACAACCGAAAGCGTCGTTGGGTGAACAGTCGGTGCACATGCGGCAGCTAATGCCATAAAGTTTAAAATAGTCATGAGCCGCACACCCAACGATAAGAGATTTTACCAATATAAGTACCAATCTTGTGTGAATTTTCTGAATATTGCCACACTGAATTGTTACAAAAGGAAGTGAAATTATTCGTCTCAAAAATCCATTTTTTGCGACCATAAATTTTGTCATTACGGAAAATGTTTTTGGCGAATTTTATCATATACTCAGTTATGCAAACAGGTAGAATGAAACTAGACACACTACACCGATTGGCATGACTATTATGAAGGTTATGAAAGGAGAGTTTAGATTTAAGCAATAACCATTTTATGAGAGGCGTTAAAATCGATTGCGTAATGTAATCGGGTGCGGATTTTATTTTCTTTAGATGTAGCAAGCATGAAACAGAAATCCGCTGTTTATTAAAATATTGCTTATTGTTATGGCAAATTGCTACATCATTATATAAAGAGGACTTGTTCTTTACTAAATATTGCCATAATCTATAAATTGGCGGTTTATATTCACTTTTAATCGCTGATTTAGGGGAATAAAGAAGGTACGATGTAATTCGCATATCTAAATTACCAGTTTCAGCGATCGATCCGAAAAAGGATACGGCAGTGACATCTGATACACAAATACGCAACTTTTTGTGGTTCAAAGGGCATCTCCGAAAAAGTGATATATTCATCACTATTATAATTTCAACAATAAATGGCAAAAATAGTATATAATTGTGTTTAAAATATGACAAAGCACAATTCTTTTTTTGCAAGGGAAGTAATAAAGTGAATGATTTCAAAAACATGAATCTTGATGAGCTACAAGAGATGCGTGCTCAAATCGATGTAGAATTGAAAAAACGACAAGCAAAGGAGAAGCAAAATGCACGGCAAAAAATCCTTGAAATTGCTAATACGCATGGAATTGATATCGCTGATCTTGTGAGCAAAGAGCGTCATTATAGAAATCCCAATAACCAATGGGAATTATGGAATGGACGTGGGCGTAAGCCTAAATGGGTTAAAGAATGGTTGGAAAGAGGGTATTCGCTGGAAGAACTAGAAGTAACATAATATAGATGCAATTTTCACAAGGTATGAAGATATTCTATGTGCTAAATAGAATGTTTTTTCAGTAATCTTGGTGCATTAAAACGCTGAGCTAAAGTGCTAAAGCGTTGGGGGTATTCATATGAAGCTGAACGAATTGGTTTGAGTACAAAACTTATGCCGTTGTATTTTATTTACTCGGCGTGTTTGCCACGCTGATGTGTGGAGCTATTTTTTAATGCTTTATAGAGGGAGGTGTCTGAAGCTTTTTTGTGAAATTTTAGACCAAATTTTTTTAATCATTCTTGTGGTTTAGATGTAAGATTACCCAGAAAATGAATTTTCTCTGTGGGGGAAGACGCTATTTTAGCATTTTTATTTATGTGTTTTCCTTCAAGATTTATCGAAGATCAATGCAGAGGATTGAGACAGAGAATTGGGCAATTTTTCAGCCTTGTTTATATTGTTTGATAGTATAGTAGAAAGGTAGAATGCACAATTTATAAATATTGCAGTGATGGTTGGTTGTGGGATATTTTATTGTCATATTATCGTAGGACTTTACCATAATCTTGGCAGTTAAAGAATGGGAAAAGGGAATAGCTTTTCAATTTAAAGACTCTCAAAGATATTTTTTGATGTTTGTTTAGGTGGCAACAAGTTTGGTAGGTAGGGGATATGAAATGGGCTTTTGTGGTGTTGTGAAGGAAGCAGATATGTTTTTGTAAAGAGCAAATAATAAAAAGCGCTAATCCCTCTTTTTCTTTATGCAAGCATTCAATATAAAAAACCAAAAAAATGAATTTATAGAGCGCTTTTTGTGTTATACATAAGTGAGCGAGAGACTGTTTCTAAATCTTTTGGTTACTAAGTGCTTGAAGAGTAAAATGTCGTGTTTTTGAATTTACAATAGGAATTTTATATCTTAAAAGGTACCTATTATATGTAAAAAATGTCTGCCTATGTGAGACAAGAATAGAAAATTTTAATCACTATAAAGCGGTTCATAAGAGGCTTTGAAAGAAAGCATAAATTGAGATCGGTTTTTTAGCACTTGTCTTGAGAAAAGAGAAACTTGTTCATAGAGTGCAAAAAATGTAAGGGCGTTCATTATTTTCGTTTAGAGTGGAAGACCACGTAAAAGGCGTGGAGCATTGGGGGTAAGCCCAGCGGCTTCTTGAATGAAATATTTTTTCATTTTTGGTGTTTGATTGACAATTCCAAGACCAACATCGCGCAGCATGCGCAAAAGGGGATTATCGTTAGAAAAGAGTTGGTTTAGCCAATCATTGCTTAAAGCCATACGTACAATTTCAAAACGTCTCCAGCTTTGATAGCGTTCAAGAGCAATGAAAGATCCAATATCAAGACCCAATCGCGCTGTCTCAATAATGACTTCAGCCAAAGCTGCACTATCGCGCAACCCTAAATTAAGTCCTTGTCCTGCAAGGGGATGGATTGTGTGAGCAGCATCACCGACAAGAGCAAAGCGGGGTTTAATACATTGGCGTGTTAAAGAAAGAGCTAAGGGAAAAGCTTGTCGTTCACCATTCCAAGAGAGTTTGCCTAATCGATGACCAATGCGTTTTTCAATTTCTGTTTCAAAAATAAAGGCATCAGCTTTGAGGTAATATTGAGCAGTTTTATGATGTTCGTTCCATACAATGGCTGAACGATTTCCTTTGAGTGGGAGAAGAGCGAAAGGTCCAGCAGGTAAGAAATGCTGGATTGCTTGTCCATGATGGGGTTTTTCATGTTCAATCGTGCATATGATTGCTGTCTGTTTATAGGAGTGAGAAAAATTTTTAAGTCCTGCTTTTTTGCGTAATTGAGAGTGTGCTCCATCGGCTGCAATGAGCAACTTTGTTTGCCAGATTTCTTCATTACTTAAAGTGACAGTTGTGTGTTGATCTTCTTGATGAAAATCAACAACACGCGTATTTTTGATGAAAGTAATATTGAGATCTTTTGCACGTTTTTTTAAAGTATTGGTAAGTTTTTTATGTTCAACCATAGCAGCGAAAGGCTCATTGGGGGTTACATTTCCTTCAAAGGTTAAAAAAGTTGGTTTGATAGGATCATTTGCGCACGCATCAGTGATGATCATTGAATGAATGGGTTGGGCGTGGGGTGCTACATGTTCCCAGCACTGCAATTGTTTAAACATACGAATGGAAGCGGCAGAAAGAGCCAGTGTCCGTATATTTAAGGCAGGAGTTTCTTCAAGGGTAGCGTCAACGATATTGATTTTCAAATCAGGTGCAGCTTGCTTGAGTGCTATTGCAAGTGTGAGACCAACAACTGCACCACCTGCAATGAGGAGATCACATTGTTTTGTTTTTTTACTAAGGTCAGGATACACAATGCTTCTTTTCACTTTTGCGCAGTTTATACGCCTTTAACAAAATCGATAATTTTTCTTCAATACCATTTTTTGCGCAATATGAAAGGAAATTGTTATGGTTATGATGGTTAAAACTGTGTTAACATTTTTGAGACATACTTTTGTAATCCTTATGTTGAAGTAAGAAGGTTTTGTGTTTGGAATGAGTAAATGCATCAGAGTCCTTTTCCTTATGACTTATTAGAAACGCCAAACTCTCAAAGTTCGCGGCTCATTGAAATGTTTTTGCGCCAGATTGGTGTATTCATTGGGCTTGGGCTTTTAGGCGTCATTGTTTTTTGTGTTTTGGCTTTGGCAACTTGGAATGTTGCAGATCCGTCATTAACGCATGCGAATGCGAATGAAGTTACAAACTTTATGGGATGGTTAGGTGCAATTTTTTCAGATTTTGTTATGCAGTTTTTTGGCTTAGCAAGTCTTGGTGTTTTGTTGCCGCCATTATTTTGGTCGTTTCTTTTGTTGGCACAAAAAAATATCCATAATTTGTTTTTTCGCCTTTTTTTATGGGCAGTTTCGACAGTTTTCTTTTTGATTGCTTTTGCTCTTATGACACCTGCTGTCCCTTTTATGTACTGGCCATTGCCGATTGGCTTTGGAGGTGTTTTGGGTGATAAAATTTTAAACGCTGCTTCTTTAATTTGTCCTTCTCTTTTTTCTTTTTTTCCAAATGTGCTCTTAGGCATCGCTTTTGCATTTTTAGGTTTTTTTATAGCTGCTTTTGCTGGCAATGTAGTGTGGCGACGCCAGACAAATGAAAAAAAAGCAAAAAATATTCAGAAGGTTGAAAGTGTGGAGCCAGCCTTTGATGTGCCAGAAGATGCAGAAAATTTTGCAGAAGAAACGCGACACGGCTTTTTTGTCACAACTTTTGGCGCAATTTTGCATTTTCTTTATTTTTTACAAGCGCGGTTTTTTCGTTTTTTTTCCTTCAACGTGCGGTCTAAAAGACGAGAACAGCCATTTGATCGGATTGAGCCAGTTTTCTTTAATGAAGAAAGAAAGTGCGATAACGCTCAAAATAAAATGTCTGCCGCTTCTGTTAAGGGTCGTATTTTCAAGCCTTTAACAGCTTCTTCAGAAGATGGTTTTCTTCTCCCAGTTTTGGATTATCTTTCCATTTTTCCACCAGCGGAAAAGGATGCAAAACTTTCTCCTACTGCTTTAAAAGCAAATTCTCATGAACTTGAGAATGTTTTGTTGGATTTTGGAGTTAAGGGGAAAATTATTAATGCACGTCCCGGTCCAGTGGTAACTTTGTATGAATTTGAGCCAGCTGCTGGCATTAAGTCTTCTCGTATCATTGGTCTTGCAGATGATATTGCACGCTCCATGCGTGCTATTTCGGCGCGTGTAGCGGTGGTTCCAGGGCGTAATGTAATTGGAATAGAATTACCTAATGCAACGCGTGAGATGGTTTATTTGCGGGAAATTTTGCAAGCGCAGGAATTTGTGGAGAGCAAAGCGAAGTTAGGACTTGCTTTGGGTAAGGCAATTGGCGGTGAATCAGTCATCGCGGATTTAGCAAAAATGCCACATCTTTTGGTAGCTGGCACAACAGGATCGGGAAAATCTGTTGCCATTAATACAATGATTTTGTCCCTTCTTTATCGTATGACACCTGAACAATGTCGTTTAATTATGGTGGATCCGAAAATGCTTGAACTATCGGTCTATGACGGTATTCCGCATTTGTTAACACCAGTGGTAACAGATCCTAAAAAGGCGGTGGTTGCGCTTAAGTGGGCTGTTCGTGAAATGGAAGAGCGCTACAGCAAAATGTCAAAAGTTGGGGTTCGCAATATTGATGGGTTTAATGCGCGTCTTAAGGAGGCAAAAAATCAGGGTGAGACAATGGTGCGGACAGTTCAGGTTGGCTTTGATCACGAAACTGGTGAACCCATTTATGAGACAGAAACACTTGATTTAAGTCCCATGCCCTATATCGTTGTCATTATTGATGAAATGGCAGATTTGATGATGGTTGCTGGCAAAGATATTGAAGGAGCAGTTCAACGCCTAGCACAAATGGCGCGTGCTGCTGGTATCCACGTGATTATGGCTACGCAGCGCCCTTCGGTTGATGTGATTACGGGGACAATTAAAGCGAATTTCCCTACACGCATTTCTTTTTCTGTGAGTTCAAAGATCGATAGTCGAACAATTCTTGGGGAACAGGGAGCTGAGCAACTGTTGGGGCAGGGGGATATGCTCTTTATGATGGGAGGGGGACGTATCCAGCGTGTTCATGGGCCTTTTGTGTCCGACGATGAAGTGGAGCAGGTTGTGGCACACCTTAAAGCGCAAGCACACCCTGATTATTTAGAAACTATTATGCAAGAAATTGCAGAGCACAGTTCTGATATTTCTTTGAGCTCTTCATCAGAAGATGATCCCTACAGTCAAGCTGTTGCTGTTGTTCTTCGTGATCGTAAAGCTTCCACTTCTTATATTCAACGCCGTTTGAGTATTGGTTACAACCGTGCAGCTTCATTGATTGAACGTATGGAAGAAGAAGGCATCATTAGTGCAGCCAATCATGCAGGGAAACGGGAAATTTTGGTGCCTTGTGTGGATAATGACTAGGTTGAATAGATTGTGGAACCTCTTAAATTTGAACTGCACCCTGATTATTTGAAAGCCATTGTGCAAAAAATTGCAGAGCATAGTTTTGATGTTTCTTTGAGCTCTTCATCAAAAGATGATCCCTACAGTCAAGCTGTTGGCGTTATTTTTCGTGATCGTAAAGCTTCCACTTCTTATATTCAATGCCGTTTGAGTATTGGTTACAACCGTGCAGCTTCATTGATGAAGAAGAAGGCATCATGAGTGCAGCCAATCATGTGGGAAAATGGGAAATTTTGGTGCCTCCTTTATAAAAACTCTTTTTGATTGTTTTTTTAATAATATTCGTGAAAAAAGGTATTTATCCATCATTTCTTGTTTATATTTAAGGTTTATATCATGTACTGCTTGGGAGCACTTTTTATGAAAAGGTTTGTTTTCTTACGAAGAAGGACGTTGGGGTTTACGAAAATTTTTACAAAAATCATTGTCTTTTGCTGCTTAACTTTTCCAGCTTTTTCGCAATCATCTCATCAGGTGGCGCGGGCGCAGAAGATTGCCAATCACTTTGTGGCAATGAAAACAATGACAGGTGATTTTATTCAGTTTAGCCCAAAGGGAAAAGTGACCGAAGGAACGTTTTACTTAGAGCGCCCAGGGAAAATTCGTTTTATTTATAAAAAACTACCTTTACAGATTATTGCGGATGGTAAATTTGTAGGTATTAACAATCGTGCTCTGAATACATGGAGTTTTTCGCAGCTTTCTCAAACACCAATGCAGTTTTTGTTGGGCGATAAAATTGATGTATCATCAGGGCGCTTATTAGCATTTTATGAAGATCCTGGAGCAGTAACGATGGTTTTGCGTGATAAAAGTATGGGGCGAGGGCAAATAAGAATGGTGTTTGATTCTAAAAGTGCTGCTTTGCGACAATGGACAATTGTTGATCAACAAAATTTGGAAACCACTGTTCAAATCATGAATGTGCGAACAGGTGTCAGGTTTGTTGAGGGGATGTTCAAGCTTCCCTATAAAAATAAAGATATTTCAGTGCTCAATCATCGGAACTCACGTTGATGTTCTTTCGTATTGCTACTTGGAATATCAATTCTGTTCGTTTGCGTCTTGCACAAGTTTTTCAGTATTTGGATATGTTTGCTGTAGATGTTTTGTGCCTACAAGAGACAAAATGTCCGGATGCTTTGTTTCCGTGTGAAGCTTTTGAAGCGGCAGGTTATAAGCATATCGCATTGAGTGGACAAAAATCTTACAACGGTGTGGCAATTATTTCACGCTTGCCTTTCAAAACTGTTGAAAAGCGTTTTTTTTGTCAAAAGCAAGACTGTCGTTATATTTCGGTGGTTGTTGAAATTTATGGGAGAAAAATACGGATTCATAATTTTTATATTCCTGCTGGGGGTGATGTGCCTGACGCTGATTTGAATGAAAAATTCCGTCATAAGCTTGATTTTTTAGAAGAAATGTCTTCCATTCGTGCCGATCAAGGAGATGGTTTATCTTCTCTTTTAGTCGGTGATCTGAATATTGCTCCTTTGGTAGAAGATGTTTGGTCTCATAAGCAGCTATTGAAAGTTGTAAGCCATACGCCGATTGAAACCGAGCGCTTGCAAGCCCTTTGTTGTCAAGGTGGGTGGGTTGATTTGATGCGCAAAAAAATTCCTGTTCCCACTAAACTTTACACATGGTGGAGTTATCGTGCACGCGATTGGGCACTTGCTGATCGTGGTCGGCGGCTTGATCATATTTGGTCTTCCCCAGATTTGGTTCCTTTTGTTAGCGATCTTTCGGTTTTTCGTGCTGCACGGGGCTGGAATCAACCTTCAGACCACGTTCCGGTACAAACATTATTTGATTTTTCATAATAAATTTGAAATAAGAGCTTTGGTGAATAAGATGTTAATGAGTTGATTCTGAAAAATGCGAGAGAGTGGATGCATATCAGGAGCTTAAAGTGTATTGCCTTAAAAAACTTATATTATAACGCTTTTTTATGTGTCTTTATGCTGTCAGGATGTATGGTTGGTCCTGATTATCATAAAACGTCTTTCAGTGTTCCAGAAAATTGGAGGCAGCAATCTGCGCAGATATCTAAGCATTCTGTGGCGCTTGCAGGATGGTGGCGGCGTCTGGATGATCCTGTTTTAAATGAGTTGGTAAATTACGCAATTTCTGGAAGTAATAATGTTGCCGTTGCTAAAGCACGTATTCGTGAAGCACGTGCCAGTTTGGGACAAGTTGTGGGATCCCTTGCACCAAGCCTGTCAACCTCAGTTTCAGGCACCCGCAACTCTGGGCAACCTGACACATCTTTTAGTCAATATCGTGGCGGTTTTGATGCAAGCTGGGAGTTAGATTTTTTTGGCGGGCGAAAGCGTGCAGTTGAAGCAGCCCGTTATGGCCTTGATGCAGCCATAGAAGATATGCGTGACACAATGGTAACGCTGTTGGGAGATGTGGCAACAAATTATGTGCAAGTGCGCGGTTGGCAACAAAAATTGTTGATTGCGCAGCAAATTGCTTTGTCGCAGCGTAAAACATTTAATTTGATACGTACCAAATTAGCAGCTGGTGATATTTCGGAACTTGATGCTTCAAATGCTCAGGCGCAAATGGCAAGTACAGAAGCAGACATATCACAGATGGAAGCAAATTTGGCAATGAGCATTCATCGTCTTTCTGTTTTAACTGGTCGTGTGCCTTTTGCTTTAGAAAAACTTTTGCAAAAAGATGCTGGAAAGATGAAAGTTCCGCAACCACAATGGCCAATTCCAGCAGGCATCCCAGCTGATATTTTGTTAACACGTCCAGATTTGCGACGGGCAGAGCGTCAATATGCGCAAGCTACAGCGCGGATAGGGCAGCGTGAAGCAGAGCGCTATCCCTCACTCACGCTAACTGGTAATATTTCAACAGCGGCAGCAACAATTGATCAATTGTGGAAACATTCAACGATTGGGTGGGCTTTTGGACCAAGTCTTCGTTTTCCTTTTTTTAATGGAGGACAGCTTGTGGCTTCTGTTGCGGTGGCGCGTGCGCAACGTGATCAAGCTTTTATTGCTTATCGGGCTGCTGTGTTGGGGGCGCTAGAAGATGTAGAAAATGCACTTGTAAGACTCACAAAAGAACGACAGCGTTTAGAAAAGCTTGTTGCAGCTAGTGCTGCCTATCTGCATTCATTAAAACTCTCACGCTCTCTTTTTGAAAATGGAAATACCAGTTTCCTTGAATTATTAAATGCTGATCGCTCTTATTATTCTTCGCAAATGGCACTTGAAGATAGTCGTATTTCTTTAGTAACTCAATATATTGCGTTGATGAAAGCATTGGGGGGTGGTTGGGATGGCGTGATTGATGTATCGCGTCCAGAAGTTGTTGATGGTGTTACCCGCGCTCGCGTACGAAGGTAAGACAATGAAAAAAGATTTAATAAAAAACTTTATTATGAAACGTAAAAAGCGTTTTCTATTTTTACTCGGTATATTTCTTGTCGTTTTTTTATTGTATTTGCGTGCAGTTTTTTTTGGAACGTCTACACAAATTTACGCAACAGCAGTGGTAAAGCGTGGTGATATTGAAGAGACTGTTTTAGCTTCTGGTATTGTTCGTCCTTATCGGCTGGTTGCTGTTGGTGCACGCGCAACAGGGCGGGTTGTGTCAATGCGTGTTGCCCCTGGGAGTGTTGTGGAAGAAGGGGATCTTTTGGCAGAAATTGATCCTACAGATCAAGAAAATGATCTGAAAAGAAAAAAAGCAGCGTTGTCACATTATCAGGCGCGTCTTTTAGAGCATGAAGCTTATCTTATTCTTGCGCAGAAAAATTTAGAACGTCAGAAAAAAATGATCGAATCGCGCGCAATTTCATGGGCAACTCTTGATGATGCTACAACACAAGTGAAAATACGTGAAGCGCAAGTTGTTCAGCTTCGCGAGCAGGTTGTACAGGCGAAAATTGATGTGCAAAGTGCAGAGGTTAACCTTGGTTATACGCGAGTGACTGCCCCTTCAGCAGGAACAGTTTTAGCAACAGTTGTTGAAGAAGGGCAGAATGTGAATGCGGTTCAGTCAGCGCCAACAATTGTTATTTTAGGCGATTTGTCAAAGATGATTGTTAAAGCGCAAATTTCAGAAGCTGATATTCTTAAAACGCGTGTAGGACAACCTCTTTATTTTACAGTTTTGGGCAATTCACAGCGCCGTTATGAAGGAACCTTAGAAAGGGTAGAGCCTGCACCTGAATCTATTCGTGCTGATGTGAGCATTAATCCTGGTATGATAGGAAATTCTAGCTCTTTAGCATCATCAGCGGTCTATTATAATGGGATTGTGCATGTGGATAATAAGGACAATTTTTTACGTACTTATATGACTGCTCAAGTTCATATTGTACTAGGTCGTGCTAAAGGTGTCTTGTTAATTCCAAGTGGTGCTTTACGTGATGAAACAAACGAACGTAAAGCTTGGGTCTCGCTTTTGGGAGAACAAAACAAGGTGATTGCAAAACAAGTAACCGTTGGGCTCAATAACAAGGTTATGGCAGAGATTGTTTCAGGGCTTAATGAGGGCGACGTGGTTATTACAAGCTCACGCGATAAGGTGATGCCAGATCATTCTGATGTTTATAGCGAAGATGAGATCTAAAGCATGAAAACAAAGCAAAAAGACGCTGTTCTCGTTTTGGAAAATATTGAACGCAAATTTTCTGCAGGCGAAACAGTGGTCACTGTTTTAAAAAACATTAATCTCACAATTAAGCGTGGTGAAATGGTAGCAATTGTGGGTGCTTCTGGTTCAGGAAAATCCACATTGATGAATATTTTAGGCTGCCTTGATCGACCAAATTCTGGTCGCTATTGGATTTCAGGGAAAGAAACAGCAACCCTTACTGCCGATGAATTGTCAGCTTTGCGGCGCAATCATTTTGGATTTATTTTTCAGCGTTATCATTTGTTGAATGAATTAACAGCTCTTGGCAATGTTGAGATTCCAGCTATTTACGCAGGGTGCGCAGTGGGCACAAGAAAAAAACGTGCGCAGGATCTTTTAATACGTTTAGGTATGGGTGATCGAATGAGTCACCGTCCAAATCAGCTTTCAGGTGGTCAGCAACAACGTGTTTCTATTGCGCGTGCGCTCATGAATAATGCTGAGGTCATTTTAGCAGATGAGCCGACTGGCGCGCTAGATAAACAGAGCGGTCAAGAAGTATTGCATATTCTGGATGAGCTGCATCAAGAAGGGCGCACCATTATTATTGTAACCCATGATATGCAGATAGCGAAAAGAGCACAGCGTATTATCGAAATTAGTGATGGAGAAATTATTGCTGATAATGTTTCAATGACTGCAAAAAAAAGGATCGGTGATCAACCTCTTTATGAAAAACAAAATCTAAAAGATCAAAAGTCACTCGGTTTTTTTCGCTCTTTTATTGAGCGTTTTCGTGAGGCATTTGTCATGGCTTTGTTGGCAATGAATGCGCATCGGATGCGCACTTTTTTAACAATGCTTGGGGTGATTATCGGTATTGGTGCGATTATTGCCATGGTGGCTTTGGGAAATGGAACACGAGAAAAAGTTCTAGAAAATTTTGAAAGTTTGGGTTCTAACACATTGACAATTTTTCCTGGAAAAAACTTCTCTGACCCACAAGCAGACAAAATAACCAGCTTGGTTGAAGCTGATGCGGAGGCTCTTTCTGGGTTGTCCTATGTTGCTGGAGTAACGCCTCAGATTTCGGCAAGCTCGACAGTGCGTTTTGGTGCAATTGAAGCCAATGCTGTCATTATGGGGGTGGGAGAACAATTTTTTAAAACACAAGGACTAAAAGCTATTGAAGGACAGTTGTTTAATTGGAAAAGTGTACGTGATAGAACGGTTGATTTAGTGGTAGAAAAAGAAGCGCTTTCTGTTCTTTTTCCCCATAGTCGTGAAAGCCCTATTGGGAAAGTAGTGCATGTGGGAAAAGTTCCAGCGCGTATTGTTGGTGTTGTTGCTTCGAAAAATAGCGGAGGCATATCAAATACGTTGGAGATATATTTGCCCTATACAACAGTGCAAACGCGTTTTCTCGGAACGACAGATGTGCGTGCAATTACCTTGAAGATTGCTGACAATGTCGATTCACATTTAGCTGAGGATATGGTGCGGCGTGTTTTAATTGCGCGGCATGGTGAACAAGACTTTTTTATTAGAAATTCTGAGTTATTCCGTGATCGTATCATAGAGAGTATGCGTGTTTTAACGCTTTTAGTGTCTTCAATTGCAGCTATTTCACTGATTGTGGGTGGTATTGGCGTGATGAATATTATGTTGGTTACGGTTTCTGAACGGATCAATGAAATCGGAGTGCGGATGGCAGTTGGTGCACGTCAGAGTGATATTTTACAGCAATTTTTAATTGAAGCAATTTTGGTTTGTGTCATTGGTGGTGGTTTAGGAATTCTGCTGGGCTTTTTTATCGGTAGTTTGTTTGTGCTGTTTGATGCACCTATTCCCTTCATTTATACGATTGATTCAATCATCATATCACTTGTATTTTCGACTTTTATTGGGGTGTGTTTCGGATTTTCACCAGCGCGGCAAGCTTCACGGCTTGACCCTGTTGTTGCTCTCTCACGTGATTGAGTATCACCAACTGCAAAGGGTGCTGATGGTTATGATACATGCGTCTTGGATATTATGTCTATAAATTGAATATTTATTGACTTAAAGAAGAAAACGCTAAAAAAAATGCTGCTTTGATTGGTCTTTTGTATCGTGTCAGCGATGTTGCTTTTTTAACGGATGAGGCAACAAAATTGGGATCAGATGCTTCAAAATTTGAGCATATGCAAAGAAGCTGCCTCTATGGGATTTTGCTGGCAAAGGAGCTAAATGAGCATGGCAGAGAAGGGGAATGTTTTTCGTTGTGATAGAGAAATCGTGTTATTGAAATTTGTGCAGGGAAAAGAACTGTTATTTTGAATAGTAATTTTCAATTTTTATATGAAAATCTGATCTCAAAGAGGATGACTCATATCAAAATAGATTGGTATTTCAGAAAGTAAGATGTCAGTGATGCTTGTCGCGTCAGATAAGCCTGTCTGTCGATTGCAATGATGGATGGTTGCGATTGGCAAATTGAAGAGCTTTTGGGGAAAGCTTACCAAAAACCAATGCATAACGGTTAGAATATGGTTCTGATATATACGTCAATAGTTTTGATATATTCGAAGGCAAGAATGCGGATTTGATTAATCTGTTGCATTGTGTTTTCAATGTCATTCTTTTTTACAGGATAGGCAATAAAATTTACGTTAGGTATTAAATATTTGATCTCACGTAAAGAACGCCACATATGATAATCGTGGGTGACAATGTACACTGTTTGATAATGGTACTTTTTGATCCAAGCAGCGCTTTCTTCGGCATTTCCTTTTGTATTAATTGCTTTGTGTCCAATGTCAACGCAACAGGCGAAAAGCTGTGGGTTAATATGTGTCATGCGTATAAACCGATTGAGATTGGTTGTCGTATTTACTCCGCTAATTAAGAGTCGAGAACCAAGCCCTTGCTGCAAGAGATTGAGCCCTGTCTCTATTCGGTTTTCTCCTCCTGTGAGAACGATAATTGCATCTGCTTTGGGTAAAGGATTTGGTGGCTTAAGTTGTCCAATTTTTTCAGAAAAAATAATAAAACTAACACAAAAGAATAGAATTATTATAAAAAGAACAAGTGTTGTTGGGGGAAAAGAGCGAAGCAAGCATTGAAAGCGCCATAGGCTGCATAGAGAATGTTTTTTAGAGGGATGCTCTGGCTTGTCATATTTTTGATGGTTTGAGATCATGTAAGTTATAGGTCATAAAAATTAAAATAAGCCGTTTTCGCATTGATCGATTTTTTTAAGTTGTGTCAAAATGGTTATGCGGCTAGTAAGCATGGTGAGGCAGGCAACAAAAAGAATAAGCACAATGATCTTTACATAAGGAACGGAACTTAGGGAAACATGTCCAAATAAAGCAGTGACTTGGCTGGCTTCAACTTTATCTAAGTTATAGTTTGTCCAAAAGGAAAAAGCGCTAAACAGCAATATGCTTATCGCGCCACCATATAATGCACCCCGTAGTGCAGTTTTAAAAAAGTGCCAGTCAAATTGTCGCGCAATGAAAATGGTTTTCGTGCCGAGGAAGTATAGTACATTGATAATATGTGCATTTTCTGCCAATGCGTTGCGTGTGGCAAAGATAATCGTGAGTATTAGTGCGCTTAGAACCAGCATTAAAATTGCAAAACCAATCAAAACTGTTGTTTGTGCCATTGTCGCAAAACGGTTTACCCAAACACGGTGGTTATCAAACTGTCCTCCTGGAATTTGTGTTTTGATTGCTTGCTTGATTGCAGGAAAATTGATTTTTTCATCCTCTTTTAGTGTGACGATGATGAGTCGGGGAAGTGGCAGCTCACTTAAATTTAAACCTGTTCCAAGCCATGGTTCGAGCAGTTTTTCAGTGGATTTTTTGTCAACAATTTTTGCGTCTTGTACACCATGAAATGTTTTAACCAATTTAACTGCATCATGGAGAGCTTTTTCGATATCAACATTGTCAATGGGACGTATTTGAATTGTTGCTTCATAACTAATTTGATTGCTCCAACTGTTGGCAGCGCGCTGTATTAAATCAACACCAATCAATGTTAAGCTTGAGAGAAATGTCATAATAGCAATGACTGCAACCAATGCTTGCCCAGAAATATTGCTGCTGGGAATGATAGCAGTGGTGTTTTTTTTATCTCTTGTAAAAATTGGGAAAGATTTATTCATGAATTGACATCCGTCCGTTATGGAGAATCATACGCCGTGCTGCAACTTGTTCCATGAGCGCGACATCATGGGTGGCAATGACGACAGCTGTTCCAAAACGGTTTAATTCAATAAACAAACGTAGCAAGCGTTTTGCCAAAGGCGGATCAACATTTCCTGTTGGTTCATCAGCAAGAAGGATTTCAGGTTGGTCAATGAGTGCTCGCGCGATTGCTGCTCTTTGTTTTTCTCCACCAGAAAGAACTGGTGGTAAAACATGGATATGATTGCCAAGACCCACCCAGCGTAAAAGATCTTCTACTTCATTGCGATAGGTTGCTTCTTCTTGTCCTTTAATACGTAAGGGTAAAGAAACATTTTCATAAGTGGTCATATGGTCAAGTAAACGAAAATCTTGAAAAACAACTCCAATACGTTGTCGCAGGGCAGGAAGCTCTTGTCGTCTGAGCAATGCTGTATCAATTCCAAATAAATCAATATGGCCGCGCGTTGGTTTGAGCGTCAAAAACATTAAGCGCATCAATGACGTTTTTCCCGCTCCAGAAGCACCAGTTAAAAACTGAAATGATCCAGAAGGGATATGAAAGCTAATATCACGTAAAATTTCAGGGCCCATCCCGTAGCGTAGACCGACATTTTCAAAATGAATCACTGTTCGTTACCACTTCTGCTTCTCTTTTGCGTCATTGTAAGGCATTTTGTTATCACTATTTTTTAGGTTTGTTAGTCTTTACACTTAACCATTCTCTGTTTGTATTCAAGGACATTGTCTATTTTAGAGGTTGTAAGAGTATCACCTAATTGTTTACGTTTTCCTTCACTGACTACATCGATAACTCTAGCTGGAATATTAAAATGACTTTAACAAGAGTGCTGAAGTTCCCATGGATATTTTTCGTCAAGCAGTGTTTTTTTCATTTTGACGATTGGCAATAAGATCATCAATGACTTGTGGTTCGGCAAGAGTTGAAATATCTCCTAAGTTGTCAAAATTATTTTCAGCAATTTTTCGCAAAATACGTCTCATAATTTTTCCCGATCGCGTTTTGGGTAGCTGAGGGGTAAACTGGACTTTATCCAATATGGCAATGGATCCTATTTCCTTTCTAACATGCTCAATCAGGCTCTTATGTAACTCTTCACTTATGGGTGTCCCTTCCATTAGTGTGACAAAACTATAGATACCTTGTCCTTTAATGGGGTGAGGATAACCAACAACAGCTGCTTCTGAAACAGCGGGATGAGAAACCAGTGCTGATTCAATTTCAGCTGTTCCTATTCTGTGTCCAGAGACATTAAGAATATCATCAATCCGTCCTGTAATCCAATAATAGCCATCATTATCTCGTTTACAACCATCGCCTGTAAAATATTTGCCTTTATATAGAGAAAAATAGGTTTGGATAAAGCGTTTATGATCATTATAGAGGGTGCGCATTTGTCCTGGCCATGAATCAATAATACACAGGCTACCTTCAGCTTCACCGTCCAAAACATTCCCTTGTGCATCAATGATTTGTGGTTGAATACCAAAGAACGGGCGTGTTGCTGAGCCTGCTTTGAGTTGTGTTGCACCAGGCAAAGGAGTAATCATATGCCCTCCTGTTTCTGTTTGCCACCATGTGTCAATAATGGGACAGCGGCTTTCTCCAACTGTGTGGTAAAACCATTTCCATGCTTCTGGATTAATAGGTTCACCTACGGTGCCTAAGAGGCGTAAGGATGTTCTTGCACAGCGTTCGACAAATGAATTGCCCGCACCCATCAATGTGCGAATAGCAGTTGGTGCGGTGTAGAGCGTATTGACTTTGTGCTTGTCGACAATTTCCCAGAATCTGCTCTGGTTGGGAAAGGTGGGTGAACCTTCAAACATTAAAGTTGTGGCTCCATTGCATAAAGGTCCATAAATCAAGTAAGAATGACCAGTGATCCAGCCAATATCGGCAGTACACCAGTAAATTTCATGAGGGTGATAATCAAAAACATATTGATGGGTCATCGATGCATAAACAAGATAGCCTGCCGTGGTATGCAAAACACCTTTTGGCTTGCCCGTTGAGCCTGAGGTATAAAGGATAAAAAATGGATCTTCAGCATTCATTTTTTCTGGCGGACAATCGGTTTTGGCATGAGAGACTTCTTCATGGTACCAAAAATCACGTCCTTCAACCCAATCAATTGTTCCGCTGGTGCGTCTTATGACCATAACTTTATCTACGTGAACATGATGATGTGCTGCGATATGAATGGCTTGATCAATATTGTCTTTTAACTTAATTAATTTTCCTCCACGCAAACCCTGATCGGCAGTAATAATGAAAGTCGATTCACAATCGACAATACGTCCTGCTATTGCTTCAGGAGAAAAACCAGCAAAAATAACCGAATGAATAGCACCAATGCGGGCGCAGGCTAACATGGCGTAAGCTGCCTCAGGAATCATCGGTAGGTAAATGGTGACTCTGTCACCTTTTTTTACACCGTGATTTTTTAAGATATTAGCAAAACGACAAACATGTTCATAAAGTGCGTTATAAGTTATTTTTTTATCGTGATAAGGGTTATCTCCTTCCCAAATCAACGCGATGTTGTCACCATGGTTTTTTAAATGGCGATCAATACAATTATACGCAACATTGGTTATTCCATTTTCATACCATTTAATCGATACATCGCCGTTAAATGAAGTGTTTTTTGCTTTTGTATAAGGCTTAAACCACTCAATACGCTGCCCATGTTTTGCCCAAAAAGTTTCTGGATCGTTGATGCTTTCCTGATACCATTGTTGATAGGTATCTTCATCGATCAAGGCATTTTTTTTGATGTTTGCTGGTATTGGATAGATTTTTTCAGACATAATTTCCCTCCCTTAAATAATCTAAATAATTTTTTGTTTGGAAAAGTCAGCCACTGTATTTTTGCGTTTGGATAAAACTCTCCTCTCAGTTTTTCCTTCAATGCAAAGCTTCATTCCTTAAATTAAATTAAATTAGAGAAGTTTGCACGGCAATTTTCAAAATCTTGTGCAGATTACTATCCAAAGGGGCATTTTCATGCTGTTTTTGAGCGTTTACACTGCTCAGAAGACAAAATTTGAGCCCATCTCGTCATTATAAATCAGAACTAAATATTATTATATACATTATGCAATAATCAAAGGATGAGATTGTTTGTGTAATTTGTATAATATGAGCATATTATTATAATTTTATTTTTATAAAACAGAAAGTTAATAAAAATAAGAAAAAATCCTCTCTTAAAAAAATAAGTGAATATAAATTCATTTAGTATTTTATTTGTTGTTCTATTCATCTATCTTTGCCACATATGTTATTTGCTTTCAGATTCATAATCTAAAAATTTTAATTGTAGGATGGGGATTGTATGTCATTTTTTGAGGTGTTTTTGATTGTTTTCTATGTATGCTTTTTTTAAGGTATAATTGGTGGAATAGTTTATGGATATTGGCTGATGGAGGCGATCCAATTCTTGATTTGGTACTTGTTGGGAATGGGGTGTACGTTGAGTGTCAATTGTTAAAATATTTTGGGTGGCATATTCCTTTACCGTAGGTGTTATTCGTTTTTAGATTCATAATTTAAAAATTTTATAAGGTAAGAATGTCGTGTTACTCCTTTTTTAGGGATAATTATTGGTATGTTGCTCTTCAGGAATGTGCCAGTTATTCTTGAGGGAGCGCAAGAGATCATTATGATAGCGTGGGGTATCATTTTTGCTATGCCCTATCTGTTATCCGATATGTAAAACGTTGTAAATTTTGTATTCTGCTGTGTAGTTTTTACCGTATTAGCTAAGATACTCTATTTTGGGGGGCGCAATATAAGCGTTGCGGCATATGGAATCAAACGAATTTGTTTTTTGTACCGTTGGCCTGTATGATGGAAATAGCACTGTCGTTTCGTGTATATGAGATCTTCAGCAGGTCACCACGTGATGTGATGTTTGCACCCTTTATTATAACAGTAGGATTATTTTATTTTTTTCTTATATACCATAAGCTTTACGATAAATTAAGTTTCAAAGTTTTTTCTTTCTATTGTTAGTTCGTGATTTTTTATACCATGTTCGTTGATTTATCGACGTATGATGATGTATCGAGAATGAGTTGTTTAAACCTCGTGTGCGCATCCTTTTTATGATAACAGTAGGATCACTTTTTTTCTTATATGCTATGTGCTTTATGATAAATGGCGTTTAGGAATTTTGTATTTATACTGCTTGTTTGTGTTTACTACTTTATTGTTATTGGGTGTCATTGGAGTCAATTGTATAATTGCAAGCTAAAGGGTGGATTGACAAGAGGCAATTGTGGGGTAAATTAAATCTATGGGTTAAACTGTTTAAGTGCAAAAACAGTTGTAACATCGCCTATTGGAAAATATTTTCAAGTATAATAATGGTATTGGTTTCAGTAAAAATAGAGTCAAATAGGGCGTTTTCCAAATAAAGCTGAGCCAATACGAAGAACGTTAGAGCCAAACTGAAGGGCAGTTTTAAAGTCATTGGACATTCCCATAGAAAGTTTCGCAAGACCAGCTTTTTTTGCAAGTTTTGCTAGAAGAGCAAAATAAGGTCCAGAGTTCTCTTGTGCTGGTGGAATTGCCATAAGGCCGATAATATCAAGCCCGTAATGATTTTTGCACTGGGCAACAAAGGGAATGACGTCTTGTGGTGCAACACCACTTTTTTGCGGCTCTTCTCCGATATTGACTTGAACATAACAAGGGAGGCGTCTTTTTTGTTTTTGCATTTCTTCGGCTAAACATTTGGCAATTTTTTCGCGGTCGACAGTTTGGATAACATCAAAAAGTTTAACAGCTTGTGCTGTTTTATTGGATTGTAAGGGACCGATGAGATGGAGTTCAATGGAATCAAATTGTTGACGCAAGCGATGCCATTTTTCAGCAGCTTCTTGCACACGATTTTCTGCAAAAAGAGACTGACCTGCGTGCAAAAGGGGGATAATGTCATCTGCAGAGACAGTTTTTGAAACAGCGATCAGTTGAACATCTTCCAAAGGGCGCTGTATGTCTTGACATATTTCGGCAATGTCTTTTTGCAAACTTTTCCATGCTTCAATGGAAGGGACAGGAGAGGTGGTGTGCAGTGTGCTCATATTTTCGTACTTTCTGTCTTTAATTTCAGCATTGGGTAATTGTTTATAAGAGTTTTGTAAAATACTTAGTGAAATATTTGTTGAAAATGTTGACGATGGGCTTAATCCATGGTGAAGCATAAAGTGAAGTTTTTTGGTTCAATTTTACAAAGAGTATAATGGGAATGACAATCGAACGCTATAATCCACGTGCCCAAGAACAAAAATGGCAAGCAATTTGGGATGAAAAGAAAATTTTTCAAACTGCTCAGGAAGATCAGCGTGAAAAATATTATGTTTTAGAGATGTTTCCCTACCCCTCTGGTCGCATTCATATGGGGCATGTGCGCAATTATGCTATGGGAGATGTTGTTGCACGCTATAAACGTGCAAAGGGGTTTAATGTGCTTCATCCCATGGGGTGGGACGCTTTCGGGATGCCAGCTGAAAATGCCGCTATGCAAAATAAAGTGCATCCCAAAACTTGGACCTACCAAAATATCGCAGTGATGCGGGGGCAATTAAAACAATTGGGGTTATCTTTAGATTGGTCACGTGAATTTGCGACTTGTGATGTGGATTATTATCATTGCCAACAAATGCTTTTCCTTGATTTGTATCAGAAGGGATTGGTTACACGCAAAGTGGCAAAGGTGAATTGGGATCCCGTTGACCAGACTGTTTTGGCAAATGAGCAAGTTGTTGATGGACGTGGATGGCGTTCTGGTGCGTTGGTTGAACAACGTGAATTGACGCAGTGGTTTTTCAAAATTAGTGATTTTAGTGAAGATTTATTGGCAGGGCTTGAAGAGCTTGAGCAGTGGCCAGAAAAAGTCCGCATTATGCAAAAAAATTGGATTGGTAAGTCACAAGGTTTATTAATTCGTTGGGCTTTGAATACGACCAATATTGCCGATGATGCTTGTGCGCCATTTAACGAAGTTGTCTGTTATTCAACACGACCCGATACACTGTTTGGAGCCTCTTTTTTGGCGTTGTCTGTTGATCATCCCATTGCGCAAGCCTTGGCAAAAAAAGATGAAGCGTTGAGCGCTTTTATTGAAAATTGTCGGTGTGGTGGAACAACAACTGCGGCACTTGAAACAGCTGAAAAACAAGGATTTCGCACAGAGTTTTTAGCTGTTCATCCTTTTGATCCAACAGTGCATATTCCCGTTTATATTGCCAATTTTGTGCTCATGGGTTATGGAACCGGAGCTGTTTTTGGTTGTCCTGCTCACGATCAGAGAGATTTGGATTTTGCACGTAAATATGATCTCCCCGTGCGCCCAGTGGTTTTGCCAGAAGGGGTTGATGCTCAGGATTTCGTGATTGCTCAAACCGCTTATACTGGTAATGGTGTGATGATCAATTCAGGATTTTTGAATGGTTTGACGCCACAACAAGCTTTTGAAGTGGCAGCGAAACGACTTGAAGAGCAAGTGCTCAATGGGCAACCTCAGGGGGAAAAAACCGTGCAATTTCGATTGCGTGATTGGGGGATTTCTCGTCAGCGTTATTGGGGATGTCCGATCCCTATGATCCATTGTACAGCGTGTGGGGTGGTGCCTGTGCCACGTGCCGATTTACCCGTTATATTACCCGATGATGTGACTTTTGATCAGCTTGGCAATCCTCTCACACGTCATGAAACATGGCAAACAGTTGTTTGCCCTTCTTGTGGTCAGTCTGCTAAACGTGAAACCGATACAATGGATACATTTGTTGACTCTTCTTGGTATTATGCGCGTTTCACTGCACCTTTTGCACAAGAGCCTGTAGACAAGAATGCAGCAACAAAATGGTTACCTGTGCAACAATATATTGGTGGAATCGAACATGCGATTTTACATCTTCTTTATGCACGCTTTTTCATGCGTGCCATGAAAGTGGTTGGTTATGTAAGTGTGGATGAGCCTTTTAAAGGGCTTTTTACCCAAGGGATGGTCGTTCATGAGACCTATCGGGATGATAAAGGGTGGGTTTCACCAGAGGAAATTTCAATTGTTGAAAAGGATGGAAAACGTCAGGCGTACAAATTGACCGATCAAAGTGAAGTGACAATTGGTTTGATTGAAAAAATGTCAAAATCAAAAAAGAATGTCGTTGATCCTGACGATATTATCGCATCCTATGGAGCAGATACCGTGCGCTGGTTTGTATTGTCGGATTCTCCTCCGGATCGGGATGTCATCTGGACAGAAGCTGGTGTTGAAGGAGCACATCGCTTTATACAGCGTGTCTGGCGCTGCGTGGCTTTGGGTGCTCCAGTTTTAAAGGAAGTGATCCCGTGTACAGGGCATCAGGGTGCAGCTTTAGAACTCTCAAAGGCAGCGCATCGTACACTTTGTGCTGTGGAAGATGATTTGGAAAAATTTGCATTTAATCGGGCAATTGCACGTCTTTATGAATTCTTGAACGTGATGGCACCATTGTTAAATAAGGTGGAAGCTCTTGATGATGAAATGAAGGCATCGTTACGTCAAGCAATGGATTTTTTTCTTGCTATGATTGCACCTATGATTCCTCATTTAGCGGAAGAATGTCATATTGCTTTAGGGGGAAAAACTCTGGTTTCTCAGCTTCCTTGGCCTATTTATGATCCCGCATTAATTGTTGATGAATGCTACACTTTGCCAGTACAAATTAATGGGAAAAAGCGTGGTGAGGTAACTGTTGGGGCAACAGCAAATGAAGCGATGATTGAAGAAGCAGTGTTGGCTCTTGATTTTGTACAGGCGCATCTGGTTGAAAAACCAGTGAAAAAAATGATTATTGTTCCACACAGGATCGTTAATGTTGTTTTTTAAACAGTTTTGTTTTTACGGTTTTTGCTGATTGGCTCATGTTTTTGTGTAGGCACACAGCTTGAGTTGCTTTGTTGTTAGGGATCTCTCAACTTCGATGACAATGGGCTTTTTTCCTATACAAGTAATTATGACGGAGAGGTTTTAATGTTATTCTTTAAAAATCTTACTCTTGTAGTTTTCGCTTGTGTGTTTACACTTCTTTGTGGGTGCACAGTTGAGCCACTTTACCGTCAGACGCCACAGGTTTCAACGACGATAGATTCTCTTTCTTATTCAAAGCTAAATCCTTTTGGGCTTTCCGAAAAGCTTGCCAGTATTGTTGTTGAAGAACCCTCAGATCATTTTGGTCAAATGGTGCGCAATCATTTGCTGTTTCTTTTGTATGGAAATGGAAGGAGTAAACCTGCTGCTCCAGTCTATCGATTGATGTTGAAGACATCAGCTTCCACGCGTGAATCTATGAAGATAGAGGTTGATCGAGCTAAAAAAAGCGTAGGACGCTATTCTATGGGAACCATAGTAAGCACGGCTGTCTATACTTTGCAGGATATGAAAAATACTCCTGTTGCAGAAGGAACTGGATTTGCGAGCGTATCTTTTGAACGGCTTCGTCAAGAATATGCAACGTTGCAGGCAGAAAAAGACGCCCAAAAGCGTGCAGCTAAGGAATTGGCTGAACGGATTTTTATGTCACTCTCACAGAAGCTTTTAAAGCTTTAAGCGATATTTTGTCCAGTTTTTTTCCAGTCATTTAAAAATATCTGCAAGCCTTTCTCGGTTAAAGGATGTTTGATGAGTGCTTTTAAAATTTCGGGTGGGACAGTTGCAATGTCTGCGCCGCTTAGTGCTGCTTGCTTGACATGATTAACGGTGCGAATTGAGGCTGCCAAAATTTGTGTTTTAAAGCCGTAGTGATTATAAATTGTGCGAATTTCATGAAGCAATTTGCTACCATCTACTCCACAATCGTCAATCCTGCCGATGAAAGGTGAAACAAATGTTGCCCCTGCTTTGGCTGCCAATAGGGCTTGATTGGCAGAAAAACAGAGTGTGAGATTTGTTTTCAATCCTTGTTTTGTCAGAGCCTTACATGCTTTCAATCCATCAAATGTTAGAGGGAGCTTGATGCAAATATTGTTGGCAATTTTTGCTAAAACAGCTGCTTCTTTCATGATAGTTTCAAATTCAGTTGCTGTAACTTCAGCAGAAACAGGTCCATCAGTAAGCGTGCAAATTTCTTTTATGACATCGAGAATATTGCGTCCCGACTTTAAAATGAGAGAAGGATTGGTGGTAACACCATCGACAAGGCTCAAACTTTGTAATTCTCGGATATCTTCAATATGTGCACTATCCACAAAAAATTTCATTCTCAATCTCCTTGGGTTTTCTTAAAATTTTTTCAGGCAACATTTCTGATGTTTTGCTCTGTTTTTGTTATGCGCTATTGTTTATTGCAAAAGCAAGGGAAGTACTGGTTTTGGGTGGTAAATTGGTACATAAGTTGGACGATGAAGAAAGAATTGGAGCATTGAGAAGAAGGAAAAATGTAAAAAAAATTTTTTAAAAGTGTTAAATGTATAGTGTTGCTATCGAATACACATTGTAAATGATTATCATTGGCAGATTGGCAGATTGGCAGATTGGTAAAGTTACGCAAAAAAGATTTTTCACAATGGGAAATATGTCGAAAAATAAAATGCAAGAGTAATGCAAGAATAATGTTTGTATAAAAGGGTGCGTATAAAAAATTGGTACAAAAGGTGAAATCAAGCGTGAAAGAGAAAAAGGTTGTTTCAGTTTTGGTACCCCTGCCTGTTGCTCATGCTTATAGCTATCAAGTTCCATCTTCTATGAAGGTCGAGATTGGCTCTTTTGTTCGTGTTCCAGTGATGGGGCGTGAAGTTTGTGGTCTTGTGGTGGAAGTTGAAAACCCAACAGCGCAAATGGAGCAAATGGCTGCACCTGTGGCGCGTGAAAAATTGCGCTCTATCCTGCATGTTTTTAATTGTCCACCATTAAAAGCGGAAATGATCACATTTTTACGCTTTGTTAGCCGCTATACGATGACGCCTTTTGGTCTTGTTGCACGATTGGTTTTAAGTGTTCCAGCTGCCTTAGAGCCAGAAGCGCAGATGCAAGGGTTGCGCTATTGTAGGAGAGATGTAGAGCGTTTAACACCAGCGCGATCACGGGTTTTGGAGTTAGTACGCGATGGTATGGTTTGGACACGCTCTGGTCTTGCGCATGCGGCAGGGGTTTCTGTCTCTGTTGTTGAAGGGTTAAAATCACTTGGGGTTTTTGAAGAGGTTATGATGCCAGCATCTGCTCTTGTTGCGATGCCTGACCCCGATTTTTGTCTCCCCGTGTTAGAAGGTGCGCAAAGTGAAGCAGCAACATTGCTGCGAGAAGGTGTTTTGTCTTCTCAATTTCAAGTTTTTTTGCTTGATGGTGTTACGGGGTCAGGAAAGACGGAGGTTTATTTTGAAGCGGTTGCTCAAGCACTGAAATGTGGCAAGCAAGTTTTAATTTTATTGCCAGAAATTGCTTTAACACAGCAATTTTTAGATCGTTTTTGTGCGCGTTTTGGAGCATCAGCAGCAGAGTGGCATTCAGATTTGGCACCGCGTCGTCGGGAGCGTGTGTGGCGGCAAGTGGCAGAAGGGCGGGTGCGGGTTGTTGCGGGGGCACGTTCGGCACTTTTTTTACCCTTTCAAGAGCTTGGACTCATTGTTGTTGATGAAGAGCATGATGGTGCTTATAAGCAAGAAGAGCGCATTTTTTATCATGCACGTGATATGGCAGTTGCGCGGGCTTCTTTCGAACACTTTCCTGTGATTTTATCTTCAGCGACACCGTCGATTGAAAGTCAAGCAAATGTCTTGTGGGGGCGTTATCGGCAGGTTAATTTGCCATCACGTTTTAAAGCAGCAGCACTTCCACAGTTGCAGGTGGTTGATATGCGAAAAGGAGGAGTGGAAAGAGGGCGTTTTATTTCCTCTATTCTTGAACGTGCTTTGATGCAAACCATAAAAAAAGGTGAGCAAGCGCTTCTTTTTCTTAATCGACGTGGTTATGCGCCTTTAACTTTATGTCGCATTTGTGGACATCGTTTTCATTGTACAGATTGTTCGAGTTGGTTGGTTGAGCATCGTTTGCAAGGTCAGCTTAAATGCCATCATTGTGGCTATCATCAGCCATTTCCAGAGGCATGTCCTGAATGCGGAACTTTAGATCATCTCGTGGCTTGTGGACCAGGTGTGGAAAGAATTGCTGAAGAAACACGGACGCTTTTTCCACAGGCGCGGTTGTTGATTTTGTCAACAGATCTCAAAGGTGGGATTCATCAATTGCGAAGCGAACTGCAAGCAATTGCGAATGGGGATGTTGACATTATTATTGGGACGCAGTTAGTCGCTAAAGGGCACCATTTTCCTGAGCTGTCGTTGGTTGGGGTCATTGATGCTGATCTCGGTCTTGCTAATGGTGATTTACGTGCTGCTGAACGCACATTTCAGCTTTTGTCACAGGTTACAGGAAGGGCAGGGCGTATGGGGCTGGAAAGTTTAGGCATAGTGCAGACCTATCAACCCGACCACCCAGTGATACAAGCTTTACTTTCGCAACAACGTGAAAATTTTTATATGCACGAGATCTCAATGCGTCAGCACTATCATCTTCCACCTTATGGGCGTCTTGCTTCTTTGATTGTGTCTTCAGAAAAGCGCCAAACAGCAGAACATTATGCGCGTGCGTTACGTCAAGCCGCGCCACGAGAAAAAAATGTCTCGCTGATGGGACCAGCAGAGGCACAGCTGGCTCTTGTGCGGGGGCGGTATCGTTTTCGACTTTTACTGCAAGGGCAACGCTCTTTTGATATGCAGGGGTTTATTCGCGCAATCTTTGCAAATGCACCAAAAATGCCAAGTTCAGTGCGGGTTCAAATTGATATTGATCCGCAAAGCTTTCTCTGAAAATAGCCCAACATAACGTGGAAATTTGTTTGCTTAAAAATGCTGAAAAGGGGGGATGTTTTATGAAGGGATGTTTTGTAAAGAGGGAAATTTTGAGCAAGAAGATTGGTTTTCTGATTTTGTAAAAGTTATACACAGTATCATTGATGAGTTATAGATCTAAAATGGTGCTTCCTTTATATTAAGGGGAGCTTTTTATAGAGAAGCATTTTAAGTTGAAAAAGACACTTTTAGCTGATTTTAACTCATTTCTGGAGTGAGTTTCTGGAGCAAAAAGGAAGAGGCTTGAAAGGCGTGTCAGAAAAGATAAAAAGAGATACAAAAGAAATTGTGGTGCTGCTGTGTATTAAAAAAAAATCGTTTTCAAGGGTATTTTAAATATTTTGTTTAAAATTTTCAAAAACCATCGATTTGGAGTGTTGCGAGTCGGTTGTGTCTATGCTAAAAACCGAAAAGTTTTTTTGTTCTAAGTTTTAAGGAGCAGATTCTTAAAATTTGGGATGTCTGATCCACTTCATCTGGTAAATATCAGAGAATCGCTCAAGGGAAAGAGGCGGTATTGCGTGTCTGATTCATTTTCTCTTATACCACTGCCGTTGGTAGATCAACGCTATGCGCAGGCGCTTTTCGATTTTGTTCAAGAAGCAGGATCTGCTGAAAGTGTTGAAAAGGCAGTCGCATCTTTTTTGGTTATTTTGGATCAAAATGAGGACTTAAAGCGCTTTATGCAAAGCCCGTTCTTTTCAGCAAAAGAGCAGGTTAAAGTTATGTGTTCTATTTGCGAAAGTATCGGGTTTTCTGATGAGGGTGCTGGTCGGATTATTCGTAATTTTTTGCGCGTTGTTGCAGTAAATCGTCGGCTTTGTGCTTTGTCTGGTATTTTACATGCTTTTCAACGTCGTGTTGCTTTGTCTCGTAGGGAGATTACGGCGCAAATTATTTCTGCGCGCGTGTTAAGTCCTCGTCAAGAGGAGGAGTTGCGTGTGGCTTTGGAAGGTGTCGTTGGGGGAAAAATTTTGCTACGTATCTCTATTGATCCCACAATTCTTGGTGGACTCATTATTCGCTTAGGGTCGTCTCAGATTGATACGTCTCTTGTGGCAAAATTATCTTCGCTTAAGCTTGCATTGAAAAAAGAGGTCAGCTGATGGATATTAGACCGTCTGAAATTTCAAAAATTCTAAAAGAGCAAATCAGGAACTTTGACCAAAAGGCTGAAGTTTCAGAGGTTGGTTCGGTTTTATCTGTGGGTGATGGTATTGCCCGCGTTTATGGTTTGGATAATGTCCAAGCAGGTGAAATGGTTTCCTTTTCAAATGGTGTGCGCGGTATGGCGCTCAACTTGGAAATCGATAATGTCGGGGTTGTGATTTTTGGGTCAGATCGTGGTATCCGTGAAGGTGATACAGTAAAACGGTTAGGCGCTATTGTGGATGTTCCTGTGGGTCCAGAGCTCCTTGGGCGTGTTGTTGATGCGCTTGGAAATCCTATAGATGGAAAGGGGCCTATTAAAGCAGTTGAGCGTCGTCGTGTTGACGTTAAGGCTCCAGGGATTATTCCACGTCAGTCTGTGCATGAATCTATGTCGACAGGGTTAAAAGCTATTGATGCGCTTATCCCCATTGGGCGTGGGCAGCGTGAATTGGTGATCGGTGATCGCCAAACAGGGAAAACAGCGATTTTGCTCGATACGTTTTTAAACCAAAAGCCTTTCCACGAAAAGGGTGCGGGGCGAGATCAAGACAAGGTCTATTGTATTTATGTTGCTATTGGTCAAAAACGTTCAACGGTTGCGCAATTTGTTAAAGTTTTAGAAGAGCGTGGTGCTCTTGAATATTCCATTGTTGTGGCGGCTACGGCTTCTGATCCTGCGCCTATGCAGTTTATTGCACCTCTTGCGGGTTGTGCGATGGGGGAATATTTCCGTGATAATGGTCAACATGCTTTGATTGGTTATGATGACCTTTCAAAACAAGCTGTTGCTTATCGTCAAATGTCTCTTTTGCTTCGTCGCCCACCAGGTCGTGAAGCTTATCCAGGAGATGTTTTTTATTTGCATTCGCGTCTTTTAGAGCGGGCTGCAAAGCTGAATGCGGAGAATGGTTCGGGGTCTTTGACTGCTTTGCCAGTTATTGAGACACAAGCAAATGATGTTTCTGCTTATATCCCAACCAATGTGATTTCGATCACCGATGGGCAAATTTTCCTTGAAACCAATTTGTTTTATCAAGGGATTCGTCCTGCTGTAAATGTTGGTCTTTCGGTATCACGTGTCGGTTCTGCTGCACAAATTAAGGCGATGAAGCAGGTTGCAGGTTCGATCAAAGGTGAGTTAGCACAATATCGAGAAATGGCAGCTTTTGCGCAGTTTGGTTCAGATTTGGATGCGTCAACTCAGCGTCTTTTGAACCGTGGTGCGCGGTTGACTGAGCTTTTAAAGCAGCCGCAGTTTTCTCCACTTAAAACAGAAGAACAGGTTGTTGTTATTTTTGCTGGCGTGAATGGTTATCTTGATGCATTGGCTGTTTCTGACGTTGGTCGGTTTGAGCAGGGTCTTTTGACACTCTTGCGCAATGATCATCAAGATCTTTTGAAGGCAATAGCCGATCAAAAGCAGATAACTGATGAAATTAAGGAGAAACTGATTACTGTCCTTAATACTTATGCGAAAAAGTTTTCGTGATGAATTGATGGAATATTTGCAATGGCGTCGCTAAAGGATCTTAGAGACCGTATCGCCTCGGTTAAGGCAACACAGAAAATTACCAAAGCCATGCAAATGGTTGCAGCGGCAAGGTTGCACCGTGCGCAAGAGGCGGCTTTGTCTGCACGTCCTTATGCTCAGCGGATGGCTACTATTTTAGCCAATGTTGCAGCTGATGTTGATGCCGTTGACGCACCCCCCTTAATGCGAGGAACAGGTCGAGACGATGTGCATCTTTTTGTGGTGTGTACTGCTGAGCGTGGTTTATGTGGTGCTTTTAATGTGCAAATTGCACGTCATGCTCGTGAGCAAATTGAAGCTCTGCTTGCTGCTGGTAAAATAGTTAAAATTTTAACGGTGGGAAAAAAGGGAGCAGATATTTTACTGCGTAATTATAAGGCCTTGATGATTGATCATGTTGATTTGCGTTCTGTAAAACGGATTGGTTTTGCAGAGGCAGCAATGATTAGTCAGCGTATCGTTGATTTGTTTCATAAAGGTGCGTTCGATGTGTGTACGCTGTTTTATTCTGAATTTGTTTCAGTGATTAATCAGCGTCCGACGGCTTTTCGCTTAATCCCAACGATCTCTCCAAAAGAGGCTGTTGGGGTAGGAGATGTTGCTGGAAAAACAGATAAAAATAAAATTTTACAGCCAACTGTTTATGATTATGAGCCTGATGCAGCTTCTCTTTTGGATGAGCTTGTTCCTCGTAATCTTTCAGTGCAAATTTTTCGAGCTTTGCTTGAAAATGTCGCTGGTGAGATGGGCGCGAAGATGAGTGCTATGGACAACGCATCGCGTAATGCGGGCGAAATGATTAATAAATTGACGGTGACTTATAATCGTCAGCGTCAGGCACAGATTACGACAGAATTGATCGAAATTATTGCGGGCGCTGAAGCGCTTTAAATTGAAAAGGTGAGGATTGATGGTAAAAGCAGTGACGTCAAGCAAAGGAGCATCAAAAGTTGAAGAAAAGAAATCAACTGCTCGCTCAAGCGTGAAAAAAACCGCCTCGAAATCTCAAGTTGGCGCAAAAGATTCTTCAACTTCTGCGTCTCCTTCCCCTAAAGATTTGTCTGCAAAAGGTTCAGTTGGTGAAATTACGCAGGTTATTGGTGCTGTTGTTGATGTGCAATTTGAAGGTGCGTTACCAAATATTTTAAACGCATTAGAAACAGAAAATTTGGGCAATCGGTTGGTCTTAGAAGTTGCACAGCATTTGGGTGAGAACACAGTGCGTACAATCGCCATGGATACAACGGATGGTCTTATGCGTGGTCAAAAGGTGTTTGATACAGGAACACAGATTAATGTGCCTGTTGGAGAAGCAACGCTTGGTCGTATCATGAATGTGATTGGAGAACCCGTTGATAATGTTGGACCAATCGCTGCGACCAAAACACGTTCTATTCATCAAGATGCTCCTGAATATGTTGAGCAGTCAACTGCATCGGAAATTCTTGTCACGGGTATTAAAGTTGTGGACTTGTTAGCACCTTATTCTAAAGGTGGTAAAGTTGGTTTGTTTGGGGGTGCTGGTGTTGGTAAAACCGTTCTCATTATGGAGCTCATCAATAATATTGCAAAGGCTCATGGTGGGTATTCAGTGTTTGCTGGAGTTGGAGAACGTACACGTGAAGGAAATGATCTTTATTATGAAATGATTGAAAGCCGTGTGAACGTGAACCCAAAAGATAATAATGGTTCAACGGAAGGATCAAAATGTGCGCTCGTTTATGGGCAAATGAATGAGCCACCGGGGGCACGTGCACGTGTTGCTCTTTCAGGATTGACTATTGCAGAAAGTTTTCGTGATGAAGGACAAGATGTTCTTTTCTTCGTGGATAATATTTTCCGTTTTACACAGGCGGGAGCTGAAGTTTCAGCCCTTTTAGGGCGTATTCCTTCTGCTGTGGGGTATCAGCCAACTTTGGCAACGGATATGGGGGCTTTACAAGAACGTATTACTAGTACAAAAACAGGGTCTATTACTTCTGTGCAGGCTATTTATGTTCCAGCAGATGACTTGACCGATCCAGCACCTGCGACATCTTTTGCTCATTTGGATGCAACGACGGTTCTTTCACGTTCAATTGCTGAAAAGGGCATTTATCCAGCGGTTGATCCGCTCGATTCTTTCTCACGCATGCTAGATCCATTAATCGTGGGTGAGGAACATTATGCTGTCGCAAATCAAGTGCAAACTATTTTGCAACGGTACAGATCATTGCAGGATATTATTGCTATTCTTGGAATGGATGAACTTTCTGAAGATGATAAGCTGCTGGTGGGGCGGGCACGTAAAATTGAACGTTTCCTTTCGCAACCTTTCCATGTGGCTGAAGCCTTTACTGGTTCTCCAGGGAAGCTCGTACCTTTAGAAGACACAATTAAAGGGTTTAAAGGGCTTTGTGCTGGTGACTATGATGATTTACCAGAGGCAGCTTTTTATATGGTCGGTTCGATCGATGAAGCCATTGAAAAAGGAAGACGTCTCATTGCGGAAGCCTCTTCCTAAGAAAAATCTTTGATGAGTGCTTGTTGTAGAGATAACAACAGGTTCTTATATTGAACCTTGTGTGGAGGCTGTTGTGGAAAACAATAAAGTAGAGCATTTTTTGTTTGAGCTTGTGTCGCCTGAAAAACTTGTTTTTTCAGAAGAGGTGACATCCGTTGTTCTTCCTTCAGCATCAGGAGCTCTAACGGTTATGGCGCATCATGCACCTTTATTGGCAAGCATTGTGTTGGGAAGTGTTCGCGTTATGACCTCTTCAGGAGAAAAGCTGTTTGCTGTTTGTGGAGGGGTTGCAGATATTAGCTCTTCGGGTTGTTCTCTTTTGGTAGAGAAAGTGGTTGCTGTTGAGCAACTTTCCTTTGATGCGTTAGAACAGAAGATTTTACAGCTTCGGGCAACGCTAGCAGAGCATTCAAATGATGAGGCAAGTTATAAGGAAGACCTTTTTTATAACTTGGCAACTGTTGATGGTGTAATAATGGAGGCGTAACGGGTCATGCAGGAAAAGGCGACATGAGCGGCAAAAAAGGTACGGTTATGTTTGCCAAAAAGGCTGTGCCTTTTCCCAATCCAGGTGTAATTTTTGCAGGACCTTTGCCAAAATGTTTTGTTTACATTTTCGCTTCTTTTATTTTGCAGTGGGCTTATGGTTTGGGAGCGAATGTTGTTCAATCGAACATTATTCAGCTGACAGGTGATTTTCATGCAACAATGACTGAAACAACATGGTTGATTGCTGCCTATATGGCACCGAATGTAAGTGTTGCAATCATGTTGATGAAGATCCGCTACCAATTTGGGCTTCGTGCTTTTGCAGAGTTATCAATTCTTGGGTTTGTGCTGGTCTGTGTTTTGCAGTTATTTGTTACTGATCTACGTTCAGCACTGATTATTCGTTTTTTTGCTGGTATTGCTGCGGCACCATTGGCATCACTCGCGCTTCTTTATATGATGGAGGCTTTTGCACCAGCAAAAAAATTTACCATTGGTCTTAGCTTAAATTATATGAGTGCGAATTTAGCAGCGCCTTTATCAGGTTTGATTTCACCTGATTTGCTAGGAAATAGTGAATTTTCTAGTCTCTCCGCGATGGAGATGGGTTTGGTTCTCATGAGTTTGGGGTGTATCTTTTCTCTTCCACTGACTCCCGTTGCACGTAACAAGGTCATTAAAAAATTAGATTGGGTAAGTTATAGTTTGATTGCGCTTGGTCTTGGGATCAATGCAATGATTATGTCTGTTGGCAAATTGTATTGGTGGTATGAGGCACCATGGATTGGCTGGGGGCTTGTGCTCGTTATTTTGTCTTTGGTCACGGCAACTATTCTAGAGCTGAATAGAGAAAAACCATTGATTGAGTTACGTTGGCTTTTCAGTAAAGAGATGCTGCAATCTGTTCTCATTTTATTGGTCTTTCGTGTTCTTTTATCGGAACACTTAACATTAGCAGCAGAGTTTTTTAATCTTTTCGGTTTATTAAACTCTGAGATGGCACCTGTATATCTTGCAGTTATATTTGGCACCCTTTTAGGAGGAGGGATTTGTGTCTTTTTTCTGCGGGAGGGTCGTGAGGACTATTTTTATCTTTTGTCTTTGAGCTGTTTGGCTCTTGGGTCTTATTTAGATAGTCATTTGAGCCAGTTAACATGTCCAAAAGATATGATGTTAAGTCAGGGATTGATCGGCTTTGGCTACGCACTTTTTTTGCCGCCTGCTCTTTTAAAGGGATTTGTGGTGTCCAGTGCGCGAGGCCCTAGTTATATGTTAAGTTTTATTGCTGTTTTTTTGCTGACACAAGTAACAGGGGGGTTGATGAGTTCAGCTTTTTTTGGCAGTTTGCAGTTGGTTTTCGCCCATAAGCATTGTGAGCATTTATCACAAAATATTATGGTAACAGATCCGCTCGTTTCAAGTGAGATGGATGCCTTATTTTCGTCCTCTTACAATGCTTCTGTTCCTCATATTTTGGGAGATCAACCAGATGTATCTTGGCTCATTGAAAAGCTTCGATTAACGGCAAATATTTTGGCTTATAGCGATGTTTTTCGGCTTTATTTTTATATTGCAATGGTTGTATTTGTTGTTTTTCTTGTAAAAATTATTTTCAAATCACGCTCTTTGGTTGCATTCACAAAGCAAGCCAATGTTGATAAAGAGGAGTGAAAGATGATAAGAGCACTGCGATCAAAAGCGACGATTGTTACCTTTTTATCGGGTATTATGGGCATTTTGTTGATTTTGTGGGCTTGGAGGCTTCCCCCCTTTGTCAGCACAATTCAGATAACGGATAATGCTTCAATTAAAGGCAATGTGACTCTTGTAAGCTCGCAGATTTCTGGGGTAATTGAAAAGATTTATGTTCAAGATTATCAAAAAGTTGAACAGGGAATGTTGTTATTTAAACTCGATGATTCTCTCTTTAAGCAACAGCTTGCGCAGGCACAGGCTATTCTTGATTCAAAAAATGCAAAACTTGCCAGTATTGTATTGCAAGCTCAGCTTTTGCAGGGGGAAATCAACAAAGCTGAAGCCGAACTGGCACGGTCTCAAACATTCTCTAATGTACTTCCTGGACATAACAAAAAATTAGGCTTTGATGGCAGTGCAAATTCAGGTTCTCGTTCTCTTGCACAATTATTGGAAGCACTGGATACAAAACGTCAATTGCGAAAGCAATTAGATCTTGAACGGCAAAGTTTACAGTCAGAAGTTGCAGGAGCAAGTGTTGGCGTTGAATTAGCTAAACTCAATTTGAACCACACGAAGATCGTATCTCCTAGAACGGGGTATATTGGAGTGGTTGGTGCACGGGTAGGGCAATATATTGTTCCTAATACGCAATTAGTGTCAGTTATTTCTGATGATATTTGGATTATTGCTAATTATAAGGAAACGCAACTGTCCAAAATGCGGGTGGGACAACCTGTTGTCTTTTCTGTGGATGCGTTGAATAATCAAAAATTAACAGGGCGTGTGGATCGTTTTGCACCTGCGACAGGTTCAGAATTTTCATTGTTAAAAACGGATACGGCAATCGGTAATTTTATCAAAATTGCGCAACGTGTTTCGGTTCGTATTGCTTTAGATCCTGGGCAAAAAGGTGCTGAAAAGCTTATTCCTGGTATGTCTGTCGTTACATATGTAGATACTGCGCAGCGCGCTTCTGGAGGTTAAAATTTTGGTTCTTTTTAGTTTGATTTTTATCCCATTTTCTTATAGCAAATGGGCGTTTACCTTAGAAGATTTTGTTTGGTTTATCATGATGCGTGTCATAAAAATATTATTTCTAAGCTGAAGTACTTATTGCTCAAAATACTTATATTTTTTGTGTAGTGTTGTTTTAGAGATATAAAAAATGCCCACTTTAAGGGTGGACATTACAAAGAGAGGGTGTTGGCGTGTTTTTATTTTTTACGTATCAGTAAAAAGCTTGCTAACGCTACGCTTGCAGCTAATGCAAGGGTTGTTTTAGGGTTTTCTTTTGCTTTTTTCTTCAATTCTGTTGCTTGCTCGTTTAAATGGAAAAGCGCATGGCAGCCTTTTTGTTTCCATGTGTCAAGCATATCAGAGATGTTATCAAAGCTGCTGTTGTGAGAGTGCCAATGATGCACGGGGATGAGTTCGTTTTTTAATTGTGCAATGCGTTTTTTAATTTTAGCATTTTTGGAATGAATCGAAAATAGACACATTTTTTGACTCCTTCATATTTTATACTATTTTGTTATCATTGGAATTGCTTTTGGGGTTTTGGTATAACGGCTTAAAAATTAAAAAGTTGCATGGAGTGCGCTGTTTCAATCATCCATGGGAACAATCAAGAGTTTTGGCTAAATGAGGTAATTTTTTTTCATTGTCTTTTTAAAAACTATACTTTGATAAGTGTTGCCATAATAATGATCGATAATGCAGGTTTTGAAAATTTGAGGACTTGATGAGCACAGCGTATTATTTATCTAAACCTTTTGAACGCCGCCGCTCTGTTGCTGTTGCAGTGGGCGATGTCATTGTTGGTGGTCAGAACCCAATCGTTGTTCAGTCAATGACCAATACAGATACTGCTGATGTTGATGCAACTGTTGCACAAACCGCTGCTCTTTGGCGGGCAGGTTCGCAGTTGGTTCGAATAACTGTTGATAGGGATGAAGCTGCTGCTGCGGTGCCAAAAATACGGGAGCGGTTAGAACGGTTAGGTATTGTTGTGCCGTTGGTGGGCGATTTTCATTATATTGGTCACAAGCTTTTAGCAGAACATCCTGCTTGTGCTGAGGCGTTGGCAAAATATCGGATTAATCCTGGAAATGTTGGTTTTGGTGCAAAAAAGGATCGCCAATTTGCAGAAATTATCGAGATTGCTTGTCGGTATCGTAAATCTATTCGCATTGGTGTGAATTGGGGATCTCTTGATAATGTGTTGTTGACACAGCTGATGGATGAGAATGCTCGACAAACAAACCCCTTATCTGTGGCTGCGGTCATGCGGGAGGCTGTTGTTCAATCAGCCCTTCATTCAGCTCTTTGGGCTGAAGAGATGGGGCTGGGACGTGATAAAATTATCCTTTCTGCTAAAGTGAGTGATGTACAAGATCTTATTGCGGTTTACAGTAGTTTGGCAGAACGTTGTGATTATGCGCTTCACTTGGGATTAACAGAAGCGGGGATGGGGACAAAGGGTGTTGTTTCTTCTTCCGTCGCTTTGGGAATTTTATTACAGCAAGGGATTGGGGATACAATCCGTATTTCATTAACACCTGAACCTGGTGGAGATCGGACACGGGAAGTAAAAGTTGGTCAAGAACTTTTGCAGGTGATGGGGTTTCGGCAATTTTTACCTGTTGTTACTGCTTGCCCTGGGTGTGGTCGGACAACTTCAACAGTTTTTCAACAATTGGCACAAAAAATTGAAGCCGATTTATGTAAAAATATGCCAGTGTGGCGTGAAAAATACCCTGGTGTTGAAGGGTTGAAGGTTGCAGTGATGGGCTGCATTGTTAATGGACCTGGGGAATCAAAACATGCTGATATTGGAATTTCATTGCCCGGAGTGGGTGAAAGTCCAGCAGCGCCCGTCTTTGTTGATGGGAAAAAAGTAAAGACTTTGCGTGGTGACCATATTGCTGAGGAATTTGAATCAATACTTGGTGATTACATTCATACACGTTTTGGACAAGGTTGAAACAAAGATAAAGGTTTGTTTTGCTTGATTCTTTATGCTTGCATATCTTTAGGTGATGTGCTTGTGTTTTTATGTTTGCACGATCGGTATTAATTTTTGCGTGTTGCTATAAAACGGGCTGCTTGTTGGAGTGGTTTGGCGTTAGTCCCAAAAGGGTCTAGAAGCGATTCTGCTTTAGCGATGAGTGTGTCGCGTTGCTTTTGTGTTTCTTGAATGCCATAAAGATGAACGAAAGTGGCTTTTTGTGCTGCTTCATCTTTTCCAGCTGTTTTCCCTAAAACTTCAGTGCTGGCAGTGACGTCAAGTAGATCATCTGCCAATTGAAAAGCAAGACCGATATATGTGCCAAAATCAGCAAGTGTTTGGACCAATGTTTTGGGAGCATTACCGATGATGGCTCCTGCTTGACAAGCAAAGCTTATAAGAGCGGCTGTTTTCATATGTTGCAGAGTGATAATACTGTGGCGATCTTGAGGTTTTTTTTCTGCTTCAAGGTCGAGCATTTGTCCACCTACCATGCCACCAAATCCTGCTGATTGTGCAAGAGCTGTGATGAGATTTATTCTGGTTTCACAAGAAAGTGCACAAGCTTTGTTTGCAATGATTTCAAAGGCAAAGGTCAAAAGGGCGTTGCCTGCTAAAATGGCTGTGGCCTCATCAAATGCTATGTGGACGGTGGGTTGTCCGCGTCGGAGTATATCGTTATCCATGGCAGGAAGATCATCATGAATGAGCGAATAACAGTGGACACATTCTAAAGCTACTGCGACGTCGAGGGAGTGTTCAACAGGAGTGCCAAAAAGTGCAGCACTTTGAATAACAAAAAAAGGACGTAAACGTTTACCACCATTGAGTGCACCGTGACGCATGGCTTTTATTAAAATTTCAGGACGGCTTATTTCGCCATTTTGGACTTCATTATTTAACAATGTGTCAAGCCGCTTTTCAATGGTGTGGCAGTGTTGTGCAAGAAGGGTGGTAAATTCGTTCATTCTTGCTTCCTTTATTTTTGCAAAATGAGATTCTGGAGTTTGGAGCGTAGCAGTTGTAGCTGTTTCTTATTTTAATTAATCTGCATGAGACCCTCATCCCCTAGATTTATTAAAAAAACAATTGCTATTTCAGTATTTCTACACAATACTGTTTGATACTTGTATGCACTGTATGCAGTCGTTTTATTAAAGCAAAACAAAAAATTGCATGAAAGTCTAGTCAAAAGGTTTTAATCAGTGTATAGGTGAAACAAATTTTATAATGTTATTTGATAAGGGCTGTGTTATTTTTGATGCTGCCTGTTTTTTTTAGTGGATTTGGAGTATCTCTTTATGGCTGTACCTAAACGAAAAACCTCTCCATCAAAGCGGGGTATGCGTCGTTCGGCTGATGCCCTTAAGGCGCCAGCTTATATCGAAGATAAAAGTTCTGGTGAATTGCGTCGCCCTCATCACATTGATTTGAAAACTGGAATGTATCGCGGGCGTTCAGTTTTGCCTGCTAAAGATTGATATTTTAATCTGGCTACCAGTAAGTGGAATACTTACTTGATTGCACGGGCAAAATAGGTGTGTGACACCTCCCCTTTTAACTGTTTTTGAGGGTACTCTTTATTGAGATGGGGAATTTTGCTCGTGTGGGGTATGCTTTTGTTACTTCGATAGATGTTTGAATGATGGCTTGCGCAGCTCATGCGGGGTATCTGTGAGTAGCTAGTTTGGTAAAAGTTTCTGCTAATGTCGATGAAGTCTCATTGAATAGCGGAATTATCTTCCTCGATAATGTGATTCTGTACAGATGATTCGAACGAGAGCCCGCGCAGTTGCGTGGGAGGGTTGCGTGTGGCAGGCTTGGTAAGAGGTTGCTGCTAGTGCGATGATATCAGCTTAAATAAATGAGTTTTCTATTTTCTAATAATATTTAATATTGAATAAAGAGAAACAAAAAGAAAATTCGAAATATTTATTTAATGATAAAAGATAAAATCGTGTACTCAACCTCATAGACACATTGTGGCACAGAATCACCCTATGGAGAATGATGCAGATTTTCTACAAAACATTCTTTTATCCCTAAAAATTCATTGATAATAAAGTTCATTCTCGCTCTATTGCATTTTATTATCAAAGAATCTTAATCATTTGAATGTTCTGTTAACGTTGCCCGAAGCTGTAAAATCTTCTGTTCATTTATCATGCAGCATAAACGGTACTACTACCCGCATTCGTCTCATCTATTTTTGCTTTAAATTCGCGCTTTGTTCTATTAGAGAGATGCATTTCTATGAGATTGATGGCTTCTGTTTCAGAAAGACCATTGGTAACAGCGATTTCACGAGCCATACGATCAAGTGCAGCGGTGTAGAGTTGCCGTTCAGAATAAGATTGCTCAGGTTGTAGATTTGATCGAAAAAGATCGCGTACCACTTCAGCAATACAAATGAGATCTCCTGAATTGATTTTAGCATCATATTCTTGAGCACGGCGTGACCACATTGTCCGTTTAATACGTGCTTTTCCTTGCAAAATTTTCAGTGCGCGCTCAACAGAAGCAGCGGCAGATAATTTACGCATTCCAACAGAAATAGCCTTTGCAATTGGTACTTTTACATCCATTTTATCTTTTGCAAAATGAATGACAAAAAGTTTCAGCTTGTGTCCTGCAACTTCTTGATCCTCAATTGCTATAATTTGTCCCACTCCATGCGTAGGATAGACGATGTATTCAAAGGTTGAGAATCCTTTAGCATTGGAGGAATCTTTCTGTTGGGATGCCATATCTTAGTTTACTCCCTTAATGGCTAACAAGTATATCGAAAAGCAGACTAAAAGCCTGAATGCTGAGTGTTCTTTGACTAAGTATATTATATACTTTAGTGAGCATAAAAGCTGAGTACTTTTAATTTCAACAGCAACCCCTTTGCTTCATAATAGAAAAGCAAAAAAAATACTTAGAAAGATGACGACGTTAAGTTAACACTAACATCCAAAATAAAAAAAATCAATCATTTCGCCCAGATTTTTTATCTTTACATAAAATGAATTAAATCTTTGAAGAAACTGTTATATGTGTTGTTGTATAATTATTATTCGCCGCTTCCAGGATTTTTTGAAAAATACTTCTCTAGTTTATTTGGAACACCGTCCATTTCTTTTGCTTGAGGAAGAGGGTCTTTTCGAGTGGTTAAATTGGGCCACTTTGTTGCATAATGTAAGTTGAGCTCTAGCCATTTTTCCAATCCTGGCTCTGTGTCAGGTTTAATGGCTTCTGCTGGGCATTCAGGTTCGCAAACACCACAATCGATACATTCATCAGGATGAATGACAAGCATGTTTTCGCCTTCATAAAAGCAGTCAACAGGGCAAACTTCGACGCAATCAGTGTATTTGCAGTGAATGCAATTGTCGGTTACTACATAGGCCAAGATCAAACTCCATTTTTCATTTTACTGACCTTTGAAAGGAAGTATTAAGTGTGTTTTTTTCATTTGTGAGCTGATCACGCAACGCCATTAATTTTGCAAAAGGCGAATCAAGGTTAGGGCGTTTTTCTTTTTGAGATGATTTATTATGTGGGCGTTTAGTATGGGATTTGTTGGATTTATAAAAGTGCTTAGCATGTGATGCCGCTTCTTGAGAGGTGTTTTTATTCACGTTGCTTTCTTGTTTAAAAGATTTTTTGTGTTTGTTTTTCCATCTTTGTCCAGATTTATCACGGTTTTTGTGAACATGCTGGTAACGCCATAGTAAAATAACTTTATCTTCTGTTGTTGTATGTTGTTGTTGAGAAAAATTGCCAACGGGTTCTGCTGCAGGTAAGCAATCTGTAGAACAGGATTGTTTTTCAATGTCAGAAGGTACAGCTTTTTCTTCTTTCTGTGCGGTTTCTTGTGCGCTCATTTTTTTCCATTGATCGCCAACGCATTCTGCTTCAGGAACTTCTTGTGTCATTGTGCACGCAGGCAGAGAGACATTGTTTTGAAGGAGATTTTGTTCAAAAACGGCACTACTACAAGGGTGCGATTGATAGCCAAGCCCTTTAAGAATTTCTTCCATATCAGTTCCGTTAGCACCAAGAATAGACATCATTGTTGGAGTGACAAAAAAACTTTTTCCATCATAAGCTCCATTCGGCCTTGGCTCGACTCCTTCTTGCCAATTAAGTGCAGAACGGATAAGGTTGGCAAGACGCTCTAAAATATCAATTCGTACTGCGCGATGCCCTAAAATACGATAACCACCTAACTGGTAAAATTGGCGATTATAAGTAGGGTTAAAAATCAAAGAAGTTCGTCCAGAAGCGAGTGCAGAAAAAATTTCATTTAAACCCGTTTGGTCACATCCTTTATTTTGAAGATTCCACAATAACGTAATTGCTTGGACGGGAGTTGGTTTAAGCATTGCAGCAACATAAATATGAAAAGCACCAAAGCGAACACCAAGCCGTCGTAGCACTGCGCGCGATTCTTGATCGAGGCTTTTAACAGTGTCAGCGATTGTTCGACGCGGTAAAATCCCTAAAGAGTTGACAAGTTGTTGTGCAAGATTGCTTGTTAAGCCCGTTAAGGTATCGGCATTGCGCAAATCAAACAAGGGTTTTAAAGCGGTTTCAAAATGAAAGGTTACAAAACGCTCTAATCGTTTTATGACGTTTTCGCGCGATTCTCCCGTTAATTGTGTGTCCGCTAAAAGAATGGGCTTGGGTTTTAAAAAATCCTCGGTTGTGACAAGTTGCCCCACAGGTTGACCAATCCAGCGCACAATACCATCAAAGCTGAGTGTAAAATCTCCATTGGCAGAAGCACAAAAACGTGTTGCACGTTTGTTAAAGGCAGTAATCAGACTTTCATTATCTGGCAAATTTTGTGTTTCAGCCGTTTGATCGGTGTTGTTTTTGTTGGCGTAAAAACGAAAACCTTCAAATTTACCGCTTCCATGTTTCTCAATAAAAATATCATCTTGAAGAATATCATTCTGTTGAACAATCTTGCTATCCATGATCGTTTTCTTTCTCAGTGCTGTTCTGGTAAAAAGCTTATTCCCGACAACTCTATAATTGTGCTGCTCCTTTAGCACGTTTATTGCATTTTCTTCAATCATTCTTGTTACTTTTTGCCATTTTCACTTTGGATGTTTCTTTTTTTATTCAGTTTGGTTGCTTTATGTGCATTTAATTACACTTATTAGTTGTATTATAGGGCTAAAAACATAAAATGGATGATTTATTCAACGGTAAGTGAGCTGATGGTTAAATAAGAGAGAAGCTCTTTTGTCGTTTGTGCTGTGAAGATGTGAAGAGAGAGCCTTTTTACGCATTTCTTGAGGGAAAACCATACTTAAAAACCATACCTATATTGCTGTTTTGTTTGGAAATTCATGTCGTCGGATCAAGAAGTTTTACGATGATAATAAAAAAACAATTGCGATTATAAAAATACACGTTAAAGTAGTGTTATAGTAATAAACAACTTTTACGTTCTTTTTTTAAAGAACGGTGGTGTCGTTACCAAAATCAACTTTGATAAATTTAATCGCAAGGGGTTATTATGGGTAATCTTTCAAGTGCTGTTTATAAAAGCAGTAAAAATTACAGCGATGCGGACAAAAGTTTAGGACGCAATATGATGCGTTCTGCTATGCAAGCGCCTTATCTTGAACGACAAAAAGAGCATGATTTAGCTCTGCGGTGGAAAGACAAACATGATGATGACGCCATGCATCAAATTGCCGCAGCTCATATGCGTTTAGTGATTGCGATTGCCAATCGTTTTAAACGCTTCAAAATGCCATTGGGAGATTTGGTACAAGAAGGCTATGTAGGGTTATTGGAAGCTGCAACGCGTTTTGAGCCTGATCGGGGAGTACGTTTTTCAACCTATGCTACATGGTGGATACGTGCTTCTATCCAAGATTATATTTTACGCAATTGGTCTATTGTTCGAGGAGGAACCAGTTCTTCACAAAAAGCACTTTTCTTTAATCTCCGCCGTTTGAGGGCTAAATTGGTGCAAGATGATAGCGCTCTGACAAAACAGGATGTCTTTCGTATGATTGCTGAAAAACTTGGCGTTTCAGTTCGTGATGTTGAAACAATGGATTTCCGTTTTTCTAGCTCTGATAATTCATTAAGCGTTTCTATTTCTGAAAATGGCGACAATTCCATTGCTAAAATGGATACTCTCGTGGATGATAATCCTCTTCCTGATGCTCTCATTGAACAAGTCATTGATGGTCAGCGACGAACACAATGGCTTTATGATGCGTTACAAATCCTTAATGAGCGTGAACTTGAAATTATTCGTTTCCGTCGCCTTAATGAAGAAGGTGCGACTTTAGAAGTTTTGGGTGAAAGGTTGGGAATCTCAAAGGAGCGGGTACGGCAAATTGAAGCGCGGGCTTTGCAAAAATTACGCTCTGCTTTGCTGACTGCCAATTCAGTAGATGCTTATGATGTATAAGTACTTTAGGTTTTTTGGGGAGATAAAATAAAAGGAAGATTGTGCAAAATACAATCTATTTGGCAAACATTTGTCAGACTATTTATGGGGTAAGTATGGGGTAAGATGGTACCATAAGCCAATGCATAGAAAATGTTATAAAGGTGTTATAAATGCACAAAAGTGTCATGAAAATGTCATGAAAGTGCAGGGGAAGATAAAGAAGGAGAAAAAAGCTGCACTCACTCAGCAATAATTTTTACACGTGTACCTGCCTGTAAGGTTTGGGTGGGTGAAAGTGCATTAAGAATGCGGAACAGTTTTTCTTTGTGTGCTGTATCTTGCATTTTTTCAGAAAGGTTTGCGACATCCTCTCCTTGTTTAACGCGAATGACGCGAATTTTCAAGGGTTTTAGTGTGCTTAACTGTGATGGTGAAAGAGGGTGAAAACTTTGAACAGTTTTGTTGGCAATAGCCTCAAAATTTTGAAAATGGTGAGGAGCAGCAGTGAGAAAGCGGAAGACATGATTATTAAATATAATGACGACCACATCAAATTGCCATTGTTCATTGGCAGCATAGGCATGAGCTCCAGACAAGCCTTGTATTGTGATTGGATGGACAGATGATTCATCCAGCCCTACAACCCATCCGCTTTTTAAGTAATCGGTTGCAGATATGTTTGCAGGAAGTGGTACTGCGTCAAAACGAATTGCAATTTTATCTGGGCGACTTATTAAAACAGCGTGACCTGAATTGGTTATTGTAAAATCATTTGGAACAGAAAAAGTTACGCGCAATTGTGGATGAATAAAGCGGTTTTCTCGAACATAGCCTTTATGAAAATTTCCACCAAAAATCATGCCGTCAATGCTATTGAGAAAACTGTCGCGATCTGTATTGCCAATGTTGGGCGTACTAATTTCTTGAGCTTTTTTTATAGCAAGATGAATCCGTTGTGGGGTTGTTGGATGCGTTGCTAAAAAGTCTAATGAGGTATTTTTTGTTCCTCCCAAGGTATTGCGAAAAGCATTATAGGCTTCCAGAGATTGTAAAAAGCGTGGTGATGCAAATGGATCATATCCAGCACGGTAAAGCATTTCGATAGCAATCGAGTCGGCTTGCAGTTCCTGATTGCGTGAAAACTGTGCCAGTTGTTGCTTATTTTTCATGGTATCTTGGTGTTTGGTGTCAGGATGCGATAACAGATTGGTGTTCTTGTGATTCGCGCGCTTTAATTCTGCCTTTTTTTGTAAACGCAAAATGCCGTGATTGGCTACGATATGTGCTATTTCATGAGCTAAAACTGCTGCAACTTCTGAAGAATCATTGGCTAATGCGAGCATGCCGCGTGTTACGTAAATATAGCCGCCCGGTAGTGCAAATGCGTTAACATTTTCCGAGTCTAAAGTTGTAACATGATAGGTTTGGTCAGAATTTTTTGAGGCAATAGTCAATTTCTGCACAATTTTTTCTAACATGCGCTCAAGCTTTGAATCATGATAGGCGCCGCCATATATTTGCAAAATGCGCGGGTGTTGTGTAGCACCCAACGTCGCATAGACATTATTTTTGTTGGTGTGCTCGATTCCTCTTGGTGCGTTTGCAGAAGATGATGTATCGCTTGAGGGAAGAGGCGCGTAACAGGCAGAAAGAAAAAGCATTAAGTTTATCAAAGATGCTTTACAGATTTTCGCGCGAAAAGGGGATATTCGTTGAAAAAATCTGATGCCTTGGATCATTGTGCGCCTCGTTTGCATTGCAGTTTTATAAATTTTATGCGTCTTGTTTTGTCTTATTGTGCATCTTTTACAGTCAAGAATCTTGTTGGGAAAGACTTTTTGGCTGTATCATGGTTGTTGTTTATAAAAAGGTGATAAAAACGATATGAAAGGTGTAATATGTTATGACAACATTTACAATATTGTTAAATGGAGATGTTTATATTACGGATCGTTTGCGCAACCAAATAAAAAAGAGTCGAGTCATTGCCGTTGATGGTGGAATGCGTCATGCTGCAGCACTGGGTGTGATGCCTGAGTTGTGGTTGGGTGATTTTGATTCCTCTGATCAGGCTTTAATGTGCAAATATGGAGATGTTCCTCGCGAGGTTTTTTCTTCGGATAAAGATATGACCGATGGCGCGTTGGCATGTGAAAAAGCGCTGCAAAATGGCGCTAAAAAGCTGATTTTATGTGGTGCTTTTGGAGGCGAAAGAAGTGATCATAGCCTTTCTCATATGACGCAGGCACTGGCGATGGCAGAAAAGGGTATTTCAGTCTTATTAACCAGTGGCTATGAAGAAGGATGGCCACTGTTGCCAAGACCTTTTTCATGTGATTTACCTGATGGTTGCCTTTTTAGTATCATCGGTTTTTCTGATCTGCAAGGATTGACTTTGTCGGGTGCGCAATGGTCACTGGATAACAAAAATGTGCCTTTTGGATCCTCTTTAACACTTTCTAATCGTATTTGTGGAACATTTTCTTGCTATCTGTGTTCTGGAAAAGCTATATTGTTGGCGTCTGTACCTATTCCATAAAGCTCTTTTGGTATATTTGGAAAAGGCAAGGGGTAGCAGAGTAATAAGTACTGGCATAAATAATATACCTTGTATTGTTACTTTAACAAAAGGAAGGGTTTTTTTTATATGTTAAAATCAATTTTGAAAATAACAGCTGTTTCAGCTGTGGGTGTCGGTTTAGTTGCTTGTTCTTTGGATGAGCAAAGAGTTGCAGGTTATGGCGTTGGAGGAGCTGCACTAGGCGCCTTGGCAGGAACAGCAGTTGGAAACTCTCCTGATGCAGCGCTTACGGGTGCAGCACTTGGTGCGGTTGCAGGTACAGTAACGGGTGTTGCTGTAAATCAGAAAAAACAACAATCTCAAATTGTCGTTCAGCAACCACAAATGTGCACTTATCGTAGCCGGAGAGGGCGTATTTATCAAGCACCTTGCCCTCAGACACCGCAGACACCACAATTGTGCACCTATCGTGGTCACGCAGGTGCATTGTATCAAGCACCTTGTCGGTGACATTGATGACAGTGCCGCTGCTGCGGCTTGATGATGTTTTCCTCACCTTTGGGGCAACTCCCTTGCTCAACCAAGTTTGCTTATCGGTGGAGCAGGGGGCGCGTATTGCGTTGGTGGGCCGTAATGGATGCGGAAAATCAACACTATTAAAAATTGCCGCTGGGATGATAGAACCCAGTGGGGGAGAGATTTTTTGCCACCCTCGGGTAAGGGTTCGTTATGTATCGCAAAGTCCTGATTGTTCAGGAGAAGGAGACATTCGTGCCTATGTGGAAGCGGGGTTGGATAATGCACCCGATATACAATGGGTCAACACACTTTTGAGCAATCTTGGCTTTTCAGGGACAGAAAAATTAGCAACGCTTTCTGGTGGAGAAAAGCGGCGCGTTTCATTGTTACGGGCGATTGCTGTGAAACCAGATGTTCTTCTCTTGGATGAGCCAACCAATCACCTTGATTTGCCGACCATTGAATGGCTTGAAGGCGTCTTATGCTCTTTGCGCTCGGCAATTGTGGTGATTTCGCATGATCGGCGATTTTTGGAAAATGTTACGCGTTCAACGGTATGGCTTGATCGGGGCACGACAAAAAGATTGGAAAAGCGTTTCTCAGAATTTGAGAGTTGGCGTGATAAGGCTCTCGAGGAGGAAGCACTCAAACAGCATAAATTGAGTCGACAAATTGAGCGTGAAGAACAATGGTTGCGCTATGGCGTGACAGCTCGGCGTAAACGTAATGTACGACGTTTGAGTGCGTTAAAAGAGTTACGAAAGTTTCATCAAACATATAAGGGACCCACTGGAAGTGCACTTTTGGCAGCTGCTAAAAGTCACGATTCAGGTCAATTGGTGCTTGAAGCGAAGCAGATTTCAAAATCTTATGGCGATCGTGTTATTGTGAAAGATTTGTCTTTGCGTATTCAACGGGGGAGTCGGATTGGTTTGGTGGGTCCCAACGGTATCGGAAAGACAACATTGTTGTCCATTCTTATTGGGCAGGAAAAGGCTGATAGTGGAATGGTAAAGCATGGATATAATCTTTCCATGGCATTGCTTGATCAACAGCGTATTTTAAATGCAGAGGAAACTTTAGCACAATATTTAACAGGTGGGCGAGGAGATACTCTTCTGATCAATGACCAAGAGCGCCATGTTGTTTCTTATATGAAGGATTTTTTGTTTTTACCTGAACAAGCGCGTATGCCAATCAAAGAATTGTCAGGTGGAGAAAGAGCCCGCTTAATACTCGCTCGACTTCTTTCAAAGCCTGCAAATTTTTTGGTTTTAGATGAGCCAACCAATGATTTGGATATGGAAACATTGGATTTGTTGCAAGAATTTATTGCCGATTTCACTGGAACAGTATTGTTGGTCAGCCATGATAGGGATTTTTTAGATCGAACTGTGACCCATATGTTAGCTCCCCATGGCGATGGTCTTTGGGTTTTGTATGCTGGGGGCTATAGTGATATGATGGCGCAGGGCAAGAAAGAAGCATTGTTGCAGCGCAAAGAGCCGTTGAAGCCTCATAGGCAGAATCATAAAAAACGCGTCTGTGCACCAGAAAAAACAGCGCTGCGTAAATTATCTTACAAACAGGTTTATGCACTGGAAAAACTCCCCAAACAAATCACTGTTTTGCAAAACGAAATTGAAAAAATTGAACAAGAACTCTCTGATCCAGCGCTGTATCGCTGTGATAAAGAGCGTTTTGAGCGTTTATCAACAGCGCTGAAAGAGAAGAAAAATTCTTGCATGCAAAAAGAAGAAGAATGGTTGGAACTTGAACTTTTACGTGAAGAAATAGAAAAGGAAACACGTGCACGCTAATTCATGCCGAGTGCATTTTTATAAAGTTGAATGATTGCTTCTTCTTCAAGTCGTTCATGGTCTTCTTTTTTGCGCAACCTTATGATGCTTCGAACAGCTTTACTATCAAAACCAGACCCTTTAAGCTCAGCATAAACCTCTTTAATATCATCAGCAATAGTTTTTTTCTCTTCTTCTAATCGTTCAATGCGTTCGATAAAAGCACGCAATTGGTTTACCGATATGGCTTGTGTTTGATCAGTTACTGTATCCATTTATTTTTCTCCAGATTTTGTTTTAAGCTGTTTTTGTACAATAAATTTGTGTGAGGATATTTGAAAAACAGAAAATAAATCAAGCTATATCGCTTTTTACAAATTGACTCTTGAGACCAATAGTAAAATATTTTCTGCGCTTCTATAACCAAAGTTACAACGATATAAGATATTTTTTCTTCGCCTTCTTCTCCCCTTTTACTTCTCCCATATGATTGATCAAAATTGGTTTGTTTTTGAGAAATTCAATCAATCCATTGTTTTCATGACCATGAAATAAAAAAGAAGAATTTGATAGATTGCTCTTTAAACAACTTTGATCGATTGTCTTCTTAATAACTTAAATCCTTTACTGTTGTTTTTATGCTTAAATGTTATTTTACATAAATTTCTTTATTTTTCAGGTGTATTTTTGAGATATTTCATTTGTTTAAAATAATATTAATTTATTGAAGAGTAATTGTTTTTACATTTGGAAAAGCATTTTGCTTATAGTGCTCAAACTGTGAAAAAGGTGTTACATGCAATATGAATAAAAAATAATTTTTTCATATTTTTTCCATAATATGCTCTGCATACTGCTTTTTTAATCGTCTTTTACTGGTATTGAGCATCTGGAGTGTTTTATCGTATAAATTTTTATGCAGTAAAATATTGTGCAATAAAATGTTTTTTAGAAAAAATGTTTTGTAAAAACTTTAAAGTATGCACGTTGAAAAAAAGGAGCACTAAAAGGCAGAAAACATGAGGATATATCTGCATAAATGGAAAGACCTTTAGAAAAAGAGCAAAAAAGATATATATTTTATTTTCTATAATTTACGTCATAAAGGTGGTTTTGTGGTTGCCGAAAAACAAGAATGGGTGTTTCAAAAAAGCGTGAGAATTTTTCTTTTGAGTGTTCTCCTTTTGCTCTTGGTGATTGGTTTTGCAAAAGCCAATTTTCGAGTTTGTAATATGACCCAGCAGCCTGTTGGTGTTGCCCTTGGCTATCGTACAATTTCAGGCTGGGTGAGCGAAGGATGGTGGATGGTTCCAGATACTGAGTGTAAAACTTTGATCGAGGGACCTCTTTCTGCACGATTTTATTATTTTTATGCTGAGGGTGCACAGAAAAAAGGGAGTTGGCTTGGTCGTGTAACTATGTGTGTGCAAGATAGCCAATTTATTATTCAAGGGGTTCATGATTGTTTTGCCAGAGGATTTCAAAAGGCAGGGTTTAAAGAAATTGACACAGGCAATCAAACCAATTGGATGGTGCAGTTGACTGAAAAATCTTTGTTTAGTGATTCAGTTTTGCATCCCTCTACTTTTACAGGAGTTTCTTCGCCGTGAAGTGTGCTCGTAAAGTAAAAATTATTGCCACTCTTGGTCCTGCTTCTTCTTCCACTTCGATGATTGAAAAGCTCTTTAAAGCAGGGGCTGACGTTTTTCGTCTTAATATGAGTCACATTGACCGTGAAACAATGGTTGATTTGGTGATGCGGATACGCGATGTTGAAAAAACGGTTTGTCGACCAATCGGCATTTTAGTTGATCTACAGGGTCCAAAGTTGCGTATCGGTTGTTTTGCCAATGGTCAAGAGGATTTGGTTATCGGGCAAAAATTTACATTAGATGATCGTGATGTGCTAGGTGATGCACAACGTGTTTTTTTCCCACACAGGGATGTTTTAGCAGCTGTTAAACCAGGGGATCGGCTGCTGATTAATGATGGAAAGCTGGAACTGTGTGCGAGAGTGTGTGATGGTCATTCTATTGAGTGCCATGTGGTTGCTGGAACCCATATCTCGGATCGAAAAGGGGTAAGTCTTCCCGATACAGTTTTGTCTTTTAGTTCGTTGACGTCAAAGGATAAGGGGGATCTTCAAGCTGTTTTGGAACAGCCAGTTGATTGGGTCGCACTTTCTTTTATCCAGTGCCCAGAAGATATTCTGGCAGTGCGTCAATTGACGAAAGACAAAGTGTCTTTAATGGCTAAGATCGAAAAACCTCAAGCCTTGGAGCGGATAGAAGAGATTATTGATGTTTCCGATGGCATTATGATTGCACGGGGAGATCTGGGTGTGGAAATGCCGTTGGAGAGGGTTCCTGCTCTTCAGATGGAGCTTATCAAAGCGTGCCGTTTAGCCGGAAAGCCCGTTGTTGTGGCAACACAAATGCTCGAATCCATGATTACATCATCTGTTCCAACGCGTGCAGAAGTTTCTGATGTTGCTACGGCAGTTTATGCAGGAGCTGATGCTGTGATGCTGTCTGCTGAATCTGCATCTGGTCATTATCCTGAAGAGGCAGTGCTTATGATGGATCGAATCGCGCGCAAAATTGAACAAGATCGCACTTATGCAGCAATGGTTGGTGCGCAGCACCCTGTGCCAGAATCAACAGGAACAGATGCAATTTCTCTTGCAGCACGACAAATTGCCGAAACGCTTCAGTTGGCTGTTATCATTGCTTATACTGCTTCAGGTACAACGGGTGTGCGTACATCTCGTGAACGCCCAAATCAACCCATTATTGCTTTATCACCTATCGTGGAAACAGCGCGACGATTGGCTTTAGTGTGGGGGCTTCATTGTGTGGTTACTGAAGATGCACGAAATTTAGAGGACATGGTTGATCGTGCGGCAGCCATTGCTTTTCAAGAAGGCTTTTGTTGTGGGGGCGAGCAATTTATCGTTACAGCAGGAGTCCCATTTGGAACGCCTGGCACTACGAACCTATTGCGGATTGCGTCTGTTTCTCAAGATGGTACAAAAGCTGTTTAACACAAATGTTCCTTTTAACACAAATGTTCCTTTATCGCATCCATCGTGGAAACAGCGCGACGATTGGCTTTGGTGTGGGAGTTTTTATGGTTGGTGCGAAAGCAATTTTGCCCTTTCTTTAAGGGCGTTTTAGCGTTTTTATTGTTGCGGCAGTTAGCACAATTCTTTCATAAATTATGTGCGTCTTTAAGAATTGAGGATACATTTATACCGTTTCTTTATTTTGAAGATCTGTGTTATTTTGGGTATCTGTGAGCAATTGATGGGTGAGCTTTTCAATCCGCTTAGTTGTGTCTTGCATAATTTTGCTCATGGCATGGTCTTTTTCGGTTTGTTGTTGCAAAAGTGCCTCGTAGTCTTTTTGTAATTGTTTCTTTTCTCGTTTTATTTCTTCCATTTCATCGATAATCATGATACCAGCCATGACAGATAAACGATGATCACCGATTTCACCAAAGTTTTTCTTCAAATGTGTGATATACTGATCTAATTGAGCAGCAAGCTCAATGAGATGGTGCTCTTGTCCTTTATCGCAAGCCATACGATACATTTTACCGTCAATGGTGACCGAAATGGTTTCCATGCACTCAAACCTTTATCTATCAATTACAATACGAATTGTTTCCATTGCTTTAATCAACCGCTTGGAAACTTCTTTGTTTACTGTCTCTAGCCGTTCTACATGAGCTTCGGCTTTATCAAGTGCTTGTGCAAGACGACTACGATCAGCATTCATCCGTTGAATTTCTTCTTCCCATTCATTGTTCTTATCAATAATAGTGTTGCGGTTTATAACGGTGATTTCTAAGGTCCTTAGTGCTTTTTCCAGTTGTTTTAGTGCGTGGGGTAGAACTGTGGTTTCTTGATTCATGATGCTTATATCCTTTGAATGATTGTATTTTGTATCAATCTTTTATGCAAAAACGAATCATTTATTTTCTTTCTTTGCGTGTATTTTACTTTTAAATATGTAAGATATTTTAGCAAGAAAAGCAGAAGATACATGTTAATTAAAAGCTGGATTTTTTAAAAGTGTTGGCATAAATGGTTATGTGCATAAAGAATATGTGAGAGCAATGAACTTAAAATATGACAAAAGGTACTTTTTCGTCACAAACAATTTAAACAGAGAAATGAGTATTTCTTAAGAAATTTAAGCAAATAAAAAGTAATCAAAAAACGATTTTAAAAAATGGTCTATCATTCATGACAAATACCCAACAACAAAATCAGATGGCCAATGCTATCCGTTTTCTTGCCATTGATGCGATTGAAAAAGCAAATTCTGGTCATCCTGGTTTACCAATGGGGGCAGCTGATATTGCTACTGTTCTTTACACAAAATTTCTCTCCCATAATCCTAAAAATCCCCGTTGGCCTAACCGTGATCGCTTTGTGCTCTCTGCAGGGCATGGCTCTATGCTCCTTTACGCTTTATTATACCTTTCCGGTTATGAAGATATCTCTCTTGAGGATCTTAAAAATTTCCGCCAAATAGGATCCAAGGCAGCTGGACACCCAGAATATGGGCATATTGCAGGAATCGAAACAACCACTGGACCGCTCGGGCAGGGATTGGCAAATGCTGTGGGTATGGCTCTTGGTGAGCGCTTGTATCATGCGCGTTTTGGCGATTTAATTGACCATTATACTTATGCGCTGGTTGGGGATGGGTGCCTCATGGAAGGGATTGCTCAAGAAGCAATTTCACTTGCGGGGCATTTGAAACTTCATAAGCTTATTGTTTTGTGGGATGATAACAATATTTCAATCGATGGCGATATTTCCCTTGTTGATAAGACAGACCAGATCGCTCGTTTTAAAGCGTCAGGTTGGAATACACTCAGAGTCAATGGGCATGACCAAGCTGCAATCACATCTGCTCTCGAAGCTGCACGAACTTCTGATAAACCAACTTTGATTGCTTGTAAAACAACGATTGGATTTGGGGCGCCAAATAGAGAGGGAACCAATAAAGCCCATGGGGCACCTTTAGGAACAGAAGAAATTGCTTTAACCCGTGTCTCCTTAGAATGGAAGGCAGCACCTTTCGTTATTCCAGCCGATATTCTTGATGATTGGCGTTTAGCAGGTTTGAGTGCTGCTAAAAAATGTCAAGCATGGGAAGAAAAATTGGCAAATCTTCCTGTGTCAGAGCGGGTGGAGTTTGAAAGGTTGATGCGAGGCGATCTTGTTGGTGGGCTTGATGATGCTATCGATGCTTATAAAAAGCAACTGATTGAGGACTGTCCCGTTGTTGCAACACGTAAAGCTTCTGAAATGGCTCTTGAAATTATCAATGGGGTTGTGAGCGAAACCATTGGTGGCTCCGCCGATTTGACAGGCTCTAATAATACAAAAAGCAGTCAGATGAAAGTGATCTCTGCAGACGATTTTTCAGGGCGCTATTTGCATTATGGAATCCGTGAGCATGCAATGGGAGCAATTATGAATGGTCTTGCTCTTTATGGCGGATTTATTCCTTATGGCGGAACCTTTTTATGTTTTTCTGACTATATGCGTCCTGCAATGCGTTTGTCGTCTCTTATGGGGTTACGGGTTATTTATGTTATGACCCATGATTCAATCGGTCTTGGTGAAGATGGTCCTACTCACCAGCCCGTAGAGCATTTGGCTGCATTGCGCGCAATGCCCAATCATTTTGTTTTCCGACCTGCGGATGCTCTGGAGACAATTGAGTGTTGGCAATTGGCTTTGAAAGCACGCAAAACGCCTTCTACTTTGGTTTTAAGCCGACAAAATTTACCACTCTCGCGTCAAGACTATGACGAAGAAAATCTTTGTATGCTGGGTGCTTATGAGTTATTGACAGCAAGCGATGATGCTCAAGTGACTCTGTTTGCTTCTGGTTCAGAAGTGCAAATTGCAGTGAAGGCGCATGCTGTATTGGAAGCAAAAAATATTCCAACACGTGTGGTTTCTGTGCCTTGTTTTGAATTGTTTGCTCAGCAATCTCCCTCTTATCAGCGTGCCTTGGTTGGTGATGCGCCCATTAAAATTGCAATCGAAGCTGCAGTTCGGCAAGGATGGGATCGTTTTATTGGTACTGAAGGTACCTTTATTGGTATGGACGGATTTGGTGCGAGTGGGACGATCGATGCCCTTTATACGCATTTTGGGATTACTTGTGAAAGTGTGGTAAATACCGTTGAAAAAGAGCTTGAAAAAATGAATGAGGAAAATGTGAAATGACTGTTCGCGTTGCAATTAATGGGTTTGGTCGTATTGGGCGCAATATTTTGCGCGCATTTGTGGAAAGTGGTCGACAAGATATCGAGATTGTTGCTGTTAATGATTTGGGATCGGTGGAGACCAATGCACATTTGTTGCGCTATGATTCAGTCCATGGACAGTTTCCCAACACCGTGAAAGTTGTTGGTGATGCCATTGATGTCGGGGGTCATTTGATAAAGGTTATCGCAGAGCGTGATCCTGCAAAACTGCCTTGGAAGGATTTGGATATCGATATTGCTTTAGAATGTACAGGTATTTTTACTGCGCGCGACAAAGCAAGTGCTCATCTGGATGCAGGTGCAAAACGTGTTCTTGTCTCTGCACCTTGTGAAGGGGCAGATCTCACAGTGGTCTATGGGGTTAATCATCAGTCTTTAAATAAACAACATCGGGTTGTTTCAAATGCTTCTTGTACAACCAATTGTTTAGCACCTGTCGCGCAAGTGCTGCATAGGGCAATTGGAATTGAAAAGGGCTTTATGACAACTATCCATTCTTATACTGGCGATCAACCTGTGTTGGATACAATGCATCGTGACCTTTACCGTGCTCGTGCGGCTGCTCTTTCTATGATCCCAACCTCTACAGGGGCAGCGAGAGCCGTGGGACTGGTTTTGCCAGAGTTAAAGGGGCTGCTTGATGGTGTGTCAATTCGTGTTCCAACTCCCAATGTTTCCGTTGTTGATTTGACATTTACGGCTAAGCGTTCCACAACGGTTGAAGAAATTAATACCGCTATTGCCGTTGCAGCACGAGGACAGCTTCAGGGCGTTTTGGATTATACAGACGAAAAGCTCGTGAGTTGTGATTTTAATCATAATCCACATTCAGCTATCTTTCACAATGATCAAACGAAGGTGATTGATGGGAAACTTTGTCGTGTTTTGGTTTGGTATGATAATGAGTGGGGCTTTTCAAACCGCATGGCTGATACAGCTGTAGCTTTTGCCAAGACAATGTAAAAAAAGAAAGTGTAAAAAAGAGTGTAAGAAGAAGAATACTCAGGATCTTTTTTTTACAACAGAAAGCGCAAGCTTTGTGGCAGAAGAGCCAAAATGTCGTATTTTTGAAAAAATGAGTGGCAAGGGATGTTATTTTTAAGGGGTGTTATTTTTTAAGAGAGAAGATATTGCTTAAAAAGCAGCATCCCAAAAAGTGAGATCTTAACAGAATAAAGTTTAAGAGGGTGCAAGGGTTTTAAAGTTTGGGAGGACGCAGGGGGTTGAGAAAACGCAGGCTATTGCAGATCTTGGTTATTGAAACAAAAGAGGGGTTGGTAGGTGCGTTTGTTTGAAACAACAGAAAGTGAAAAGGGAGCAATAATGAGTTTTCGTACACTTGATGATGTTGATGTTGCTGGAAAACGCGTTCTCGTGCGGGTAGATTTTAATGTGCCAATGTCGCAAGGAAAAGTATGCGATCAAACGCGCATTGAGCGGCATAAAGAGACACTTATTGAACTTCAAAAACGTGGTGCTAAGCTGATTCTTCTTTCCCATTGTGGTCGCCCCAAGGGGCAGGTAGAGCCAGAATTTTCATTGCGTCCCGTTGTTGGGGTGCTGGAAAAAATAATTGGTCAGCCAGTTGCTTTTGCTACCGATTGTATCGGAGAACCCGTGCAGATAGCAATTGAGATGTTGCGAGATGGTGCTATTTTACTGCTAGAAAATGTCCGTTTTCATTCAGGTGAAGAAAGGAATGATTGTCATTTTGCTGAAGCTTTAGCACGTAATGCAGATCTCTATGTTAATGATGCTTTTTCCGTTTCTCATCGTGCTCATGCTTCGGTGGAGGGAATAACGCGTTTGTTGCCTTCTTATGCAGGACGCTCGTTGCAGCGTGAATTGCAAGCATTAGAAAAAGGGTTGGACAATCCGACACACCCAGTGGTTGCTATTGTTGGAGGCGCGAAGGTTTCAAGTAAGCTTTTTGTGCTCAATCATTTGGTTGAAAAGGTTGATTATTTGGTGATTGGCGGCGGCATGGCAAACAGTTTTTTAGCTGCGCAAGGTATCCATGTTGGCAAATCACTGTGTGAACATGCATTGCTGGAAACGATCAAAAAAATCATTGAAAAAGCGTGCAAGTGCCAATGTAAGATTTTATTACCTGTGGATGCGATAGTTGCGTTTCGCTTTGAAAAAGATGCGCCGCATCGTCTCTATGATATTGAAGATATTCCTGAAGGTGGGATGATTCTAGATATTGGGACGCGCTCTGTTGCTCATGTCAATGCAGTGATTGATGAGGCTGCTACCCTTGTATGGAATGGTCCTCTTGGTGTCTTTGAGATGCCCCCTTTCGATCAGGGAACGATTGCAGTTGCGCACCATGCAGCAGAATGTAGCCGGAAAGGGCAGCTGGTTTCAGTCGCTGGAGGGGGAGATACGGTTTTTGCACTCAATCATGCTGATGTTGCTGATGATTTTACTTATCTCTCAACTGCAGGAGGAGCTTTTTTAGAGTGGATGGAAGGTAAAGTGCTTCCTGGTATTTTTGCTCTCATGCAAGAGAAAAGGAAAATTTAAAAGTCGTATTATGGCGTGGGGATAGCTTTTGGGGAATGGATGGATAAGGCATTTTTCGGGATTCTTCTCTTTGTGCGGGGTATAAGGGCAGTTTTACAGAATGAGTCGTATCATGTGGGTTAATAAGATATGGCTGGTGCGTTACGCACATTTGGAAATGAAGACACGACAGAAAAGGAATTTTTTATGAATGAACGTCTCGAAGACATTGCGCTTGCTTTAGTTGGTGCAGGTAAAGGTATTTTGGCAGCAGATGAAAGTACCGCTACGATTGGAAAGCGTTTTGAGACTATTGGTGTTGAATCCAACGAGGATAATCGTCGCGCTTATCGTGAAATGCTTTTTACAGCAAAAGAAGCTATGGAAAGCGCTATCTCTGGTGTCATTTTATTTGATGAGACACTTCGTCAAAGGGCATCCAATGGACAAATGTTGGCAGACATTATTCGTGATGCAGGTGCTTTGCCAGGTATTAAAGTCGACAAAGGTGCTAAATCATTGGCAGCTTTTCCTCAAGAAACGATTACAGAAGGGTTAGATGGTCTTCGGGAACGTTTAAAAGATTATTATGCTTTAGGAGCGCGTTTTGCTAAATGGCGTGCGGTGATTGCCATTGATGCGCACGCTTTGCCAACAAAGGGGGCGATAAGCCAAAATGCACAAGCCTTAGCACGCTATGCTGCTTTGTGTCAGGAAGCAGGTATTGTGCCAATTGTTGAACCAGAAGTGTTGATGGATGGACAAGCACGTCAGCATTCAATTGCGCGCTGTTTTGAAGTGACACAAGCTGTTTTAAGTACTGTGTTTAAAGAATTATTTAAAGCACGTGTTCTTCTGGAAGGCATGATTTTGAAACCCAATATGGTCATTGATGGAAAAGATGCGCGGGTTGCTTGTGTGGAAGAAGTCGCGGAAAAAACGATTCGTGTTTTGAAACAAACGGTTCCTGCTGCTGTTCCAGGGATTGCTTTTCTTTCTGGGGGGCAGTCTGATGAAGAAGCAACTGCTCATTTGTCGGCTATGAACAGTTTAGGAAATTTGCCTTGGAAATTGACCTTTTCTTATGGGCGCGCATTGCAAGCGGCTGCATTGAAAGCATGGGGTGGAAAACATGAAAATGTTGCTGCTGCACAAAAGGCTTTTGCACACCGCGCACGGATGAATCATCTTGCTGCTTTGGGACAATGGACAAAAGAGCAGGAAAAATCTTGCGCTTAAAATAATATAAATTTTGCACTCAAATGCAGTTATTATTGATCTTTAGTTAGGGCTATTTATGCTGTATGCGATAATTTGTAATAGCGTAATATTTTTTTATTTTGTGCATAATGGTATGGAATCAGCAAAAATGGTTCAAGTGCAGGTCAAAGAAAAGTTGGTCGATGAATTCAAGCGGGTAGCTTACGAATCGTTTAAGTGCAAAAAGAGTGGTAACGATTGGAAATTGTTCAATAATGATGGGACTGCTTTTTTCTAGGTCGCATGAAAAATGGCAGTTCTCATTGATATTGTGCTATATTATTTAGGAAGTGCACTATTTAGGTAATGCCAAATTTTGCTCTATGGTGTGCCGCGGCAATCATTTCTTGATAAAAGAGAGATGTTTTTTTAAAACACCAAGAAGCTCATTTTTCACAAGGGGAGAAATCCTATGGTGATGAGAGGGGTGGGAAGGTGAGGTCACCTCTTAAAATAAATTAAAATATATGCCAAGCAGTTATGTGCTGATCCATAAACAGCGTTATCCTTCCAAAAATGCGAAAAATAAAAATATAAAATTGTTTTGCGTCACTTGCTAAAAGATATTGTTTTGGATATCTCTGAAAAGCTGAAAAGCTGAAAAGCTGAAAAGCTGAAAAGCCAGAACTCTGAGAAGCTCGCCGAAATGAAGATGACAAAATTGGGCGCTGGTTTATATCTTTGCGCTTCATATTTTTTCTCTCAAATGGGGATAGTGTGCTTGCTTCAGCCGTGCATAGATGCTTGTTATATATCACTTTCCAATTTGGCATGTAAATTTTCAACTTTATACGTAAAATTCAGGTCAGGGTGCGAAGAAATGGATCATTTGATGATGATTGGCTTGAAACGCGTGATTTATGCTGAGATGTAATATTGATTTACAAATAGAAGCTGGATGTTAATTTACGAGGAAAGGTGGAGTTATTTTAAAAATTCCCCCGCTAGTGTATTTTCGTTTGCTACAGTTTTTACATATGGGGCTGGCTTCAAAAAGTAAGCTTTTTGTCAATTATTGCTTTCAATTTTATTCTTAATGATTAAGTGCAAACAGTAACGCTGGGTAGATCCTTTAAAGATGCTGTCAAAAGCAGGTTAATTTTAAAGGCATGTTTTCCATGAAATTGAACATAAAAAATTTTAAAGGGGAGGAAAGGGTATGAGCAAAAGGAGCAAGGGTGTGAAATTTTTTTTACAAAATGCAGATCTGAAAATAATTTTCAAAGAATGGATAGTTGCTTTAAAAGAGGGGAAAAGGCTTCCATGGTAATAGTCCCATGGGAGCAGAGAAGAGCATTGTAAATAGGGAGAGGTTTGTTGATAAAATTTGCTTTCTTTCTTAGAAGCTTTCTTAGAAAATTGCACAGAACAATCTTTTATTTCTCAATAAGAGTCTTTTGAGGATAAGATTTTGAGAGTTAAAAAGGTCAGATTTGAGAAAGTAAAAGTGTAGATTAGGATTTTTGAGAGGGGCTAGGTAATTTGCTTCTTAGCTTTTATTTAATATACATTAGTAAGCGCTTCTGCTTTGAAAACAAACCCTGAAGATTGTAGATGTTTAACAAGTTGTGGAAGCGTCTCTTTTACGTGGTCATTGAAAGGAATGTATATAATTCCGCTCGCATCTGAAGGAATTTCAAGGCTTTGTTTTTTTAGAATGGCAACATTTTTACGTGTAAGCGCGGCAATTAACATTCCCATTTCAAAAACAACATTTTGTCGAGCACGAGGTTGGATTTCTTTTTCACCAGCAGATTTAGCGTAACCCATGTCATCGGGTGTAAGGAGAACAATACCAAACCTAGCAGAATTATCTTGCGTACAAATTTCTTTTTCCAAAGCTTCAATGATTGTTAAACTACCATTGCTACCATTTTGCAGAACATATGGCTCAAGTCCGAGCTTGTGAATGATAAGCTCAAGTTGTTCCCGAGCGGTAGAATCATGACCATGGACAATAAAAATTTTGTCTTTTACTGGAGGAGATTCAGGTAAAGAAGCTTTGGGAGGTTCAGGTATAGTAGCTGTTTAGAGTTCTCTCCGTATGTTCATATAGGTCTATTTTTAGCTTTTCTTTGGCGTTTTTTTGCCTTGAAGCTAGATTGTTCTTATTGATTCATACCAGTTAATGACTGCTCTCTTGGAAATTTTGATCTGATACTGCCCATTGCTATGTAAATCACTTTTTATAATTTCGTATCCAGCTTTGCAAACTATTTGTTTTAAGTTCTCAAAAGTTCCATAATACTTCATTTTTCTTATAATCTGAGTGTTGTGGTGAAGATGGATATAAGCATAAAAATTTCTTTTTTGCCTTAATTTCCAAATTCACCCAGCGAAAATAAATGAAAAACCCCTCAATAACCAACCTGTTTTTTCAGTGGTTTTGTCGCGATTGACAGTGAGAAATAGGATTTTAAATACCCAGATTACCGAAACGATTTTTAAATTTAGAAACGCGTCCACCACGATCCACCAATGTTTGAGATCCCCCTGTCCACGCTGGATGCGTTCTTGGATCAATATCCAGATTAAGGGTGTCCCCTTCTTTTCCCCAAGTGGAGCGTGTCGTATATTGGGTACCATCCGTCATAACAACGGTAATTTTGTGATAGTCAGGATGAATATTCGGTTTCATGTGGCAAACTCTCTGCTTTCATATAACGAAATGGCACATGCTCTATTTTTTAAGTGCGCTTTTTTCGTCTTTTTGATAAATTTATTAAAGTTTTTTCTCTATAACTGAGCATGTATAAAAAAACAAGTGTCCAAGATGTACTACTGCATCACAGTTATAAACAATCTAATATCTAATATGTAAGCGAGATTCCATGAAGCTCTTTAATCATTCAGAAAAATCTGCAAATTCTTCTCATACGAAACCTTCATTCTCTGCTCTTTCAAGCTTTTTTCCTTATATTTTGCGCTATCGCTGGCTCATTATCTGTGCTTTTTTGGCTTTGTTTGTTGCTGCCCTTGTTACACTGGCTTTGCCTATTGCTATTCGCCAAATGCTCGATCATGGTTTTTCTGCTTCGAATCAGAGTAATATCAATTTTTATTTCGGTATTTTGTTTGTACTTGCTTTGCTTCTCGCACTTGCTTCGGCTTGCCGTTACTATTGTGTTATCACGTTGGGTGAGCGGATTGTTGCTGATTTACGACGTGATGTTTTTGCACATGTCACGCAACTTTCTCCTGCTTTTTTTGACCAGTCCCATTCTGGTGAAATTGTTTCGCGGCTTTTAACAGATACGACTCAAATAAAATTGGCAGTTGGTTCAACCGCGTCCACAGCTTTGCGTCATCTCATTGTGGTGATTGGAGCAGTTGTAATGATGATTATCACAAATGCTAAATTATCTTTGCTTGTTCTGTTTGCTATCCCCTTTGTTGCCATTCCCTTGGTTGTTTTCGGGCGCAAGGTTCGTAAACGTACACGTGCTGCGCAAGATCGTTTGGCAGATGCTAATGCCTTGGCAACAGAACAAGTAAGTGCTATGCGCACTGTGCAAGCTTTTACTGCTGAAAAACACATTTCTGCACGTTTTTCAGAGTTGGTTGAACGCGCATTTCAAACAGCACGCTCTTGCGTAACCTTACGTTCTTTTTTTACAGGTTTTGCGATTTTTCTGGTTTTTAGCAGCGTTGTTGCTGTTTTGTGGATTGGATCTCATGACGTGCTCAATGGCACCATGTCGGGCGGTGCTTTAGGTCAATTTGTCCTCTATGCAGTTTTTGGAGCCTCAACTTTTGCACAGTTATCAGAACTTGGTGCAGAATTAATACAAGCAGCAGGTGCTGCTGAACGGCTTGCTGAATTATTGCAACAACAGCCCACAATTTTGGTTCCAAAAGCACCTGCACCACTGGTACAACCTGTTCAAGGAGCAATCGTTTTTAACCAAGTTGATTTTACCTATCCTTCTAGACCAAAAGAAAAGATTTTACGTTCTCTTTCCTTTTCTGTGAAAGCAGGCGAAACTGTTGCTTTTGTTGGCGCTTCAGGGGCAGGGAAAAGTACCATTTTTTCTTTGATTCTTCGCTTTTATGATCCGACAAGCGGTAAAATTCAGCTTGATGGCGTGGAGATTAATCGCCTTGCTCTTCATGATTTACGCAGCGCAATTTCTTATGTTCCGCAAGATGTTGCTATTTTTGATGGTACGTTACGCGATAATATTGCTTTTGGGAGCGAAAATATCAATGAAGAACAAGTCATTGCTGCAGCAAAAACAGCCAATGCACTTGAATTTATCGAAGCTTTACCACAAGGCTTTAACACTGAAGTGGGAGAACGCGGTGTCATGCTTTCAGGTGGGCAAAAACAACGCATTGGCATTGCACGAGCGATTTTAAAAAATGCTCCCCTTTTGTTGTTGGATGAAGCAACATCCGCTTTAGATGCGCACAGTGAAAAGTTAGTGCAAGAAGCACTAGAAGGGCTGATGCAAAATCGAACAACATTGGTGATTGCCCACCGTTTGGCAACGGTTTTAAAAGCAGATCGTATTCTTGTAATGGATAAAGGTGTTCTTGTTGAAGAAGGAACCCATGCACAGCTCGTTGCACAAGAGGGAGTTTATGCGAATTTAGCAAAATTACAATTCTCATCTGAGTAAGCTATCGTCAATCAATATTTGATAATATTAGCAATATTACCAAATTGGCAATTTCCTCTTAATTTATTGCCATTCGTCGTCGCTGCGTTCAAGAAATATACAAAAAACTTCCCTCAATATAGCTTTTTTCTCAAATAAGCTATATTGAGGACTAGATGCCTTTTTTGAGTGTTTTTTCTAATTTGATTCGGATGCGTTCATTGCCAGCGATGATATTTTTTTTGCCAAATATATCGTTTCCACCTTCTTTATCTGTGACAAAACCACCAGCTTCACGCACGATTAGCATTCCAGCAGCCATATCCCAAATTTGAAGGTTATCTTCCCAAAATCCATCTGTTCGTCCAGCAGCAACATAAGCCAAATCAAGAGCAGCAGCTCCAAAACGCCGAATCCCAGCAACCTCAGCCATGACATTGCGCAATTCGATCAGATATGTTCCGTGATGAGGACGGTTTAAATGAGGCGTTCCTGTTGCAATGACACAATCTTCTAATTTGCGTCGTGCAGAAACACGGCAACGTCTGTCATTGAAGAAAGCACCGCCCCCTCGTTCAGCGGTAAAAAGCTCGTCACTAACAGGATTATAAATCACACCAGCAACAATCTGTCCTTGACTCTCTAAAGCAATTGAGACAGCAAAAAAAGGAATGCCATGTAAAAAATTCGTTGTTCCATCCAAAGGATCGACAATAAAACGGTGCTGAGAATCTTCTCCAATAATTTCTTCCGATTCTTCCATCAGAAAGCTAAATTTTGGTCGTGCTTTACTCAGTTCATGGAAAATAATTTTTTCAGCTTTGCGATCTGCTTGACTGACATAATCTGCAGGCCCTTTCAAGGATACCTGTAAATTTTGCACTTCACCATAATCACGTACCAGAGAGCGTCCCGCTTTCATTGCGGCTTGCACCATGACATTCATTATTGCAGAATGAGCCATATTTTATCTCTTTATTTATCTTTTTCGTTTGCGCGACGCAAATAAATCAATTCGTTAGTGTCGACAATGACACGTTCACCAGCATTGATAAAAGGTGGCACGAGAATACGAATGCCATTTTCAAGAATCGCTGGTTTATAAGAGGACGTGACCGTTTGCCCTTTGATTGCAGGATCAGCCTCAGCAATTGTCACAATGACTTGATCGGGAAGCGATATGCCAATGGGCTTTTCTTGATAAAGTTCAACGGTTACTGTCATACCATCTTGCAGAAAAGCAGCGCGCTCACCGACAAAATCTTTTTGTAGTTCAAGTTGTTCATAGGATTGTGAGTCCATAAAAACCAAAGCGTCACCTTGTTGATAAAGGAAAGTAAAATCTTTTTGTTCAAGGCGCACTTTTTCAACAGTTTCAGCAGCACGAAACCGTTCATTGAGCTTCGTACCATCAATCACATTTTTCATTTCAACTTGATTAAATGCCCCCCCTTTTCCTGGTTTTACAGCATTACATTTAACAGCTACCCATAAGCCTCCTTGATGCTCTATCACATTACCAGGTCGAATTTCATTGCCATTAATTTTCATAGTTTATATCCAATTTTGTTCTTGCAAAAAGAGCTTTCTATAGTTGCTTTGCGCGCGAGAGTTATCACTGTCTTTGCAGAGAAAAAAGCTTAAAAAGAATTTTTGTGTATCTTCATCTTTTTGCTTTTTGCAAGACCATAAAAATCACTTAGACGCAAGTCTTTTAAAAGTCTCTAAAAGATTTTTATGAAAATTGATACGTTTATAGTGAAATGCGCCCCTTTTATTAAACATATATTTAAAGAAAAGGAAGGTGTTTTATTGCTACTTTGCGTGCTTCTTCCAATTGTGTGCTACTCATACCTTGGAGCATCATTTCAAGATCAGGTGCTTGCATTTTTGCTTGTTGTGCAACCATATACCATGCTGCGGCAGTTATAATATCACCTTTTGTTCCTATTCCATCCCGATACAGCCTTGCAAGAGCAATTTGTGCTGGTGGGATCATGTTGATGGCATTGGTGAGGAGCAAATGAAATGCACGTTGAAAATCAGGCTCGCCTCCACGACCTTGCAAAAGCCATTGGGCTAAAAGAATTTGAGCCATGAAATGGTTATTTTGGGCTGCAATCTCCATAAGCTTGCGCGCATTACGGTCATCCTTTGGTCGTGTTAAAGTTCCCAAAGAGAGAACCTTTGCAGCCGCAAAAGCAGCTTCAGAATCACCAAGAGCTGCACCTTTTAAAAACCATTTTAATGCGTGTTCAATTGCTTCAGTTTCGCGGGCTGAGGAAGAGACACCTGCAAGAGCCTGCTTTTCTTGCAAGGCTTTGTAAAGAAGCAGTTGTCCATAATAAAAATAGGCTTCTTTCACATCAGCTTCTGCGGATTTGCGAATAAATTCTTCACCGAGTTTTTTATTTTGTGTAATAAAATGACCATCAAATAACATAAGACCATAGCGCAGTTGCGCTTGTGGCTCACCTTGTTTTGCTGCACGTCCAAACCACAAAGCAGCGCGCGCTCCGTCAACAGGAACAGCACATCCTTCCATGTAAATTCGTGCAACCAAGGTTTGTGCGAAGGGGTCATTTTTTTCAGCACGTTTAAGCGCTTCACGGAAAGCTTTTAAATAATAGCCTTGGATGTAATAATCATAAGCTTGATCATATTGTCCAGCTTTTAGAGGCTGAAAAGGCTTGTTAGTATTTGATGTATCTTGAATGGTATTGAAAGAACGCTCAAAATTTGACAGTGCCTCAGTAGTGATAGGAAAACTTGTAACAACAGCCACCAGCCATATCCATATCAGAATGTGCAGTCTGATACCTCTCTTTATCATGAATGACCTCCCCTTCCCATCAACAAGGGGGAATTTTTACATTTTTCTTTCATCATATCAAGAACGACTAAAGGGTTCTTGTGCGCAAAAAGCATTTCTTCAACTGCAATAAACTCACATCCCGCTTTTGTTACCTCGTCAAAATTTGCAAAATCACTTCCAGCTTGGAGAACAGCAGGGATCTCCATAATTTCTGCCCACCATTGCGCTAACTGGATATTGCGGGGGTGCGCGTGGGGTTTTTTATCAGCGCCTAATTTGCCAAAAAACAGATAATCAGCGCCAGATTCCGCAGCAATCATTGCACAATGGCGATTACGTAAATTTCCAAAACCTTTAATTTTTTGTTCCTTATCCTGATTATTGAGATTTACAAGAGCGTGAAGGTCATTCTCTAGATGTAAACCATCAGCTTTTATCCGTTCAGCAATGCGCCTCTCACCAGAAATGAGAAGTGCAGTGCCATTATACTGAATATCTTTGGCGTAAATTTGTGCTTGTTTTTGTAAAAAGGCATTATCATCTTTAATGCCGTGAGAGTCGTAAAGGATAACGCTGGCAAAAGACGCTGTTTGCATGATTTGACGCAAAAAAGCAGGGTTTAAAGTACGCTGAACATCCAATGTTAAAATCAATTGAGGAAAAAGATAGGGCTCAATTGGTTTATTTTGTTGTTGTGTCATACAAAATCCTTGACTGTAAAAAAAATTTCGTTTTATGAAATACTGTTTGCTATATATTCCAAATTATGACTGATGGGGGTCAATTTATGGGATACCACGGTGCTTTTAACCATGATATGCACATTTTTAACCGTGATACACGCATTGATGTTTTTCGTTCTTTAGCTTTGTTGACAATTTTCATCAATCATATTCCTGGAACTTTGTATGAACATATAACACATAAGCATTTTGGTTTTTCCGATTCAGCAGAAATATTTGTTTTGCTTTCAGGTGTTTCTCTCGGGCTCAGCTTTCGCACACGTTTACATGGAAAACCTTTTTCTTTCATTGTACGCAAACTTTGGTATAGGGCTTTTCAACTGTATGGGGCATATCTTTTTACCACCTTTGCAACGTTAAGTCTTTTTTTGGGTGCTTTTTTATTGTGGCATGTAGAAAAACTTCTATGGATGAATAATGTGGGGTTGTTTATAACACAACCTGTTGTCGCATTTTTTAGCACCCTAAGCCTTGGGCACCAATTAGGATATAATAATATTCTTCCGCTTTATATTGTTTTAATGATTTTTGCTCCTTTTATGCTTTATTTGAGTTGTAAGCAAAAAGGGTTGCTGCTTTTAGGGTCGTTTCTGTTGTATTTGATATGCGGAATTTATAAAATTGCTCCTCCTTCTTATCCAATACAGGGAAAATGGTTTTTGAACCCTTTGTCATGGCAATTCCTTTTTGTTATAGGGCTGGTGAGCACTTTATCTCTTAAATCAGGAAAAACAATCATTTGCCAGCCTTTATTGGTTATTTTATCAGCTGCGTATCTTTTGTTTGCGCTGCTATGGGTTCGTTTAAATTGGTGGGGTGTGTTGGGGTGGCTGCAGTGGTCTTCTCCACTGGTTAATTTTAATAAAACATTTTTAAGTTTGCCTCGTTTACTCCATATTATTGCGTTATCATCCTTTATTCTCTGCTTACCCAGCGTGCATAAGTGGTTTTATGTTTCACCACAGCACCCCTTAGCAATCTTGGGCAAGCATAGTTTACCCGTTTTTGTAACGGGAACCGTCTTTGCGATGTTCGGGCAAGTTTTAAAAACAGTGATGACGGGAACATTTTTGTTAGATAGCCTCTTGATTATAAGTGGCATTGCGATACAATTCGGGATCGCTTTTTATTGTGAAAAACGCCGACTCTTTGAGCGGGCTTGTGTGAAGAAATCAGTGAGTTTATAAAAACACCTTGTGACGCATTAACCCTAACGTAAAAAGCACGTTGCGTCAGCGTTTTAAAAGAGGTACTCAGTTTTAGTAAGGCATTTTATCTAGCACAAAAGAAACTTTTTAACTCTCTATTCGTTGAGTTTTATAATTTTTGTGCTGATATTGGAGTGTAAAAGCGTGAGCGCATATAAATGTCCGTATGATGAACCCATTATCATGATTGAGCACGATGCTTTTGAGAGTGCTTTCAACCGTCTCTACGAAGAGACAATGGCTCTGATCGAAGAGACAGCAGTTTATATTGACACAGAAGGAACATTAGTGACACGCTCTGTGTCAGCAGAAGTTGCTGCACTTTATGCAAAAGAAGCAACCTATTTAAGCACACGGCTTATGCAAATTGCTTCTCAACTTCTCCTTCTTCGCGCAGAACGTGAAGGAGAAATGTCTCCAGAACAAATACAAAAGGAAATCGTTAAAGTATCACGGTATACGCCAACGCTTAAATTTGAAAGCACATATTGGCAAGAATTGCCAGAAACTTTTCGTCATTTTGTTACCCGTTCACTTCGTTTAGAAGAGCGAATGCAGTATATGAACTACAGAAAAGAACAACCATCTTCCCACATGTTGGAAGATGATAACCCCGTAAGTAAACAAATCGAAATGCTTAAAATCGCTTTTAAACGTTCTTAGAAAATTTAAAATTTCGTTTTTTTCTGCCTTCTTGTTGCTGCCTTCCGCTTTTATGCTATCCTTCTTCTATGAGGCGCTTTTTTCTGAGTTTTTTTCGCGCTTTTTTTCATATTTTGCGTTTTGCTTTTGTTTTCTTTGCTTTAAGTTCAGTGTCTAGGCAAAAGCAGAAAAATAGCATAAGCTTACTCTTATGGCAGAAACGATTCGTATTATAGGTATTGATCCCGGATTACGGCGAACGGGATGGGGAGTGATCGACTTTTCTGGCAATCGTTTACAATTTGTTGCAGCAGGCACTGTCTCTTCTGATGCACAGCGCGATCTTGCTTCCAGATTATGCCAGCTTTACAAAGGACTTTCCGAAATTTTGCATCAATTTATGCCCCATGAAGCCGCTGTAGAACATGTCTTTGTCAACAAAAACGCTACGGCAACTTTAAAACTTGGCCAAGCGCGTGCTGTTGCACTCCTCGTGCCAGCACAAGCAAATCTGCCTGTTTTTGAATATGCTCCAAATACAGTGAAAAAATCAGTTATTGGCGTTGGGCATGGCGATAAAGAACAAATTCATATGATGGTGAAAGTGTTGCTTCCGCGGGCTGAATTCGATAGCAGTGATGCAGCTGATGCACTGGCACTGGCTCTTTGCCATACAACCCACCGCCAGACAACCCACAATGTAAAGCTCCCTTCTCATTTAGGAGTTACGGTATGATCGGTAAGTTAAAGGGTATTCTTGAGCATGTCTTTGATGATCATATTATTTTGAATGTGCAGGGGGTGGGCTATATTGTTTTTGTGTCAAATCGGCTTTTTCCTTCTTTGCCAGCTGTGGGGGAAAGTTTAAGCCTGTTTATTGAAACGCACGTGCGTGAAGAGGCTATCCGCTTGTTTGGTTTTGCCACAAAAGATGAGCAGGAGTGGTTTTGTTTTTTGCAAAATGTCCCTGGGGTGGGGGCAAAAGTTGCTTTGGCAGTTTTGGGCACTTTATCGCCAAATGAACTGGCACAAGCGATTGCATTAAACGATATTGCCATGATAAGCCGTGCCCCAGGAATTGGGAAAAAAGTCAGTGAAAGAATTGTCAGAGAACTCAAAAGCAAAACATTGCCATCCAACAACAACGCATTTTCTAACAACGCATTTTATTCTGCTCCAAGCCCCCATTTGGAAACAGCCGATCAACCTATCCATGATGCACTGGCAGCTTTGGTCAAGCTCGGTTTTGAACGCGATCAAGCAGCAAGTGCTCTTGCTTCAGCAAAGAAAGCCCTTGAAGATGAAGAACAAACCGTTTCTTCTGCATTGCTTATTCGTCAGAGCCTCAAATTGCTTTCTCTCTCACTTAGCACAAGGTCACAATGAATAAAGATGAAGATCAGCGCCTTTTGAGTGGCGCTTCCTTTCCAAGCGACCCAGATCGCTCCTTAAGACCACAAGTGCTTGATGACTTTATTGGTCAAGAAGCCGCGCGTGCAAATTTAAAAATATTTATCGAAGCGGCAAAAACACGCAAAGAAGCGCTCGATCATGTTTTGTTTGTTGGTCCTCCTGGTTTGGGAAAAACAACACTTTCACAGATTATGGCAAAAGAATTGGGGGTTAATTTTCGCTCTACCTCAGGTCCCGTTATTGCCAAGTCAGGCGATTTAGCTGCTCTCTTAACCAATCTGGAAGAACGCGATGTTTTATTTATTGATGAAATTCATCGTTTAAATTCAGCGATTGAAGAAATTCTTTATCCAGCCATGGAGGATTATCAGCTTGACCTTATCATTGGTGAGGGGCCTGCAGCACGCTCAGTGAAAATCGATTTAGCTAAATTTACCTTGGTTGCTGCAACCACACGGTTGGGGCTCTTGACAACACCATTGCGCGACCGTTTTGGCATTCCTATTCGATTGAATTTCTATACTATTGAAGAGTTAGAATATATCGTTCGACGCAATGCTCGCCTTTTTTCGGTGCAGATTAGTGATGATGGTGCCCATGAAATTGCACGTCGTGCACGCGGGACTCCACGGATTGCAGGACGGCTTTTACGGCGTGTGTGTGATTTTGCCTTGGTCAAACAGGTGGAAAAAATTGATCGCAAATTGGCTGATGAAGCTCTTTCTCGTCTTGAAGTTGATCATTTGGGTCTCGATCCATTGGATCGTCGCTATTTGTTACTCATTGCAGAAACTTTTTTAGGCGGTCCTGTGGGCATTGAAACCATCGCTGCTGCTTTATCAGAAGCACGTGATGCCATCGAAGATATTACTGAACCCTATCTGCTGCAACAAGGTTTTATTCAACGAACTGCTCGTGGACGAATACTCACAGAAAAAGCTTGGTCCCATTTAGGGCTTTGTTCTCCAGATTCCACGATTTTAACACAAAAAAACGCTCAAATGTCTCATATAAAAAATAATTCTCAATTACAGGCAACTTTATGGGACGCAGAAGATGACTGAGACAACTTCTTTCAAAAATGACTATATCAATAATTTACAAGTGCGCGTTTATGTTGCCGATACAGATTTTTCTGGTGTGGTTTACCATGCACGATATCTAGAGTTTTTTGAACGCGGCCGTTCAGAATTTTTGCGGGATACAGGATTTAATAACAAATTGTTAGCGTCAGGTGCTCAGGGAGAAAAACTGTTTTTTGTTGTGCGCCATATCGAAATTAATTTTTCTCGACCAGCACAGCTCGACAATCTTTTAACAGTTAAAACGCAGATAAACTACATCCAAAAGGCACGCTTTTTTATGGATCAATCTATTTTACGTGATAATATCATGTTGGCTACTGCGAAGGTTGAAATTGCTCTCATTAATGAAGAAGGAAAACCACGGCGTTTGCCTCAAGGGCTTTTTTCAACATTTCTTGCTGAAAAGTGCTTTGGGTAAAAAATACGATAGAGGGAGATGTTCGTAAAAAAAACTGAAATTTGCTTTCTTAAGTTTATAGACTTATAAAATAAGCTCTTAAAATAAACTTTTTATTGAATTTTGATAGATAAATTTTTCAGTGAGAGGGACAAAATGATGCCGAGTACAGAATTAACAAGTCCTGATGCAATTGGAGTGTTCAGCTTATTTATGCAAGCCAGTTGGGCTGTGAAGGCTGTTATGGTGGGGTTGTTCTTGGCTTCTATATGGAGCTGGGCAATTATTTTTGATAAAATATTGACCTATCGGAAAATACGACGTGAAATAAAACAATTTGAACGGACATTTTGGTCAGGTGTGCCTCTAGAAGAACTGTATGTAGCGTGTAAAAATCAACGTCCCAATAGTATCTCAGCGGTTTTTATGGCAGCAATGGCAGAGTGGAAAAAATCCCTTGCAAAAGGGATCCATACGTCAACAAATTTACAAAATAGAATTGATAAGGCAATGTATCTTATTTTAGAGCGTGAAAGTGCAAAAATAGAATCAAAATTAAGCTTTTTAGCTACGCTTGGGTCGGCAGGTCCTTTTGTGGGGCTGTTTGGAACAGTTATTGGTATTATGGGGTCGTTCCTTTCTATTTCAGCATCTCAAAATACGTCGTTGGCAGTTGTTGCACCAGGTATTGCAGAGGCACTTTTGGCTACTGCTATTGGTTTGTTTGCAGCAATTCCAGCGGTGATTGCCTATAATAAATTGATCAACGAAAGTGCACAGATTATCACACAAATAGAAAATTTTGCCGATGAATTTTCGACAATTGTATCACGGCGTATTGATGAGACACGCACGTCCCATTCATCATTATAGAAGCCATATTATAAAAGGGAGCCGTTTATGGGCGTTTTTGTTGCTTCTTCTTCTCGTAAAAATGTACGCAGGCGATCTCGTTCGCGCAGCAAAATCATGAGCGAAATCAATGTAACACCCTTTGTTGATGTTATGCTGGTCTTACTAATCATTTTCATGGTTTCTGCGCCACTTTTGGTCAATGGTGTTCCTCTTGATTTGCCTCATAGTCAAGCTGGGCCTGTGCAAATGAAAGGTTCTCCACTTACGGTTTCTCTTGATGCACAAGGGCGTTTGGCTATCGGTCAAGATTACTACGATACCCCAGAAGCTTTAATTGCGCAGCTCAAGGCTAAATTAATGACGGATCCTGCGCAAAAAAAACAACGTATTTTTGTGCGTGCTGCTAAGACTGTTGAATATCAACAAGTGTTAAAATTGCTTGCAGATATTCAAAAGGCAGGGTTTTCACAAGTTGCTTTAGCCAGTTTAGCACAGACAAATTATTAAAAGTAAAAAACAAGGCACGGAGATGAATAAAAACTCTCATCATAGCATGAAGCGAGGTTTGATTTTATCTCTTGGAGTGCATGCAACCCTTCTCAGTTTGGGAGTTATGCACTTTATAAATCCCGTTTCTTTACAACAACAACAACAGTTGGAAGCAATTCCAATCACCTTCGCCTCTTTGGATCAAGAATTTTCTTCTCAACAAGGTACATTAGATGCACCTGTACGGGAAATTTCTGCAGTAAAACCAACCACTAAACCACAAGAAAAAGAAGAAGCTCATCATTTCGGAGATGGACAGGTCGATAGTATTGCACCCTTCATGCCGAAAGAAAAACCACGCAATGTTGAGACAACGCATTTGTCATCAGGAGAGGAACGCGCAACAGAGGAACCTTTAGTCTCTCCAGAGATTGCAGAGTCTGTTCCTCCTGATGAACCTGTAGAGTCTCCAGAGGTTGCAGAGTCTGTTCCCCCTGATGAACCTGTAGTTTCTCCAGAGATTGCAGAATCTGTTCCCCCTGATGAACCTTTAGTCTCTCCAGAGGTTGCAGAGTCTGTTCCCCCTGATGAACCTGTGGAGTCTCCAGAGATTGCAGAATCTGTTCCCCCTGATGAACCTGTAGTTTCTCCAGAGGTTGCAGAATCTGTTCCTCCTGATGAACCTGTAGTTTCTCCAGAGGTTGCAGAATCTGTTCCCCCTGATGAACCTGTAGTCTCTCCAGAGGTTGCAGAGTCTGTTCCCCCTGATGAACCTGTAGAGTCTGTTCCAGAGATTGCAGAGCCTGTTGTGCCAAAGGCATCTCCAAAAACGCTTAAAAATGAAGAAGTGATATTACCACAAAGCTCAGCTCCGGTAGTACAAAAAAAGCCTGTAGAACAAACACCAGAACATCAACAAGCTCCAAAAAAAATGCTGCCAGAAAAATCTCCTCTCCCGCAGGCCAAGCCAAAACCTGATAAACACTTTGCAAACCAAAATGCGCAGGCTGTGAAAAAACAAAATCAACAAACAGCTGAGCAAACAATTGAGCATGTTTTAGCAATGGAAGAAAAACATCTGCTTAATCATGCTCGCACGCAAGGAGGTGGGGCAAAACGCTCCAGCATACCAGAAGCTTTTGGTGGACAAAGAAATACTAAAGATGCTACAAAAATAGCACAAACATTAGTAAGTATCACTGGTGCATGTATTCAAAAAAAGCTGAAGCTTGTTGCTCTTGGTGGAGATTTTAGAAATCGTCCAGTTGTACGTTTACGATTTTCTCTCAATTACGAAGGAATGGTTGTAGGAGATCCGATTATTGATCCACTCAGTGGTGATGAGAGTCAGAAAGCTATTATGACAAGGCAGGTGTATGCGGCTGTTTTTTCGTGCCAACCTTATGCAGATCTCCCACGCGATCAATATGATTTGTGGAAGCAAGGTTTCGATTTTAATGTTGATCCCTTCCAAGAGATAAATCGATGAGATGCAAATATATTTTCTCTCCAATAAAAGGATACATTCCCATGGCTATAACGAGATACACATTTTTTTCTTGGTTTATTGTCACCGCAGGTTTGTGGCTTTCGAGTTTTTCATTTGCACATGCGCAACTGAAAGGCACAATTTCAAGTGCTGACTTTAATCCCATTCCAATTGCAATTACGGATTTTTTGTCCAATGATTCGATAGGAGAGAAAATAGCTGCTGTTGTGACTGCTGATCTTGAACGGTCGGGACTGTTTTCTCCACTTAACAAGGCATCTTTTTTTGAAAAAATTCCCAACCCTGATATTGAGCCAAATTTTCTCGGTTGGAAAAAAACCAATGTGCAAGGTTTAGTTACAGGACAAGTGATAAGAGAGACCGACGGGCGATTGAGAGTCGATTTTCGTTTATGGGATGTCTTTGGACATACGCAGTTAAAAGGACGGCGCTTTTATACAGCCACAGAACGTTGGCGGCGTGTTGCGCATATGATTGCAGATGAAGTCTATAGTCAGATGACAGGGGAAAGTGGTTACTTTGATACGCGAATTGTTTTTATTGATGAAACGGGTCCCAGAAATGCACGTATTAAACGTTTAGCGATTATGGATCAAGATGGCGCAAATTTGATCTATATTTCTAAAGGCCGTGAACTGGTGCTGACCCCACGTTTTTCACCTAAGCGGCAAGAAATTACTTATATGGCCTATGGGCACAAACAAACACCCCATGTTTATCTTCAACAACTTGAAGTGGGACAAAGAGAATTGATCGGAGCCTTTGATAATATGACGATTGCTCCGCGTTTTTCTCCTGATGGGCAAAAAGTGATCATGAGTTTGTTACAAAACAATGGCAGTGCAAATCTTTATACCATGGATTTGCGAACGCGCACTATGACGCGACTTACAACAACCTCAGCCATTGATACATCGGCTTCTTATTCGCCAGATGGGACACAAATCGTCTTTTCATCAGACCGCAATGGAAAACCGCAAATCTACACGATGAATGCCGATGGCAGCAATATTCAACGTATTTCTTCAAATGATGGCAGCTATTCTACACCCATTTGGTCTCCGCGTGGAGATTATATTGCTTTTACAAAACAGTCTGAGGGACAATTTTCCATCGGAGTTATGCGTCCTGATGGGCTAGGAGAGCGCATTTTAACCACAGGGTTCCACAATGAAGGACCAACGTGGGCGCCCAATGGTCGTGTCTTAATGTTCTTCCGTCAAGATCCTGGTATGGGACCTAAAATTTACACGATTGATATTACGGGGCGTAATGAACGTCAATTGCCTACACCCAATGATGCCTCTGATCCAGCGTGGTCGCCGTTGTTGAAATAAATAAGCCGTTTTATAAAGTGAATAGCTATTTTTTAAGGTTATGAGGTTCGCGCAAATGTGTGTTTGGCTTATTTGGCGCGGGGAGGATTGTTGTGTATAAAACAAGGTTGATAATAGTTATGCAGCTTCTGTGATAAGAGGGTGTATAGAAGGAGGGCACAAAGAAAAGATCATGCTCATCGATGATGACGTAAAGATGCTGCTGTTTTCGTTGTGCTACTGTTTGTGTTGATGAAAATTTTCTAAGGAAGGATTTTAAAGAGATTTACATTTGAGTATTTTGTTGAAAGTGCATGGGAGTGTTTTCGCGCCACGCGTTTAATCCTCCGCTTTGGCGCGGGGAGGATTGTTGTGTATAAAACAAGGTTGATAATAGTTATGCAGCTTCTGTGATAAGAGGGTGTATAGAAGGAGGGCATAGAGAAAAGATCATGCCCATCGATGATGATACAAAGAAGGTGGCACAAAAAAGGTGACACTCTGGGGGTAGTGACTCTCTAAAGGGATTTATGCAGAGAGTTTTGCCAAAATTTCATCGCTGACATCAAAATTGGCATAAACATTTTGCACATCATCATCTTCTTCTAATGTCGCGATGAGACGTAAAATCGACAAAGCTTTTTCTTCATCTATGGGGGCAAGGGTGGTTGCTTTCCAAACAGTTTTGATCGATTCTGCCTCGCCCAGTTTTGCTTCCAATGTCTTAGAAACTTCACCAATATCTTCAAATGCGCAAATAATGTGGTGTCCTGTTTCTTCTGACTGCACATCTTCAGCACCCGCTTCGATCGCTGCATCCATGATATGGTCGGCTGTACCTGCTTCACATTTATAGATGATCTCACCAATCCGATTAAACATGAAGCTCACGGAACCTGTTTCTCCCAGTGCTCCACCCGATTTGGTAAAGGCAGCGCGCACGTTTGAAGCGGTGCGGTTGCGGTTATCGGTTAAAGCTTCGACAATGACTGCAACACCCCCTGGACCATATCCTTCATAGCGCACTTCATCATAATGTTCGACATCAGTGCCTGAAGCTTTCTTAATGGCGCGTTCAATATTGTCCTTTGGCATCGATTGTGCTTTAGCATTTTGAACAGCAAGTCTTAAGCGTGGATTCATGGCAGGATCGGGAGCACCTTGTTTGGCTGCAACTGTAATTTCACGTGCAAGTTTAGAAAATATTTTCGAGCGCATCGCATCTTGACGCCCTTTACGGTGCATAATATTTTTAAATTGTGAATGTCCTGCCATAGCTTCTCTTTCCGTTTAGGGTTTCCCTTATCTGCTTGAAAGATTTTTCCTCAGTTTCAAGGTAGATCCAACATCCCTATTTAAAGAACAAATATGCCGCAAATGCGCCGCAATATGGGATGAAGAAATCGCACAAACCCTTTATAAAAAAAATCACGTTAAAGGTAAAGATCCTCTCTTGAAGATCATCACAAGATAGGTGCTCTTGTCGTTCATTAAAAATCAGGCTATAACGGGGTGTGATTTCATGGCAAAAGTGATTTATTCCGTGTTTCGCTCTTATAAAATGGGGGAGCAGGGACTGATATAATAAGGGGAAAAGCCCTTAAATTCCTAAAGTGGGTGGTAATCTGCCTTAAACAAGGCAAACAAGAGGATAATAGAAATGGCAACACAACTTTTGATGCCTAAAGCTACGGCGGTTTGGCTGGTTGATAATACCGCACTTTCTTTTGACCAAATTGCAGATTTTTGTAAATTGCATGTGTTGGAAGTTAAAGCAATTGCAGATGGTGAAGCTGCGCACGGTATTAAAGGTTTGGATCCTATTAGCTCTGGGCAGTTGACGCGTAGTGAAATCGCACGTGTGGAAGCTGACGAAACTGCGCGCTTGAAAATTTCAGAATCAAGGGTTCATATCCCTGAAAAAAAACGCAAAGGTGCTCGTTATATTCCTCTTTCTCGGCGGCAGGATCGCCCCAATGGTATCTTATGGTTGGTCACCAACCATCCTGAGTTAAAAGATGCACAGATTGCACGCTTGATTGGAACAACAAAAGCAACAATTGAGCAAATTCGTCAAAGAACCCATTGGAATAGCGCTAATTTAACGCCTTTGGATCCTGTGGGGCTTGGTTTGTGCTCGCAAATTGATCTGGATTTTGAACTTCAGCGCAGCGCAAGAAATCGTCCCATCTCTTCTGAAGAAGATAGATCCTTGCTTCCAGCATCAGTTACAGAAAGTGTTGCTTTCAGTGAAGATGAGGATGAACAACACCTCAACAAAAGTTTCGATGCAGATAAAGTGTTTGCAAAACTCAATGCGCTGCGGAAAAATCGTCAGGATGACACAGAAGAAAAATCGTAAAAAAGCCGTTCAGATAGCGCATAAAGAAATCTCGTGGTATTGCGTGTAAAAAGTGTTTAGGCAGCTTGATATCCCATGTTGGTGCTTAAAAAAAGCTGTAAAAAGAAAATTTTAGAAGGTAAAAAGCAGCTGATGAAATGAAAAGATGCATCTATCTTCATGAAAAACGGACATTACTCTTGAAAAGTGTTAGAATAATGTATTTCCTTCAATTTTAGCGCTTATAACAAGGATACCAATATATGTATTTTATCAAAAATATTCTTTTTCATCCATTAATAGTCGCTCTATTTTTTGCAGTGTTGCTTGTTGGGTGTGGTAGAAAACATGCCAATACTGCTGCGCACGATATAAATAGTGCCTCTTTAAATGACGCAAATTTTCATCAGACGCCAGAAGTGGCAAAGCAGTATTTTACTGTGAATGTTGGAGATCGCATTTTCTTTAGTCTCGATTCCTCTTCTATCGAACCTGATGCTCAACGCGTTTTGAGACGGCAAGCTGAATGGTTGCTTCGTCATCCTTTCTTCTTCGTTACAATTGAAGGTCATGCCGATGAACGTGGTACGCGTGAGTATAATTTGGCTCTTGGGCAGCGTCGTGCTGTTGCTGTGCGCGATTATTTGATTTCTCTTGGTGTGTCTGCACAGCGGATGCAAACAATTTCTTATGGAAAAGAAAGACCTGTGGCAGTGTGTAACGATCTTTCTTGTTGGAATCAAAATCGACGCGCTGTTACGAAAATCAGTGTTGTGCGCGGTGGTTAAAACAAACAATGTTAAGGGTTCAGACTTATTTTAAATTAAACTGTTGAGGAAGAAAGGTATGTATGTATTGAAAAAACAAAATTGGAAAGTTGTCTTTTTAGCATCAAGTCTTATTGCGTGTTTCGCCTTGTCTGCTCAAAGTGCATCGCGAAGTCCTAAGCATTTTTCTACTTATGATACAGATCCCTCTGCGGATGCAGCGCCTTCTGATAAGGGTGCGGAATCTTCAGCACAAGATGCAGCGCCTTTTGATAAGGATGCAGAATCTTCAGCACAAGATGCAGCACCTTCTGACAAGGGTGCGGAATCTTCAGCACAAGATGCAGCGCCTTCCGATAAGGGTGTAGAATCTTCAGCACAAGATGCAGCGCCTTCCGATAAGGGTGTAGAATCTTCAGCACAAGATGCAGCGCCTTCTGATAAGGGTGCAGAATCTTCAGCACAAGATGCAGCACCTTCTGACAAGAGTGCAGAATCTTCAGCACAAGATGCAGCGCCTTCTGATAAGGATGCAGAATCTTCAGCACAAGATGCAGCGCCTTCTGACAAGAGTGCAGAATCTTCAGCACAAGATGCAGCGCCTTCTGATAAGGATGCGGAATCTTCAGCACAAGATGCAGCACCTTCTGATAAGGATGCAGAATCTTCAGCACAAGATGCAGCGCCTTCTGATAAGGGTGCAGAATCTTCAGCACAAGATGCAGCACCTTCTGATAAGGATGCAGAATCTTCAGCACAAGATGCAGCGCCTTCTGATAAGGATGCGGAATCTTCAGCACAAGATGCAGCACCTTCTGATAAGAGTGCAGAATCTTCAGCACAAGATGCAGCACCTTCTGATAAGGATGCAGAATCTTCAGCACAAGATGCAGCGCCTTCTGATAAGGGTGCGGATTCTTCCGATCTGAGTGTGATTAAAATTAAAGAAATGGCTTTAGAAAATAAGGCATCTTTGCTTCAAGACAATGATTTAGATAAGCTCTTGAATATGATAGAAGCAGTGCTTGAACATAATAGTCTGGAAGATACACAAAAACAATTTCATAAGCTTTTTGATAAAGATGGTTCTGCTTTTTATTCTTGTTTTTCTGATAACCCTCCTTTGGATAAAGAGTTGTCTCTTCTCTCTCCCCAAGTGTTGTATAAAAAGGGTTACGATTTTATTCTTTCTGCTAATTATGTTGAAGCCGAAAAGGCTTTTTGTGTTTTTCAAGACCGTTATCGTAAAGACCCTTTGGGCGGGGATGCTTTATTTTGGTTGGCAGAATCTTTATTGGGACAAAAGCGCTATTATGAAGCGGCACAAACTTATCTCACTGTATGGTACACAGATAAGAAGAAGCTCTACGGTTCTGAGATTTTACTGAAATTAGCAGTGAGTATGGCTGCTCTTGGTCAAAATAAAGAAGCTTGTGCTTTATTTGACAATATATCAAACCACTATAAAACGCTGGATTGTATTTTTTGTAAACGTCTTCAAGAGGAGCGGAGTCGTGCGCGGTGTTCGTTAGATTAGCAAAAAATCTCTTTAAAACGTCAGATTTTATCCAGTGTCAAAAATTGATTGTTGCAGTTTCAGGAGGGAGTGATTCGTTAGCTTTATTGTTTTTGGTTAAAGATTATTTAACAACTTTGTCTGTTCCTCCCGAGATGATTGTCGTGAGTGTTGATCATCGGTTGCGTAGAGAGTCTGCGCGTGAAGTGGAGGATGTCGCAGAAATTTGTCGTGCACATCATATTAGACATGTAACTCTGCGCTGGGATGGAGAAAAGCCAAAAACTCATATCGCTGAAAAAGCACGTGTAGCACGTTATAATCTCCTGTTTCAAGAAGCGCAAAAACAAGGTGCAACGCTTATTATGACAGGACATACGCTCAACGATCAGGTTGAAACTTATCAGATGCGTAGTCAACGGATTTCAAAAAATGTCGATGCTTTGCAGCAAACAATCTTTGGAGATCTTCAAGGGGAAGGTTGTGCTGCAAAGATGACAGCAAATATTGCAGAGATGACAGGAAAAAATTGTATATTGGTGCGTGAGCGTGGATTATCTTGTATTCCGCGTGAAGCGTTGTTGCGTCAAAAAGTGCGCTTGATCCGTCCTCTTCTTGGTGTAAAGCGTAAAACATTGCGTGCTTATTTGCGTTTGCAGGGAAAAACATGGATTGATGATCCAACAAATGAGGATCTCAATTTTGAACGCGTGCGTGTGCGCCAATCCCTTCCACAAAAGAAAATTGCCAATATTGCTAAAAAAGTTAATGAAGCTGCGCTTAAACGTCGTAGACAGGCGCAAAATATTGCTGATTTGATTTTGGCTTTAGATATTGCTGTGGAACATGGACGTTGTTTTATTGAAAAGCCTGTGCCATTTTTACATCAACATCCAGATTTTCCGTTCGTTGTTGGGCTTTTTGCGGTGTTGATGGGAGGAAGCTCTTATTTGCTGCCCTATAAAAAATTGACCACTCTTGCACAGAAATTATGTCTCTCTTCTCCCAAAAAACAGCGTTTCACTTTGGCTGGATCTGTTATTGAATGTAGCATCAGTGGTGTCGCTTTTTGGCGAGAATCTCGAAATATTAAAGAGGCAATCGTTGCACCTAAAAAAACTGTTCTGTGGGATGGGCGTTATCAGATTACCAATCATACATCCAATGCTATAACGGTGAAACCAGCTGATTTGGAGCATCTGAAATCTTTGTGCCAAATGGAATCCCAAATGGAATTTTTGTGCCAAAACAGCATATGCGATTGCAAACACCCACATTTCCCATCTCTGCAATCGCTTCCGATGATTTTAAAGGATAAAGAGGTCAATATTCCTGAGCTCACTTATCAATGCGCATTTGAACAAAAAGCTCTTTTTCAACAAAATGTTCTCATAAAGCGAATTCTCGCTCCCTTTGACTGGCTATTGTCATGCGAAGATGCTGCTCTTGTACACACTATTGAACCTTTTTTTAATGTTGAGATAAGGATATAAGAAGAATCATTCTAAAAAAAGATGACAAACATCTCCTCATACCTTGGCAAGGGGCAGACAAGGTTATATGTTAAAGACAACTGTTTTAAAAACCTGTATTTTTATTAAGTGGATCTAATATGAATTCCAATTACCGCTCTCTCCTCATTTGGGGAGTCATTGCTTTAATTTTGATTGTGTCATTTTCTCTCTTTAATGGAGAGGGTCAGCGTTCTGGAAGTGGAGAAATGTCCTATTCCGAATTCTTGCAGAAAGTTGAGAATAATGAACTGAAAGCTGTGACCATTCAAGGTCAAAAGTTAACAGGACAAACCGTTGAGTATAAAGTTATTTCAACTTATGCACCACGAGATCCAAATTTGATACAAAAATTAGAAAGCAAAAATGTGAATGTTAAGGCTATTCCTGAAAGCTCGGGCAATAGTATCTTCCTTAATTTGTTATTTTCACTGTTGCCTGTGATTATTATCGTCGGGGTCTGGATCTTCTTTATGCGGCAAATGCAAAGTGGATCGCGCGGCGCTATGGGGTTTGGAAAGTCAAAAGCAAAATTGCTCAATGAAGCGCAGGGACGTGTCACTTTTCAAGATGTCGCTGGTGTTGAAGAAGCAAAACAAGATTTACAAGAAATTGTCGAGTTTTTACGGGAGCCACAGAAATTTCAACGCTTAGGAGGACGTATTCCACGGGGTGTTTTGCTCGTTGGTCCTCCTGGAACGGGTAAAACTTTGCTGGCGCGCTCCGTGGCGGGTGAAGCTAATGTGCCGTTCTTTACAATTTCAGGGTCAGATTTTGTCGAAATGTTTGTCGGTGTTGGTGCAAGCCGTGTGCGTGATATGTTCGAACAGGCTAAAAAAAATGCACCCTGTATTATCTTTATCGATGAAATTGATGCTGTTGGGCGCCATCGGGGTGCAGGATTGGGAGGCGGAAACGATGAGCGTGAGCAAACCTTAAACCAGTTGCTTGTTGAAATGGACGGGTTTGAGCCCAATGAAAGCATTATTCTCATCGCTGCAACAAACCGTCCCGATGTGCTCGACCCTGCTCTTTTAAGACCTGGGCGTTTTGACCGACAGGTTGTTGTGCCAAATCCTGATGTTGCTGGGCGTGAACAAATTTTGAAAGTTCATGTGCGCAATGTGCCTTTAGCTCCTAATGTCGATTTGAAAGTGTTGGCAAGGGGAACCCCAGGGTTTTCTGGTGCCGATCTGATGAATCTTGTCAATGAAGCTGCTCTTATGGCTGCTAGTCGCAATAAAAGAGTCGTGACGATGCAAGAGTTTGAAGATGCTAAAGATAAGGTGATGATGGGCGCTGAACGCCGATCAACTGCTATGACACAAGAAGAAAAAGAATTAACTGCTTATCACGAAGCGGGGCATGCTATTGTTGCTCTGAATGTGCCTGTTGCTGATCCTGTTCATAAAGCAACAATCGTACCAAGAGGAAGAGCGCTGGGAATGGTCATGCAGTTGCCTGAGGGCGATCGCTATTCCATGAGCTATCGGTGGATGATTTCGCGTTTGGCTATTATGATGGGCGGAAGAGTGGCTGAAGAATTAAAGTTTGGGAAGGAAAATATCACTTCTGGAGCTTCCTCGGATATCGAACAAGCGACAAAACTAGCGCGAGCAATGATTACGAGGTGGGGATTTTCTGATCTGCTTGGAAATGTTGCCTATGGTGATAACCAAGATGAAGTTTTTCTAGGGCATTCCGTCGCACGGACACAAAATATCTCTGAGGAAACCGCACGCATGATCGATGCTGAAGTGCGTAAACTGATTGATAATGCTTATACAAGTGCTACGGAAATTTTGAAAACAAAAAAACAAGAATGGTTCGCTCTTGCGCAAGGTTTGTTAGAATATGAAACCTTAACGGGAGCGGAAATTAACGAAGTAATTGCAGGAAAGCCTCCTTCACGCACACAAAAGGATGAAAATGCTTCTGTGCGTATTTCGTCTGTGCCAAAAACTGGAACAAGCAAAACAGAGCTTGGGAAAGTTATGCCAGATGAAACAGATGATCGTGAAAAAGGAGAAGAAAAAGCACAGCGCAAAGTTGAACATGAAACAGAAAAATCAACGAATGCAAAACATGATACAAAGGTGCAATTAAAAAGCGCTCAGTCTCAAAAATCTGATAAAAAAACACGAAGCACAAAAACGACAGCTAAAGCCGTAAAATCTTCTGAACACGGTGCAAGTACAAAAAAAGATGCAAGTGCAGAGAAAAGTGTAGATGCTGTTGAAAAGAAAGGAAAACAAACACCTTCTAACGATGCTTAAAGAGGCTGTGTTTTTTGAAAATTTCCCCATGCAGCAAATGTGTGGGATCACAAAAAGAGGTGCAAAGTTTACTTTGCACCTCAAAAATAATATGCACAAAAGCAATATGCGAAAAGCAAAAAATAGTAATATACGAAAAATTATATTGGAATAAGTGGTGAATTATCCTACAAAAAATCCTTACAAAACAGCTTTTTAAAAAATGAAAATTTTTAAAAATGAAAGGGTTCGCTTTTTACAAAAAAGTTTTGTTACAAAAAATATGTGTGGTTGTAAAATAGTATGGACTTTTAAGGTTGTTTTTATAGTGGGGTTTTGAGCGTGGAAGCGCATCAAAAAAGCGGGAAAATACGGATTTCGTGAGGTTGTTAAGTCAACGGTTTTTGAATTTTTGGAGAGCACGAGCGTTTTTTTAAAGTAGGGGGGGAAAATGCATGGTGTTTTAAGAAAAATGCGCAATTTGTTTTGGATAAGATTTGTTTTGAGCAAGATTTATGGTGGGTGTCTTGACTATCTTGAAAGGATGAAGCGCTGCAAATGATCTTACTGCTTTGAGAAGATCTTTCTGTACCAAAATTTTCTACGTCGCAACTGCAAAAGAAGCTGCGTCACACAACCGCGAAAGAAAAAAGTGCGTATAAAGGAAAAGTAAGAATGGCGCAAAAATATTTTGGTACAGATGGAATTCGAGGAAAAGCCAATTCTTTTCCTATGACACCAGATTTTGCTATGAAAGTGGGAATGGCTGTTGGGGTTTTGTTTCGATCGCAACATCAGTCGTGCCGTGTGGTGATTGGAAAAGATACTCGTTTATCGGGTTATATGTTGGAAAATGCTTTAGTTTCAGGATTTACTGCTGCTGGAATGGAAGCTTTTTTGTTGGGACCTGTGCCAACACCTGCTGTTGCTATGCTTTGTCGTTCGCTGCGTGCTGATATTGGGGTGATGATTTCTGCTTCTCATAATCCCTTCTATGATAATGGAATTAAACTTTTTGGCCCCGATGGTTTTAAGCTTTCAGATGAGGTAGAAAGAAAAATTGAACAATTAATTGATACCGATCTTTCAAAATCTTTAGCAAATTGTGCGGAAATTGGTTACGCAAAACGGGTTGAAGGTGATATTTATCGCTATATCGAATATGCCAAGCGGACTTTACCGCGCGATGTTCGTCTGGATAGTTTGCGTATTGTTGTGGATTGCGCCAATGGTGCGGCTTATAAAGCGGCACCGCGTGCTTTATGGGAATTGGGAGCTGAAGTTTTTGCTATCAATAATACTCCAGATGGTTTCAACATTAATCAAAAATGTGGCTCAACCGATTTGGCTTCTCTGAAACAAAAAGTTCATGAAGTGCGTGCCGATGTGGGAATTGCTCTTGATGGAGATGGAGATCGTGTTTTAATTGTCGATGAAAAGGCGCAAACCATTGATGGGGATCAGTTGATCGCGGTCATTGCGGAACATTGGCATAAAACAGGACGGTTGCAGCGCAACGGTGTGGTGACAACAATTATGTCTAATCTTGGGCTTGAGCGTTTCTTACACTCTAAAGGGTTGGAGCTTATTCGGACAAAGGTTGGGGATCGCTATGTTGTCGATGCGATGCGTCAGAAGGGGTATAATGTCGGAGGTGAGGTTTCTGGGCATATTGTGTTGAGCGATTTTGGAACAACAGGTGATGGATTGGTGGCTGCCTTACAGGTTTTATCTTGTATGCAGGAGAGTCAAAACTCTATGAGCCAGTTGTGTAAACGGTTTGAGCCGGTGCCACAAATTTTGCAAAATGTTACAGTTAAAAACAAAAATGTGCTGACAAAAAATGCGGTCAAAACTGCAATAGATCAGGCGACCCAGCGTTTGGGAAAAGAATCACGATTGGTGATACGCCCCTCTGGAACCGAGCCAATGATCCGCGTTATGGCAGAAGGCGATGATCGAGAAACTCTTGATACTATCGTGACAGAGATGATCGATGTTATCGCGCATCATGATGTTGCTTCAAAGAGTGATCCTCTCTGAAGAAGTTATGATGAGGGAGCATGAATGTTTTTTATCTAGATTATCCAATTTATCAGAAGTGTTGAATCACAAATAATATAATTCATTATTTTTTCGTGCGTTTTGATCATTGTGGAATCTTTTCATCATTGAGCATAAAAGTCCAAATATGGACTTGTGTTATGAGGCAAGAGATTGGTCGTAGATATCTTCATCAAACCTTGCATATAATCCGCGCGCGCATAAGGGTGAAAGTGTATGGTAAATGATGATGATTTAAGTGGTGCTGTTTTGTTTTAAACGATATGTTCGACTATTTTTCCTGAAAGTTTTTATAGTTGTGGGTTGTCTTAAACCATCTCGTCTATATTTATGAATGGGGGGGTTGGCAAAAAAGGTGCTTTTTTTCGATAGGGGAAAAAAAGCACCTTATGGGGGATAAAATGATGAAAAATCTCTTTTAAGAGCGGTTTTTTTTATCTTTGTTCCACAAAAAATAGGTCGCAAGCCCAAGAACTGAAACGCCCAATTTGGCAAAAGGCAGATGCTGACTGAGAAGTGCAATGCTAGAAAGTGTTGCGTCTGTCATAAATTTTTGCTGTTGTTGCTTCAACTGTTTTTGTTGATTGTGAAGCTGATAAGCTCTGAGAAGTCGACCCACAAAGAGAGCTAATCCTGCAATAAAAAGCCAAATGAAAAACATTGTGCTGGCTGCGGCAAGGGGTGTCATAACCGAACATAATGCAATAAAGCCAATGGTACACAAAAACATCAAAGATATGAATAAAGACATTCCAATAATTCCACGGCAAATGGCTTGACGACGCATTTGCTTAACGGTGTTTTTGAGCTCTCCGTTGACAAGAGAATTAAAAAGGGGGGCGAGGAGCGTATACATTGATTAACGACGCAATAATTGGGCAAGAACAAAGCCAATCCCTGCTGCAAACAAAACACTTTTGCTTGGATTTTTGCGGACGCATTTGTTCATGGCTTGTTCAAAATTGTTAATTTTATCTTTCGCTTGCGACATGATCTCTTCGCTGTTTTCCTTTGCAGAGCTGTACAGTTTTTCAGCTTTATCTTTGGCTGTGTCTAACTTATTTGCTCCAAGATTTGTCAATGTTGAAGTGATACCAGAAATTTCATTGCGTAATTTCTCTAGTTGTGTTTGCAAGTTCTTTTCTTCTGTTGTTTTGTGGTTTGCCATGGCGATATTTCCCTCTCTTGGTTTATTGTTATTCATGATTGTATATTTTTTGTGATGATTTGCATGGAAGCCAAACAAATTTCACTGCCAAATTTACTGCTTGAGTAACGCCCAACAATTGCTTTAGTTCCATTTCTTCATTTCATTTGAAAATGTTTTTTATCAAATCAGTTTTGTCTGTAAAATCACTTTAAAAAGAGGTGCTCAGGAGCTGTCTTTGAAAAAATCGAAGTTTTAAAGTAAAACTATACTTTATTTATCAAGTTTTATTCCTTAAATTGAACATAGTTATATTATAGGAGGATAGCGCTATAGAGGCGGTAGAATCAGAAATGTAAATCCAAAATGGTGTGAGGTGTAAATGGAACCTGAGACAGTCCCCTTAGGCAGCATGTCTGCTACATTTTCTTCGCACGATCTTTCCCCTTTCTCTATGTTTATGGCAGCTGATTGGGTTGTGAAAGCTGTTATTGTCACTTTGCTGGTGGCTTCTGTGATGTCTTGGACAATTGCTTTTGTCAAAATCGTTGAAATTACTTTAGCAAAACGAAGAGCACGTTATGAACTGCGCTTGGCTCTGCATGCTCAGACCCTTACGCGCTTGGCTGCAAGCTTGAAAGAAAGTAAAGGAGCGGGGGTAGGTTTCTTAAAAGAAGTGCTAAAAGAGGTTTATCTTTCTGCACAACAGATCACTCCTCTTGGAATTGAGGATCCTTGTGGGAGACAATATGAGTCGATGGATATCAATGAAGATATTATTTCCAATGAGGAAATTTTTCGCTATGGTGAGGTTGTCCGTGATATTAATGAGGGCGTGAAGGAGCGCGTTCATTTGCTTTTGTCGCGCTGTTTACTGGCTGCTACGCGGCGTGTTGCATGTGGGAGTGCTGTTCTTGCAACCATCGGCGCTATTGCTCCCTTTGTTGGTCTCTTTGCAACTGTTTGGGGGATCATGAATGCTTTTATCGGAATTGCTGAATCTCAAACAACGCGGCTTGATGTGGTTGCCCCTGGAATTGCTGAAGCTTTGCTGGCAACTGCTATCGGGCTTTTTGTGGCTATTCCTGCTGTTGTTATGTATAATAGCCTGATGCGAGCTCTGAGCGGTTATCGCAATGATTTAGGCGATATCGTTGCTGCGATCGAGAGGCTCTTGAGCCGTGAACTCGATAAACGCAGACAGCAAAAGAGTTATAAATAATGAAAACAGATTTTAATGATGATTGGGATACAAATGAGAGTGGGTTGCACAATGAGATCAATGTGACCCCCTTTATTGATGTGGTTTTGGTGCTGCTCATTGTTTTTATGGTGGCAGCGCCTCTAGCGACATCTGTTATTCCTGTTCAGTTGCCTTCTATAACGCAAGCACCTGCTGTTGTGGTACAGCCCGATGATCCCCTTTATGTGACTTTGCAAAAAGACAGTTCCCTTTATGTCGGCGATAATCTTGTCAGCCAAGCAGGGTTTACTGAAGCCTTGCTGAAGGAAACAAACCGAAATCTCGATACAAAGATTTTAATCAAAGCTGATAGTGAAATCGATTATGGTGCTGTGGTGGATTTGCTCAATCAAGTGCGAGTTGCTGGATATACTAAAATCGGTCTGATGGGGCTGCAAACATCTTCCAATGTTACTATTGCAAAGAAAGAGGGGGGCAGTGTGACAGAAAGCACAGTTGGTGGTGCGGTAGGCATAGCAGATGGTGCTATGGAGCATACAGCAGAAAGTGCATCAGCAAGTATGATGGATGATGCCCCAGCATATACAACACAGGGTGCGGGTGCACAGTAAGTGATGTGATAAAGCAGTAAAGGGCGTATTAACGCCCCTCCCTAGTGTGGAGTGTCTTGTCGTTCCCCACAGAGAGAAAAGAGGGAAATTTGCTGTTCACTTTGGCTTAACGGTCTCCTGTTGAGCCAAAGCCACCTGCACCACGACCTTCATTTGATGTATGGGAGCTGTCTTTTTGCTCCGGTTCAATTTCGCAAACATTAACTTGAATGACAGGTGCAATAATTGTTTGTGCAATGCGCATTCCCCGCTCAATGGAGAAATTTTCTTGTCCCAAATTAATGAGAAGAACTTTAACTTCACCGCGGTAATCGCTATCAATTGTTCCAGGAGTATTTAGACAGGTGATCCCATGCTTTAAAGCTAGCCCAGAGCGTGGACGTATTTGTGCTTCATAACCACATGAAAGATGAAAGATTAAACCCGTTGGAATAAGAGCCCGTTGCCCAGGTGCAAGGGTAATTGTTTCATTTTCAGCAAGAGCTGCACGTAAATCAAGCCCAGCCGAGCCCGCTGTGGCGTAAAAAGGAAGCTCTAAACCTTGCCCATGTTCAAGGCGCTGAATCGATAAAGTTACTTTGGAGGAAGAGGTATTCTCTTGGCTCTTTAAATTTATATTAGTTTGCGTATGAGGCATGGTTAAAACTTTTTCAAAAAATAAAAATGAACTCTCTGTATCAGTTTAACATGATAATTTATTCATTTAACATAAAAGTGAATACCTCTTTAACTTATATGTATAAAATTATATACATAAAAAAATTATAAAGATGTTTGTCTAAAGGGGGACGACATAAATTTCCTTAAAATTTCTCAACAATTTTAATGGTTGAGAGAGCGTTATTCTTAGTGTTTGCTCATATATTGTTGGTATTGTTTATTGTTGATAAAAAATTTGTCTATAAAAATTCCTGTGGTAAAAACAAGCACCTCACGCAATGCCTTGTAAAGATTTTGCCAAAAGAGCGTTAAGGGTGTTAACGTGAATTTCTTTTTTCAATCTAGAACAATACAAGCTCTGTAAGGTGGGAGGGTGTTTAGTGTTTTTGGGAAGGTGTCCCTTTTGCCCTCCAGTGTTTCTTTTATATAGCGTATATAGCGCTACTATATAGCGTTATATACTGCCGATGAGAATTCCTGTCACAAAAACTAAAGTTCCGCCAATGATAACTTGTAAAGACGCCCGCCAAAAGGGGGTCGACATATATTTGTTTTGGATCCAGACAATGGCGCCAAGTTCAAAAAATACAACGATAAATGCAATAATCGTCGCAATGTAAAAAGAGTTAATGAGGTAGGGAAGCGTGTGCCCTAATCCTCCCACTGTGGTCATGATGCCACTGGCTATGCCTCTTTTAAGTGGAGAACCACGACCTGATAATTTTCCATCATCATGGGCTGCTTCTGTAAAACCCATTGAAAGACCAGCTCCAATTGAAGCAGAGAGCCCGATCAAAAAAGTTTTATACGTATCTCCCGTTGCAAAAGCTGCTGCAAAAATTGGTGCAAGAGTGGAGACAGATCCATCCATTAATCCTGCAAGACCTGGTTGAATCCACGTTAAAAGTATTTGTTTTTGTGTTTTTGATGGATTTTTGGTGGTGCGGTTTGCTACTGTTCTGGTTCGGGAGTTTGCATGCAGGGGCTTATTTTTCATAAAAGAAGACCGATTGCGTGACACAATTGCTGCTTTTGCGTAACCGCGAGAAAAAAGAGAAGGATGCTGCTTATAATTTTGAGATTTTTGGGCGCTCATTGCTGTTTTCCTCGAAAAATAAGACTCTAAAGTCCTTACATATCTGGAAAAGAGAGCTGCATATTGCTCTCTCTGTTTGAATATACACAACATCATCTTGTCAAACAGCGCTCTTTGCGATGAATACAAGGATAGCGTTTTGCATTGTACAAATGAAAAAAGGGATTTTAACATTTGCTATTCTCTTATTATTTAGAATAGTTCTAAGATATAAGAAATAAAAAATAAAAGTCAATCTAAAATGATGCACGTTTAAAAAGACAGTGGTGAGAAAAAAATCCCATAAAGGGGGGGAGAAAATAGTGAGAAAAGCTGGTAAAAAATGAGCACAAAAGAATAAAAATTAACAAAGAAAAGAGGATATATGAGAAAATTGGGGGCATGCTAAAAATGTAAAACAATCATGCTTTTGGAGACTATGCTGGAGAAATTACACTGAAAAAAATTTCCGAGGGATCATAATCATTATTTGAAAATTGTGCCGAGGGAAGCCGTGTTATAAGAACCACATTTGGGGGCCATGTTTGGGAAATTGTGTTGAGGTAGAGTGTGCTAAGGGAAAGTCTTTTCTCCAAGAAGAGAGACAGTTATAATAACAGTTATAATAAAAATGGTAATAAAAAAGATGTTTGTTGCTCAGTTTGATTAAAGAAAAAAGATTTTCATTGAGTCTAAAAATACAAAAGACTGTTTTGCACATCCCGATTATTAATCTGCAGGTGGATTTAAGACAGGTGGATTTAAGATAAGAGTGACAGTAAAATAAAAATGACAAATAATGCGTGTGAAAGATGTTCTCAGAAATGATTTGCAAGCTATTGAAAAATTCTTAAAATAACCCCTCTCCAAAAACGACGAAAGGAGCAGTTGCCTACTCCTTCGTTCCTATCTCCCTTTTGGGGAAGCGGTCACCATTTCTGACGCCGTAGATAAGATCTATATAGACGCATTTGCTATAAAAGTCAACTCATTTAATCAAGTTTATTTATTTTTTAAATGTTAATTGCATTTGTCTTTCAAAAAGTTAAGTGAACACTGAAAAAAATGAAGAAGACATATTTTGTGCGGTATATTTTGCGTGGTTTGATTAAAAGGGAAAGATTTTAATGAACTCAAAAGTGCAGAGAATTATTTTGTGTATCCTATTTGTTTTTGTGCAGTCCATTTGTAAATATTAGTTGGCGGTTTTAAGATGTGTGGTTTTAAAATAGGAATCACAGAGAGTGCTTTTTAAAATTGTCTTCACACGACAATTTGGGGAATTTTTTTAAAGATTTTTCAAATTACGTTCCAAAAACCAAAAAAGAAACAGCTCTCTGCTTTTCCATCTCCTGTCTGACCTTCACTGGGAAATAGCCATCATTTCTGATGTTATAAGCAGATGAGCTCATATTATGCGTTCGCTCCAGCCGTCAATGGCGTGGATCAATTTCTTTTTTCTTCAAGATTTAATGCTATAAATGCGGTAAATATTGAAACATAAGTGTGACAACTTTGTCAAAATCTTCCTTCGGCAATCTTGGAACAGTGTGCGAGCAGCTTAAACGACTTACGGAAACTGTTGTGACATAGTTACAGATAATCCACGCTTTTTTATTTTCTATGGGAGATTGCAGTGGGTATGCGGCTGGATTATTGGGTTGCGACTTTGTCGTAAAAGGTAAAACGATGACATTCCCATACAATTTCGCATTCTTCGAGAGAACCAAAACAGGTCGCTTTTTCCAAAACTCAGGCAAGATCGCATCGTGAGGAAAATCGCACCAAAAAACTTGTCTAATGCGTGGTGCCGATTTAATCCGCGGCTTTATATGGGGCGGTTTCTGATAAGGAGCGTTGAGGTCAATTTTTTGCCTATGTTCTCGCCATGCATCATGGTCATGCTCCATCATGTCATTTGGAGGGTCAAGGTGACTGATATTTAAGCAAGTGATTGGTGGAAGAGAGGAAGGGGGCGTTGTGTTTTCATCTTTAGACATGGCGAAACCGCTCGCATTTATTGATTCCCTCACTTAAATTCCACAGCTTTTCAGCACGCACTTTTATCAAAATATTACAAACAAGTATAGAGGGAGAAATGACAAAATGTAACGCGTATCTTCACTTTTTGTTATTTGTGTACAATTTGCTGTTTGTCTACAAAGAGAGGATGCACCTACTGTGAAAGGTGTGTCTGTTAAGGGATGGAAGGTGTGTCTGTTAAGGGGTGGAGGGTGTGTCTGTTAGAGATGGAGGGTGTGCCTGTTGAGGGGTGGAGGGTGTGCCTGTTAAGGGGTGGAGGATGCGCCTGCTGAAAAGCTATAGCAATGCGCATGGAGAGGATGGGGAAGAAAATAAAGCGAAATGTTGATGCGTGGCTTGGGTAGAAGGTGGCTTGGATAGAAGAAAGCGTGGGTTGTTGCGTGTAATCTCATTTTTACTTTGTGGTTATCGTTTTTTGCGGTTTGAAAGGAGCCCTTTTGAAGCAACATAGAGGCTCATCAGCATGTAAAGTAGGCTGGCAACAGCATTCCAACCAGCAAAGGAGAGAAAAAGAAAGCGCGCTGGTGCTGCAGAACAAGAAGGAGGGTGAATATTATTCAATTGACTGAGCAGTTGATTAACGTCTGTTATTATCTTCATTGTGTCTGAACTACAGCTGGGGGGAGCAGGCCAAAAGCCATATTCGATACCTGTATGGTATATTGCTAGGACAAGGCTGATTGTCATGAGCACAAACACGCATAAAAAGAACAGCCGTACCCACAAAGATATGCGAAAAAAATATGCCCCAAAACCTGCTAAAATCAAAAATGCTATGGCAATATAGTAAGGAAAGCGCTCAATGAGGCATAAATTGCAAGGAAGATATTTCCCAATATGTTCAAAACCAAGTGCAAGGCCGGTCGTGGCAGAGAGGCAAAAAATGAGAAAAAGAGCCCATAAACTTTGCTCTTTATTGCTTATTTCTCGATGAAGATGTTGGTTCAAAAGATGCCGAGGAGATAAAGTGCAAGCCATCAAGCATGTTCCCTAAAATGAAAGTTGCTTATTGAGGAAAGCGATAATCCCACCGTAAAGCAATAGCACACTAACACAACCAATGAGCACAATCCATTTGAAATGGTGAGAAAGATACTTCACAGCTTTTTGTCCAAAACGCTGAATCAGCCATGCGAGAAAATAAAAACGTGCCCCACGGGATAAAATACAGATGATGATAAAAAGTCCAAGATGTAAACCCATGACACCTGTTAAGATCGTGATAATCTTAATCGGTGGAAGGTGGAAAAATCCTGAGATAATGAGTAAAATCATCAGAAGTTCCAGTGTAGTACTGTTGCGCAGTGCTTGAAAACTTTCATATTTGCCGTAAAATTCTAAAATCGGTTTGGCAATACTGTCATAAGCATAATGCCCAATGAACCAGCCGACAATCCCTCCTAAAAGAGAACAGGTGGTGGCAAGAAAAGCATAGCGATAGGCACGACGAGGGTGGATAAAAACCATTGGAATATACAAAACATCCACAGGAATGGGAAAAATAGAACTTTCAAGAAAAGCAATAAATCCAAGCCAATGTGGTGCTGTGCGACGATCTGCTAAAGAAATCGTCCAAAGTTTTAATCTGTTTAATATCGTAGGTTTTTTCATCGACTTAAATGAAGAAAAAATTCTTAAATTACATTCAATAAACCAAATGGGGTAAAAATAATATAAATTTTAAAAAAAAGAAAAGTCTACTGTTGACGAATCTACACTTCTTCATATAGTGCCAAGAAGTAATGGACAAGTCTGTTCTTTATGACAGCCTGCGGGTGTGGTGGAACTGGTAGACGCGCCAGACTCAAAATCTGGTTCCGAGAGGAGTGTCGGTTCGAGTCCGACCACCCGCACCATTCAATTTCAAAAATTAGATACCATGCACTCTCTTCGAAAATGAAATATTTCAAGAATCTGATGTAAAGTCTGATATTCTGATATTTTAATATATTGACGGCGTTGTTTTTTTCATTTGCATGGGGCTGGCTGCTTTTATCATGTATTTTATTTTTATATGATTGGATTTTGCCGTAAGCTAGTACAGTTTGTAATTTGCTGTGAGGGCATGGCAAGGTCTGTAAGGGCAAAGCTTTTATTTTATTTGAAGATAAGCTTAATTTTCAAAGTTTTAAAATTTTCCGTATTTATTGTAAAACGTTTAAATCAATGAAACAATATTGTCATAAGAAAAATGCTCACTGAACCAGATAACAGCTTTTTCAAAATAAATAGATGGTTGCAATAAAATTATGTCGATAGCTAAAAATAGATCAATATTATCAAAATATACAACATAAGCTTGGGATGAAAAAAATAAAATTTTCAAGAAAAGTAATTTTAAAAACAAAGATGAAAATTTTCATAAAGACTGCTTATACTACTCTAATTTTATGGAACTCTATGAAGGATTACTGAGGGCGCTTTACGCAAATCTTTCTTAAGTGCGCAGGATAAAATTTTTAAAAGTGGGAGAGGTAGTATAACAAAAGCTATTGTCACTATAACAAAAGAAAAATGATAATATAAATCTGTTTAGCAGAGTAATATTTCTTTTGAACGTATAATTATGCTCTTTTAAGTATAGAGAGTAAGGACTTATATCACATTTAGTGCTTTAGTGAGGATTTTCTTTTCCAGCATTGATGAAAACTATTTCAGCCTTGATGAAGGCTATTGGTAAAACAACAGCATGATGAAGTGATATATGATAGACTTTTTTATCATGTTATGGCTTGATGCGTTGTCATTTATAGAGCAGTCGTAGAAACTGAAAGGGCAAATATTGTTTCTTTTATATCTTCGCTACTGGATTTATATAAGTATATATTTTTATATTTATTCTTATGCAGTTTTTTATGCAAAGAAAATTTTTATAAAAATGTAATAAAGATGAAAAGAATAAGTATTGATAAAAGTAATAGTAAAATAAAAAAGGCCTAAGATAATCAAAGGCCTTTCTCTATTTTTAATATATGAAGAATCTGTTTTGTACATTAAAGAGTATTATTTAAAATAGTGATCTAAGGTATCCTACTAAAACAGTAACAAAAAAATCAATTACAGCAAATAATAATTTCTTTCCTTCTTCGTATAATTCAGGTGTTAGTAAGGAAATATTATGATATTGTACTTTATTTAAATCATCAACTATACCTTTTGTTTTATTAAGGAGATCTAAGTCTATTTCTGGAGTATTTGAAGGAGTAATAACTTTTGTATCGGGAGAAGGTTTAATAAGCTGATGAATAGTCGAGTGGCTAGTAATTGAAGGATAATGTTGAGTGACTATATGATCAGATGATTTAAGAGCAAGAAATAAACCGCTGGTCATTGCCCCGGCTATGAAAAAATATCTGATATTCATAGTGTTTCTCCTTTATATTTATTTAAAGAAATAAATATCTAAATGGATCATATATAAAATTGCAGTAAATCACTATAGTAAAAATGCAACAATCATAAAAAAGAACATAATTTGCCTAAAAATTGCCAAAATTAACCATATTTTTTAAGTAAAATTACTTCAAAACTTGTTTTATTTATATGTAAATTTATATCAAAATAGATTATTAAAGATTCCCGTAGAAGTCCTGAAAACTCTTTATTGTAGCAAGTTAAAATGACTTATGAAGAGCGAAATACTTCCAAGAAAAAATATAAATTGAGGGGAGATGAAAAAAAAATTAAAATATTAAGAATATTTTTACTTTTTTATTTCAAATCAGTCAGTTGTTACAACTATTATAATATTCTTCTTTTATTATTAATATATTATAAGTTGTATAGTTGTAATAATCAAAATTAATTCAATATAAAAAAATAAAAGAATCTACAGTAATAAATGTAAAGCACATACTGTAAATTAGTTGCTTATTAATTTTTTCTTATTTGCACATATTTTATAAATAGTGGCTTTATAAAATATGTATTTTGCATAAGATAGACACAATAAAACAATAGTTGCAGCGTAAATGACTTAATGTTTCTCATTTAGTCTTCATTTTAATTATTAATTAAGATTATTTAAGTGTGTTCTTACTTCATTTGCATCATATTTTATGGGTCATATTTAGAGTGCTACTATAAATATAAAAAAGATTTTATTTTTTCAGAGCGATATTTTTTCGAGAAGAGTGAGTCTGAAAATATATTTCTCCATGAGAAGAGTTATGTATCTTCAATGGGTGCAGACTTGAAAGAAATTTACAAATATCTGCAAGATAGGTAATTTTTTCATGAGACTACTTTTGACAGATCTTTTTTCAGGCTGGTGATTATCTTGGGAAGTGTCTCTTGGTAGTCTGCTTTTTGGCGGAGTGGGTTCTTGGTAGGTCTCTTCTTGATAGATTACTTCTGAGGCTGGTGATTATCTTGGGAAGTGTCTCTTGGTAGTCTGCTTTTTGGCAGAGTGGGGGTTCTTGATAGGTCTCTTCTTGATAGATCACTTCTGAGTCTGGTGATTATCTTGGGAAGTGTCTCTTGCAGGTTTCTTCTTGGTGGAGTGGGTTCTTGGTAGGTCTCTTCTTGATAGATCACTTCTGAGTCTGGTGATTATCTTGGGAAGTGTCTCTTGCAGGTTTCTTCTTGGTGGAGTGGGTTTTTGGTAGGTCTCTTCTTGATAAATTACTTCTGAGGTTGGTGATTATCTTAGGAAGTGTCTCTTGCAGGTTTCTTCTTGGTGGAGTGGGTTTTTGGTAGGTCTCTTCTTGATAAATTACTTCTGAGGCTGGTGATTATCTTGGGAAGTGTCTCTTGGTAGGCTGCTTTTTGGTGGGGGTGGTTTTCAGTTGGATTGCTGAAGGGTATCTCCAGTGAGATTGGCTTTTATGGGAGCATAAAATGAGATATGCTCAAGTTGAATGAAAGTTGTAGATTGAGTGAAGGATATACACTGCAACTGAAAATGACGCTTTTCTATGGTATGCTCTGCTTTAGATGTCTTACATAGATAATCCTCTTTTATATTGCAGAAAGCATTTTGAATATTCAATATTTTGTTGGGGGGGCTGGAGTGGGTGCGTGGATTTTTAATCTGCTGTTCTTTTTTTGGGAGCAGAGGAGCATTCAGAGTGCTTATGGCTTGTATATCCCCAGTAAACTGCTAGCAGATCTAAACAATCCCGTAAATGATCGGCCAATGAGTTTTGTTTGCGTTTTGAAGGGCTCAAATCTTTGATTGCTTGACCGTAACCAACAACTTTTTCAATAAGTGAATAGCCCAGAACACCAAGGGGGATTTTGATTGCTTGTAAATGATTTGCTGCCTCTATTTGACGTTCAATGGGATGTGTATAATTTTGGCTGCTATCAACCTTTTGACGCGTGTAATCAAGGCTCATGTGGAGGTCGGATTGACTGTGACGCCAGTAAACATAAAAATGTTCTGCTGCTTTATATTGCATTTTGCTGATATGTCCTTTCGCGTATAAAAGCGCAATGGGGTGGCTTTTTGCATTGGCAATGGCAATGATGGTGCGTGGATTGCTTTTGCTTGCTTTGTGGGTTGACTGAAAATAAGGATTGCTTGTTTCAATGGGGACTTCTTGTGTTTTTAAGTGACCAAGGCGTTGTTTTCCTTCATCTTGAGAAGGGAGGGGAAAAGCGGATGTTTTCTTTTTTTGCTTATCTTGGGTTTGAGTGTTTTTTTTATTTTTGTGCTTCATGTTGCCTTCTCAAAAATTATTGTTTTAAAAGTTTTTGTCTTATTGTGTGTGTAAACAAATGGAATATTGTACAGGGCTGCGCTCTTAAAGGAGAAGCTGTGGAGCCCATGTTCTTGAAAGGGGGGGGTCTTTAAAGAAGGTGGTATTTTATTTTGTTGCCAAAGCAGCTATGGGGGCTGTATTCTTTTGCTTGTTGTGTTCAAGATAATGTCGTAGGTGGGGGGTGCCCTCAGCAGAACAACGATAACGATAAGTTTGCGGGTCAAACCAGAGACCAACTTTTCCTTCAAAGTCACCTGAACGCTGTTTCGCGATATTTATAATCACGCTCGGGCGTTTGGCTAAATTCGCCTTTTCTTCCATCCCAGATGCTGCAAAAATTTTGTCTTCTAACGACCGATTGCGCCAGATGGTAATGATATTAAACGCATTGGCTCCAATTTCTGAAGCACCTTTAATATCTTCAGTGCTAGGGACGTCCTTATCCAAGCCACTTTTGCGCGCATGAGCAACAAGATGAATGTGTACGGCGTTTAAAACTGCCCAGTCAACCATTTTATAAACCGCTTTTTCTTGTCCTGCATAGTCATCTGAGGCAATGCCAAGACGCATTAAACTGTCGATGATAAATTGATCGCAGCCATAGCGTGCACGGCAATAGTCAAACACATCAAGCAATGTATCGACGCTCGATTTACCAACATGCTCATAAAGAATAAGTCCTTCGTCTAAAAATTGCAGAATCTGTTCAATCATATCTCTTGTTGGTTGCTCCAAGCCTCCTGTTTGTTTCGTTAAACGACGCAGGGATTGTTCTCCTTTCATTTCCAATGAGGCTAAACAAAGGCGGCTCTGTTGCGAAATCCAATGTGGAATGCAATCCGATAATAGCTGGCTTTTCCCTGCTCCACTCGATCCGCTCCAGAGCGTTAACTCCGATGGACGAAAATAAAGTTTGCCGTTGAGTCTAGGGTAGGGAACCGTGTAACCAAGATATTGGTCAGGTTCTGGCCAAAACAACTTTACAACTTGATCTTTATATTCTGAAGCGTGCCGTAGTCCTTTTGGTGCGAAGCTTTTCGCTGATGAAAAGGCTGCTGCCATGGTGGCAGAATCAACGCCTGCGGTTAAACACGCATTTGCATCCTTATAGGGCAAGCAGACACGGTAGCAACGGTGGCGACCAAGTCGATGCGCAATCTCAAGTGCAGCTTCCTCTCCAGGTTTGTCCATATCGGTGGCTAAAAAAATTGTCTCAAAAGGTTCTAAATGATCAAATTCATTTTCAATCCAATTATGTTTGCCTCCACTGCCTCCTCCAAATGGCACTGAAACTGCTGGGTATCCGTAAGCTGCCAATGAGAGTGCATCAATTTCTCCTTCAGTGATGACAATTGTACGATTCATGGGAATAAAAGCGTGCCCCGTTGGGGGAGCAGTGTGCCCCGTTGGGAGAGCAGTGTGCCCCGTTGAGGGAGCAGCGTGCCCCGTTGGGAGAGCAGCGTGCCCCGTTGAGGGAGCAGCGTGCTCCGTTGAGGGAGCAGTGTGCTCCGTTGAGGGAGCAGTGTGCCCCGTTGAGGGAGCAGTGTGCTCCGTTGAGGGAGCAGCGTGCTCCGTTGAGGGAGCAGCGTGCTCTGTTGGGGGAGCAGTGTGCTCCGTTGAGGGAGCAGCGTGCCCCGTTGGGAGAGCAGTGTGCTCCGTTGAGGGAGCAGTGTGCTCCGTTGAGGGAGCAGTGTGCCCCGTTGGGAGAGCAGCGTGCCCCGTTGGGAGAGCAGTGTGCCCCGTTGGGAGAGCAGTGTGCCCCGTTGGGAGAGCAGTGTGCCCCGTTGGGGGAGTGGCTTGGTTCATGGGAACAAGAGCTTGCCAGCCAAATAAAATCGGCTCACATTGTGATGCTGTTGGTTTTGTTTTTGCACCCGCTTGTGCTAATCGCTCTTTTACTAAGGCAAGGGTACCATCAGGTTTGTAAAATGGAAAAATGATCTTTTCGCCATCCTCCTTTATGTGGTAGCGCTTTAAAACCTCAAGCGGAATACGGCGCTTTTGGTTGAGATAAGTTTTTACCAAATTCTGTGGTGTGTTCCCTGCGGGAAGGGGTGGATGCCGATAGGTGCGATGAGGTGCCATAAAAGGTTTGGGACGTGTCAGATTAAGGTAGGTGCGCGCTTCCTCTAACGCTTGAGAAAGGGTGATCCCTTTTACTGCGCACCAAAGGTCTAGAAGGTCACCACCGATGCCTTCCGCAAAATCATACCAAAGACCTGCTTTATTGCCGCTCAAACACACCGATAAACTTTGGCCAGCTTCGCCTTGTGTGCTCCCCACAATCCAATTATTGCCGCGTTTGCGTCCTCGTGGAAGAAGCATTTCTACAATCGCGCCTGCTTGAGATGAAAGCTTTTGTTTGATTTCAAAAATTGTGCTCATGTTATGATACGCGGTAGTTGATGAGACTCCGATAAAGAGCATCATTGTTGCTGTTACTGCTGCTGCTGTTACTGCTGGATGCAGATGAGGGCAAATGAGAGGGAGAAGTCGCAAGCTTTTCTTGATTTTCTTTTAGTCGCTCAATCTCACGGCGAAACCAATTGCGCCACGTGGCTTGCCAGTCAACTTTCAGTGCGTCTTTACCGCTTTTGGCACGCCAGTAATCGCGAAACTTCTTTTCTTGCCAGTGTGCTTGCTCTTGACTTAAACCTTCTGAAATTGCTGCGTGGATGTCTGCTGTCCAATCGGCAGGAAGACGTTGCCCTTTGGGGGCTGTTGTGCAGCTCTCGGCTTGCTTGTGAGAGCTGGTAAGCTGCTCGGTCAATTCTGGTTTTACAGGCTGGGGGAGAAGAGGAGAGAGACTCGCAGATGTTTCCCCCCGCACCCTCTCCTCCTGAGGTTCAGAGGAAGAAAAAAACTTCTTTTCTGAAACACCGTCAGGTGTTTCCTTTTCTTCTTCTTTCTGAGCTTCTAAGTTATGTGTATCATCTTTTGCACTCTTGTTGAACGCCTGTTGAAGCTTTATATTGATTTTCTTGCGTTTTTGAGCAGAAGTACGACCCGCAAAGGATTTTTGTTCAAGCAATTTTGCGCGCTCGTAAAAAACATTTTCGCAGCGCTTATTCCATAAACCATTCGCTAAATTTAAAATCTTACCCTCCGCAATCAACATTTCTAAAACATTCACAAATGTTCGCTTGTCACAGCCACAAAGACGTGCTAAACGCTCTACCGATAATTCCAAAGGACGACCGCGCGCATACATTTCATTAAGCAAGATTGTGTAAATGCCAATCTCGTGTGCACGCATACCGCGTACACCACCGAGAAAATCATTTTGGTACCAGCAAACGTAAGGAAGCGTAGACGATTCATAATGAGGAGTTTCTTGTTGATTCACATGTTTCATGTTTCAATCCGCTTTCTACTTTTTTATGTGTTTTCATTCGCAATAAAACCTAACCCAATGTTTTGGGAGATGTGCAGGACTTTAGATTCAAGTTTTTACTTCGAGTAAAATGTTTCAGTTTGTGTTGCCGTTTATTTTGTTAAATAGTCATTCTTTCGCTATTCCTTTTGACAGTTTAAGAGGCAATTGTACGTACGCGAGTATATGCAATAATTACGATTTTTGGTTGCATAAATGGCAAAGGACCAATAGGAGAATATTGGAGATACGTAGGTTTTCGGGGGCGCTTTTTGCACTCTTTGCGGTAGTGAATTGTTTTTCTAACCTGAAAATGAGCTTTTGTCCCCGAAATAAATTTTATCTTCTTAATATTATCCGCTTTAGAGGATAATGCAAGTCCATTTTATAAAAAGGACGTGTCTTTTTTTTTGAGACGCGCTATATGGTGAGACTATGAATATTAATGGTTGGCGTAAAAGATTGAGTGAAGCACTTAAAAAAAGTGGTCGCTCAAAAAGATCTGTTTCTCTCGCTGCTGGAAAAGGAGCTGGGTATCTTCATTCTATCCTTACCGAAGGAAAAGAACCAACAATTGAATCTCTTGCGCGTATATGTCATGAAATTAATATCAGTATGAATTATATCCTTTATGAAGATGGAGCGAGTCTTGAAGATAAAGAGTTTATTGATCTTGTTTCAAAGCTTTCTCCTGAGGAACGACAGGCAATTTTAACTCTCTTGCGGAGACCAACGCACGAAGCATTAAAATAATCTCTTTTTGTGTTTTTTGATCAAGGCTACACCAATATTCTATTAACTTTAAGTCACTCATTTTAACCCCCCTGTCTGTTGGTGATTGGTTACATTTGATAAGAACAAATAGAGAACACTAAAAGGATATGAGGCGAATAAATTTGGCAGGGTTTTTATTCACATATGCCATTTAAGTATCATAAAGACTGAAAATATATTCATTATTAAAGATAAAATGATTTGACATCTCTTCCATAGAGGATATAAGACTAACGCTATATTTGATCATGTCAAGACAAAGCTACGCTTTATCAACTATGCAGGGGGAAAAATCATGAAAAATATTCCATTTGTTAAAGAGGATGAAATTATCGTCATTCTCTGTGAGGACGAAAAGGGTGATACCTATGAAGGGCCTATCGAACAGATTGAGGAAGTTCTCGATCTCGTCGAAGAACATGAAACTGTTCAAAAACTTTTACGTCTTGATCTTGTCACATTGCATGCAGAAGACGTGAGTGAGCAGCTTGCTGATGCTTATATTGCAAATCATGATCTTGATGAAGAAAATACGCAGCTCCAGCCGTTCATTCTCAATAGCGATATTTACCATGCTTGTTTAGACGAAAAAGTCGCACAAGAGTACGAAGAAAATCTTTATGGCTCTTACAAAAAACAACATCGCTTGCGTCCTTGCGATGTGTTAACAGACTATTGGTGGTAAAAAATGCCAAGCTATCTCAAAACAGTTTATCAGGGAATTCCACTTTATTATGCTGGGCGTATTCAAAATACAGTGAAATTGGAACCAAAAAAATATAATGCACTCCCCTTTATATCGCAAAAGGCTGCTGAGTATGTTGCAAAAAATTTGGCAGAGCAATATCTGCGCGATGATTTTTCCATCGTTCAACAAAATGATTGAGAGATATCAAAAATATTAAGAAAAAATACTAAGAATTGTAGCCATCCATGCAAAAATATACCAAGCCCTACAAGAGTATATAAAAGGCAAAAGACGCTTTGGGGAAAGAAGCCGTTGTGCTTGATGGAGGGGAGGATGGAGAGCGTCAAAATCAAAAAGCATGAGGAAAAATTTAAAGGCTCTGCGCATGAGATATGAGATGGGGATATGGGATGGGGGAAAAGTTGGAGGTGGGTAGAAGTTGAAAATGGAAAAATATGGCAATTTCATCATGACAGGCAATAGAGAAAAAATGAGGGAAAATTTCCATCAGAAAAAGTGATTGAAAAGCAGAAAAGAAAATCACAACGAAAATCACAATGCTCTGAAAATAAGAAAAAACTGCTTTTGATAAGCTGCAAAAGCAAAAAATGAAGACTGATTTATTACAACGCGTTTCAAAAAGAGGAGACGCCGCAAAATAAGGGATAAAATACCATGCCAGTCATTATCGATTGTGTGCAGGGGACATCTGAATGGCAGCAAGCGCGCAATGGCTTAATTACTGCCTCTTTGTTTGAGATGGTTATGGCACAAAAAAAGCAAGGGCAAAAAACCCAAAAATACCATGCTGTTATGATGAAACTTGCTGGAGAAAGAATTACAGGGAAAACCGTTGAAGAGGGGACAACCCTTTCTATGCGGCGCGGTACAGAGTTAGAGCCAGCCGCACGCCAGCTTTATGGCACAATGACGCATACAAATCCCGAATGTATCGGGTTTGTGTTAGCCGACGATCGCATGAAAGGATTTTCTCCCGATGCCTTTATCGGAACAGACGGATTGTTGGAAATTAAAACCAAAAAACCTGAAATTCTCATTCCTCATTATTATCAAAAAAATTTCCCAGAAGAGCATAAAGCGCAGTGTCAGGGAGGATTATGGATCACGCAACGCGAATGGGTGGACTTAATGCTTTATTGGCCTGATATGCCACCTTTGATTAAACGTGCTTACCGTGATGAAGCCTATATCCGTAAGCTTGAAAGTGAGATTGACCGTTTTAATGAGGCGTTAGAAGTGATGGTGCGTCAAATTAAACATGCCAACATGGACGGGGTTAAGGAGAGAGAGGGGATAATGAGAGTGGAAACTGCTGTGGAGGAGAGGGCAGTTTTTTCGCATTTAGAAGCAAAGCGTGGGAGGGCTGCACGCAGAGTGGGGAGTGTTTGGGCAAGGAAAGCAAAGCCGCTTTGAGGGAGAGGGTAGAGTTTTTTGAAGGAAGAAGACGGAGTTGTTTTGAGAGGATGAGAGCTATTTTGGAGGAGAGGGCAGTTTTTTCGCATTTGGAAGCAAAGCGTGGGAGGGCTGCATGCAGAGTGGGGAGTGTTTGGGCAAGGAAAGCAAAGCCGCTTTGAGGGAGAGGGTAGAGTTTTTTGAAGGAAGAAGACGGAGTTGTTTTGAGAGGATGAGAGCTATTTTGGAGGAGAGGGCAGTTTTT
>NZ_JBAFWY010000001.1:532164-532338 GCF_036576165.1 Bartonella rhinolophi
TCGCGTTTGGAAGCAAAGCGTGGGAGGGCTGCATGCAGAGTGGGGAATGTTTGGGCAAGGAAAGCAAAGCCGCTTTGAGGGAGAGGGTAGAGTTTTTTGAAGGAAGAAGACGGAGTTGTTTTGAGAGGATGAGAGCTATTTTGGAGGAGAGGGCAGTTTTTTCGCGTTTGGAAG
>NZ_JBAFWY010000001.1:532438-543030 GCF_036576165.1 Bartonella rhinolophi
CAAAGCGTGGGAGGGTTGCATGCAGAGTGGGGAGTGTTTGGATAAAGGGGTAAAGAGACTGAAAAAAAGCAAAAAGCCAATGCAGAACTGAAGGTGCAAAAAATTTTCCAAATAATGGTGCTGCGAGAGAGGATTGAACTCTCGACCTCTCCCTTACCAAGGGAGTGCTCTACCACTGAGCTACCGCAGCAGTTTTCAATCTGTGCGCTGCCTTTTGCCATATTGTCGTAAAATAGGCAAGAGAGCATTTGTGCATTCTTGCAAGAAAATCCTTCTTGTGTCATGACATAAGTTCTTTACATTAACAGCAATGCGTTGCTTAAAGACGCTCAAGACTGCTCAAAAGGTTGCGCAATGACACAAATATCTCAAAATCAAAAAGATGAAAAAAATAGTCATCAAGATGAAAAGGAAAAAAAACGTCAAGAAAGATTGGCAAAGCAATTACGCGAAAATTTGAAACGACGAAAAGAACAAAGTCGGAAAAGAGCACAAACAGAAAATTAAAAAACTGATATTTACGGCATTTTTGCAACCAACTTTTGTATGGTACGTTTTAAAAATCATTGTCAAAGAATAGCTTCCCAAAGAGTCAAAATCTTTGGAAGAGGAAACTCAAAGGGAAAGAGTGGAAAATTATGGATTCTATTCAAATCGTTGGTGGAAAAAAACTTAAAGGAACTATTCCGATCTCAGGAGCAAAAAATGCTGCATTGCCTCTTATGGTTGCTTCTTTGCTCACACAAGAGCCCTTCATTTTAGACAATGTGCCCCATCTTGCTGATGTTGAACTGTTAATTCGTATCCTCAATAATCATGGGGTTGGATATGCAGTTGAAGGACAAAAAGCGCATCTTGATAGTGAAAATTCAAGGACAATCCATTTTACTGCGCAAAATATAACCACAACATGTGCACCCTACGAACTGGTTAAAAAAATGCGTGCAAGCTTTTGGGTGATCGGCCCACTCCTCGCACGGTGTAGAGAAGCCTATGTCTCTCTGCCTGGAGGATGCGCTATTGGAACAAGACCCGTCGATTTTATCCTTGAAGGACTCAAAACTTTAGGGGCACATATTGCTATCGAAAATGGATATGTTCATGCAAAAGCTCCAAAAGGATTGAAAGGTGCTCACTACCGTTTCCCTAAAGTTACTGTTGGTGGAACCCATGTGATGCTTATGGCAGCAGTTACTGCAAACGGAAAAACCGTCCTTGAAAATGCTGCTTGTGAACCAGAGGTCACAAACCTTATTCAAGCTCTTAACGCTATGGGGGCAAAAATAGTTGGGGAGGGAACATCAACGCTTACCATCGAAGGTGTAAAAGAGCTCAGTGGTGCAAGAATACGGGTCATCGCTGATCGAATCGAAGCTGGAACTTATGCAATGGCTGTGGCAATGACGGGTGGAGATGTTTTGCTGAAAAATGCCAATTCTCGTCATCTCACACAAGTGTTGAAAGTTCTCCAAAAAACTGGACTCGATATCGAAATAAAACCACAAGGAATCCACGTAAAACGAGACAAACAACAAACAAAGATAATGCCTGTGGATATTAAAACAGGACCTTATCCCGACTTTCCAACCGATCTGCAAGCGCAATTCATGGCTTTGATGACACGTGCTCATGGAACTGCACGTGTCACCGAAACAATTTTCGAAAATCGTTTCATGCATGTTCAGGAACTTACACGTTTGGGAGCGAATATAAAACTCAATGGACAAACTGCAACCATTTTGGGAACAGAGCATTTGCAGGGTGCACCTGTGATGGCAACCGATTTGCGTGCTTCCGTCTCTCTTGTGATTGCTGCACTGGCAGCAAAAGGAGAAACAGTCATCAATCGCGTCTATCATCTTGATCGTGGCTTCGAACGATTGGAAGAAAAATTAGCACAGTGTGGTGCAAAAATTCAGCGTATAACAACATAACCCTTCGAAGGAATCATACCTCTTTAAGAGGGTAGCTTTGCTTGAGGAAGGACATCCCCCGAAGAGGGTGAAAGGGAGCTCTGCTTGAGGGAAGAAGTCCTCTGAAGGAGGTGAAGGGAGCTCTGCTTGAGGAAGGAAGTCCTCTGAAGGAGGTGAAGGGAGCTTTGCTTGAGGAAGGACATCCCCCGAAGAGGGTGAAAGGGAGCTCTGCTTGAGGGAAGAAGTCCTCTGAAGGAGGTGAAGGGAGCTCTGCTTGAGGAAGGAAGTCTTCTGAAGGAGGTGAAGGGAGCTTTGCTTGAGGAAGGAAGTCTTCTGAAGGAGGTGAAGGGAGCTTTGCTTGAGGGAGGAAGTCTTCTGAAGGAGGTGAAGGGAGCTTTGCTTGAGGAAGGAAGTCTTCTGAAGGAGGTGAAGGGAGCTTTGCTTGAGGAAGGAAGTTCTTCCCGAAGGGGCTGAAGGAGAGGGGTGAGAAAGAGTCACCAAAAATCTGGAATTTCAGGCTTTAAACGTGGACCAAGGCGCACTGCCGAAACCTTTTCCGCTAAACCCGTTCGATCTGAAAGTTCAACTGCTAAACCGCAAAGTGTGGCAGGACCATGCGCAGGCTCATAACGATTTTGCCTTTTCTTATAAAGAAAACGGTGTAACGGTTCTTCCTTATCCATCCCAAGAGATGAGTTGTAGTCGCCACACATCCCCGCATCCGACAAATATGCACTTCCACCCTCTAAAATTTGTGCATCAGCCGTGGGAGTGTGCGTGTGCGTCCCTACAATAACGCTGACACGTCCATCAAGAAAATGCCCAAAACATTGTTTCTCACTCGTCGTTTCTGCATGAAAGTCAAAAATAATCGCGTCTGCTTGCTCCATCAAAGAGCAGGCTGACAAAATCTTTTCAGCCGTTTCAAACGAATCATCTGCTTTGCATGGCATAAAAACATTCCCCAAAATATTCGCAACAAGAACACGTCCTCCATTCTTGGCTGTAAAAATACCCGAACCTCTCCCTGGGGTGCCTTGGGGAAAATTGGCTGGACGCAAAAAACGATCATTCTCATACGCATATTGTAACGCTTCCTTGCAGCCAAAAGCATGATTGCCCGTTGTTACAACGTCAGCTCCTGCTGCTAAAAGGTCTTGATATGTCTCTTGTGTAATGCCAAAGCCATTGGATGCGTTTTCACCATTCACTACAACAAAATCAAGTTGCCATTTCTCAATGAGATGTGGAAGTTGTTGAAAAACCGCATTGCAGCCCGTCGCTCCGACTATGTCACCTAAAAATAAAAATCGCATAAGCGCTTTAATCATACTTTAACGCTCTAAGAAACCTTTTTCTGTGAAAATTCCTTGTACAGTTAAATCATGCTGCGTGGGAGGAATCGACACAACTTCTTGACAGGAAAAACCTAAACCCAATAAATGAATTTGGTGCCCTTGTTTTTTAAGAGATGCAACAGTGCGATCATAATATCCCCCTCCATAACCAAGGCGGTGGCATTGATTGTCAAATGCTGAAAGTGGAACTATAATAAAATTGGGGACAACAATGCTACTGTCTGAATTGGGGCCCATTGTACCAAAGCGCATCGGCTCTAACACTGTGCTTTTTGAAAATGCACGAAAAACCATCGTGGTTGAATCAAGAATTGCTGGCAATGCTAAACTGCCACCCCGTGACACTATAAAATCAAACAAAGGACGAGGGTCTATTTCCGATTTGATGGGCAAATAACCTGACAAAATCATTTGCGAAAAATCTTCCCCTCTTTGCTCAAGATAGTGTATCAAGTGAGAACAGGCGTGGTGCGAAAAAAGCACACGATTTTGTACTGAAAGCGCGTCGCGGTGAGATAAGCCAAGTTTGCGCAAATGTGATCGAACCAAAGAAGCGGATTGTAAATATTGGGTACTTTGTGCTCTTGTTTGGTCAACCATTATGTAAATTTCTATAAATTGTTATAAATCGCTCAATTACGTTAAACAAGGTAGCACAAACTGCTACAAATTCCCACAAGTCTGGTAAAAAATCATAAAGATTCATGCAATGTAAAAAAATGAATCAAAGGAAAAGATGATATTACGGTGCAGGTGCAATGCTGTCGCGTAAAAATGCTGTCGTATAAAGAAGAGCATAATGCTCTCTACGGTGTTGCGATATTGGGGTATAGTTTATAGCATTGCTAAGTAGTGGGTGTGAAAGCGTGTGTGAAAAAGGCAGGAACAAGAGGTGTGTTCTGTGTAAACAGCAAATAATTTTTCCCCAATTGTGCCGATTATTCTCTTTGTGAAAAAATGGTGATTCGCAACAGCCGATGGAAAAGATTGATCCCGAGAAAGTGGGTTGGCGCCATATGAAAAAGCTCATGAGCTTTGTGCGGATGTGAGATTGCAAGTGCGTGTGTGAAAAAGGCAAAAACAAGGGGTGTGTTCTGTGCAAACAGCAAACAATTTTTCCCCAATTGTGCCGATTATTCTCTTTGTGAAAAAATGGTGATCCGCAACAGCCGATGGAAAAGATTGATCCCGAGAACCTACTCAGTAGGTGGGCGCCATATGAAAAAGCCCACGAGCCTTCTCAGGGACAGCTCCCTTGGAAATCAATAAGGTCTCAGGAATGTGTTATTTCCTGTCGAGAAGCGCAGAACACCACTCCTTATTATAAGTCAGTTTGAGGTCTTCGGCTAGATATAAAATGCTTTCAAGAATAATCTGAAAGAAAAAGATTTTTAGGGAAAATCTCTTATGGAAATCTTAAGGAACAGTTTTTACTCAGAAAAAGCTTCTTCATTCAAAGAGCTTGCGAGGCTTGCTTTTCTAGCAATATCTCAATGCGTTTTTGAAGCCTTTGCATTTGGGGGTAATAATGGAGACCCATTTCATAAGCTTTGATAGCAAGTTGTGGGCGCTCCGTCATTTCCATGATAATCCCAAGCTCAAAAAATGTTATGTAATTGCGTGGCTCAAGTGTTATGGCGTGATTAAGATCAAACATGGCAAGTTTAAAATCACTCAGTTGAATATGAATCCAAGCACGTCTGACCCAAGCTGCTGCGTAAGTGGGAAAAAGCGCAAGAGCATTATCAATATAATCAAGGGCAAGACCATAATTATGAGCGTTGATAGCATTTTCAGCCCATGACATCAAAAGATCAATAGTATCACTGCCCGATTGTAACCATAAATGTTGAAGCCGTTGATTAATAATTTTTGCTTCATTGACGTTGGCACACAGTTTTAGTTCTTTGAGCAAGCGTAAAATTTCCGCTTCTTTACGTTGCGCAGCTCTATGAGAAAGGGGAGAATGCGTTGTCTCAAACTCTTCAAATGTGGTTGTGCTTGAATGAGGGGCAGCAGGAGCTGAAGAAGGAGGACCAAGTATCAGCTCATCTGAAGGTAAAAGCGATTGGAGAGAGGGGTCTTCAAGGGGAAGAGAAGGAGGACTTTTTCCATACCCAAGAGACAGTAAACAAAAACTGCTTACAAAAATAACCAAAAAACTTTGTCGAAGAATAAAAAAGCTTCGCAATCGCAAAGCTTTTAACAAGACAAAAAAACCCATAAAAATGAGTCTCCAAAAGATAAATTATCCAAAACTTTCAAGAAACTAAAAAACTTAATGCCCGCAAAAAGCAGGCACAAAAAACATGAGCCTTGATGCACTCAGCCTTGACGTGCTCTAAAGCGCGGATTGGTTTTATTCAGGATGTAAATACGACCTTTACGACGCACCAAACGGTTGTTACGGTGGCGTTCCTTCAGTGCTTTAAGCGAATTCTTAATTTTCATTATACTCACCGTCCATATACACTAACGTGACTTAAAAATCTGTAACTTTATTCTCACAATTACAATGCTATAACTCAAATACCATATATTACAATATTAATATCACGATTAATATTACAATATTGTTATATTATGATATTGCGACTGCATTATAACATCGCATCACACTTGATTCATCATGATGATAAAATGTATCCTGAAAAAGAAAAACATTTATACAATTTCAGCGTTACGAACAAGTGAAAATTGCAAAAAAATCTACGGCATTCTTAACAAGAAGTCTTATTCTTGTCAAGCGATCATCCCTTACAAATTCCCTCTAGAGCTGAACTCTCTTTACCTTTTGGGGGCTTCTTTAAAAAGATGCGTTTTGAAGAGAGGATATCACAGAGGACTGCTCTTAAATTTAAGAAAGCTCTCTTCAAAAGGAGTATTCGTCGTAACAAGGTTCTTACTTCAATATTTTTGTTTCTTTCGTGCTATTGTTGAGAACAGCATTGTCGTGTGATCGTGGGTTGTGTCCTTAAGGGGAAGAGGGGGGAGGCATTCGTATTTAAATGAACATTTTGTCAAATTGTCAAAGAGGATTTTCATACCAGAAAGTCGAAAAAATGCAAAAAAGCGCAAAAAAAGCGCAAAAATTGAAATTTGCTAGCAAAAAAGAGAGAGGGTTTTGAAGCGTCTTTGAAGCTTTTTAAAAAAGCCTTTGAAAATCTAAAAAACTACTTTTGAGAATCTTTGAAAAAAGCAAACAAAGAGTGAAGCCAGCTGCAAAAACAGCTAAAAATTACTAAAAAAGAGATTTTTACCTCTTGGTGATTATTTATTTTATCGGAAATTTATTGATATAAATTAAAGCATGAAATGACTTTTTTATGTAAAGAGATCTTCATATTTATTTTTTATTTTCGATGACTTTAAGCTATATTTTGGTTGTTTCTCAATGCGCTTTTTTAGCTTTAATTTGACGCTTTAAATGGAGTTTGAAAAGTGACAAAGGTGGCTCTCAGCTCTCTGCCTATCATTGATGTTTTTAAGCCCAAGTTTTTGCAGCTTTTCATAAAGTTTTGCTGCTAATTTCGCATCTTTAGGGGGGATTTGTGCATCGCAATAGGTGGTGTAAGCTACCATATTTCAGCTTTTTCATAAGATGAGAAGGAAGAGCTGGCAGTTTGAAATTTTCTGCTTTTGCCGTATCTCATAAATATTTTATCTTCACTCATCACAAACCAGTCTTATGAAACATCACATATTTCTTGATAGTGAGAAAGCAGAGGCGGTGAGTTCACTTGTCCCAGTTTTATAAATTTTTATCGATCTAGCGGTTGTATCAAGATGCTTTGCAAATTGCTTGTGCTTTGTAAATCTAAGAGTGCGTTGCATTTCATGGAATCAGTTTTGCTCATTCTGTTTTTTATTCTGCTTCTAAACGTACCAAAAAAATTACCTCAAAACCAATAAGCGCTTTGGCAAAAATATTTTGCACAAGAGCGTTTGGAAAAGTACTCCTGAAAAAAAATGATCTAAAATGCTTTGTGTTTATATTTCTTTCATGCGTATGATAATATTTTGCTGAAATATATTTCTACTCCAAGTTATTGTTCAGACCTGAAGAGGGGCCTGTTAATTTGATGACATGCCCCATTTTGCGCGTTGGTTGAATGGAGCTTTTGCCGTATAAATGTACGGATGTGTGCTCTTGTGTAAGAAAATATTTGAAATCATTGAGATTGTTGCCAAGAAGATTGGTCATTTCGCAATTGCTATGGCGGTATGTGCTGCCCAAAGGAAGATCACAAATGGCACGAATGTGCTGCTCAAATTGTGATGTTATACAAGCCTTTTGTGTCCAATGGCCAGAGTTGTGCACGCGAGGGGCTAATTCATTTACTAAAAGATTGCCATCCGTTAATACAAAAAACTCAACGCAAAGAACACCAACATAATTTAAGGCATCCATAATTGTGACACTTATTTCTTGTGCGGCTTTTTGTACGGTAAGTGGAGTGCGTGATGGGACAAAGGATTTATGGAGAATACCATTTTTATGTTGATTTTCAGGGCAGTCATAAAAAATATGCTCCCCTTGGGGGGTGCGTGCCGCAAGAACCGAAATTTCCAATAAAAAGGGAACAATTGCCTCTAAAATCGATGGTTGATTCTGAAAAGCCGTAAGGGTTTCATGGATGGTTTGTTCATTCGGATGATTCAGCATGATCTGATTTTTTCCGTCATAACCAAAACGACGCATCTTCAAAAGACCACGACCACCTAATGCAGAAAGCCCTGAAATAAGAGAAGAGGGGTTGTCAACAGCATACCACGATGCTGTTTGAATGTTTTGGGCGTTCAAAAATTGCTTCTCGAATAACCGATCTTGTGTAATTTTTAACACATTGGAAGAGGGGTAAACATGTTTGGATTTTTCTACATATTGAACCATTGGAAGTGAAAGATTCTCAAATTCATAAGTTACTATGTCGCACAGCGATATAAAGCGGTCTAATGCCGAGCTATCGTCATAGGAAGCAACAATGTGCCCGTTAGATGTTTGGGCAGCGGGACAATCTGCTTCAGGGCAGAAAATAATCGTTCGATACCCTAGTTCTGCAGCAGCTATTGCTAACATGCGCGCTAACTGTCCTCCCCCTATTAAACCGATGACGCTGCCCGCAGGCAACATTTTAGAGGAAGAAAAAGAAGAAGATCTATTGGATGGGGCAGAGGTGTGAGGTGAGGTAGACATGGTAGGTGGGGTGGAAGTGTGAGGTGAGATAGACATGGTGGGTGGGGTGGAAGTGTGAGATGAGGTAGCTATGGTGGGTGGGGTGGAAGTGTGAGGTGAGGTAGACATGGTGGGTGGGGCAGAGGTGTGAGGTGAGGTAGCTATGGTGGGTGGGGTGGAAGTGTGAGATGAGGTAGCTATGGTGGGTGGGGTAGAGGTGTGAGGTGAGGTAGCTATGGTGGGTGAGGTGAAAGTGTGAGGTGAGGTGGAGGTATTGCGTGCAGAAAAAATGTTAGAAAACTGTGTCATCTTATTAAATCTCAGTTGTAGGCGTTTGTGCGATACTGGCTGTTTGTTGTTGACGCCAATCTTGTAAACGCTGTGCTAAATCATCATCATAAACTGCCATAACCGCTGCAGCTAAAAGCGCTGCGTTAATAGCACCTGATTTGCCTATTGCTAGTGTTCCAACTGGTATTCCTGCTGGCATTTGCACAATAGAAAGCAAAGAGTCTTGACCAGATAAAGATTGTGATTGTACTGGAACACCAAAAACGGGAAGAGGAGTGAGAGCAGCTAACATACCTGGAAGATGTGCTGCGCCTCCAGCGCCAGCAATCAATATCTTAAAACCTGCTGCTTTCGCACCTTTTGCAAATTGATAAAGGCGTTCAGGTGTCCGGTGTGCCGAAATAATATGCGATATATGAGAAATGCCAAGGCAGCTTAAAATATCTGCGCTATGGCGCATCGTTTGCCAATCGGATTGGCTGCCCATTAAAATCGCTACGTCACATGATTGTTTAGTCATTGCACATCCTTTTCAAGTGTTTAATGCGATTCTTTATCCTTATTTTTTAAAGTCTTATATCCTTTTTGCAAAGTCAATTGATTACAGAATAACAGCTTTTTCTATAGATCATGAAACAGCTTAAACAAATACAGTACAAATGAGAACCCTATGGCGTATTTTGTTGACACGTCCTTTGAATATGCTGGGAGGGCTTATAACCAAAATGTCCCCATTTCTTTAAATCATTATTTACGCTTTTGCGATTAAACGAAAACTGAAACTTTGATCGAGTGCGTTGATATTTTAAACATCTTGATAGGACACCATGGGACACATTTGGATATTCCGTTTGGCTGCTAGATGGAGGATTTTTCTATCTGCATGACTGTCTCTCAAGATCAAGGAGCAAAAATTTAAGCTTAAGCTAGAGGCAAAAATCATTGAAAAAATCATTGATAATAACAAAAATCTATTCTTGAATTTTATTGTGTAAGCAAAGCTTGGAGATGGCAGTTAAGAGATTTATGATGTGGTCTCGTTCAAAGTGCATGAGAAGCTCTTTTGTGAATATTTGTTAAAAGGGGAAGGTTTGTAACTGTGGTGCGCTTGCCTTAAGTGTAAACGATAAGAGGGATAAAGTGTATAAAAATGGTCGTGAAGCTTCTTTTTGTGGCAAGCGTATTTTGTTGCAGAAAATACTTTTTATAGAAAAAATCTTGAAAATTTAAGTGTGGTTAAGCTTTTTAAATGTGCAAATCTTGATGAAAAAAACTTCAATGAAATGTGTTTGTTTCAGACACATGGATGTGGGAAGTGTTTTTATGGAATGATGATAAAAATAAATTTGAAAATTAAAGCCGAAATTTGCCTTCCTTCGTGTCAGAATCAGTGCTGCTTAAAGTACAACAATTGTTGAAGTAGGTTTCGTGTGCAAGTGAGGAAAAAGCTTCCTTATTTTGCTTTTCGTCAGATTGTTTTGTGTGAGCGAAAAGGATTGTTAGAGTCCAGAAAAATTGAAAAAGAAACCAGAGAAGAGATAAAAATTAGGGGAATAACTTATCGGAAAAGTGAAAATGCAAAAGATATTATTGGAAGAATCTAGAGCTATGGACAAATAATAAATCCTCTTGTTTGGCTCAAATATCTTTTATCTTGACACATGTTTTCCATCTTGACACAGTTTTAACTGTTCATTGAAAAGGACTTCAAAGCTGGAGGCTGGCTGTCAAAGCTGGAGGCTGGCTGTCAAAGCTGGAGGCTGGCTGTCAAAGCTGGAGGCTGGCTGTCAAAGCTGGAGGCTGGCTGTCAAAGCTGGAGGCTGGCTGTCAAAGCTGGAGGCTGGCTGTCAAAGC
>NZ_JBAFWY010000001.1:543130-571127 GCF_036576165.1 Bartonella rhinolophi
AGGCTGGCTGTCAAAGCTGGAGGCTGGCTGTCAAAGCTGGAGGCTGGCTGTCAAAGCTGGAGGCTGGCTGTCAAAGCTGGAGGCTGGCTGTCAAAGCTGGAGGCTGGCTGTCAAAGCTGGAGGCTGGTTGATTGCAATATATGGGATCAGGACAAGTAAAATCCTTCTGATATTATAATCTGATATTATAAGATGTTTAAAAAATTTTATGCTTTTTTCTAAAAAAGAGGCAGTTTATTTCTTAAAAAACAAAAAATAAAAAGACAGGAAGTGATTCTGGTATGCAAGGAATATTCTAGTTCAAATCATTGCCTAATTTTAACAATTATTTTGCCATAAATAAAAAAATCTTGATGCAAAAGTAAGTCGAAAATAAGAAAATTTATTGTTGTAAAAAGAGATTATGAAGACGCATCATTTAGCAAATGTTATTTATTATCATAAAGATAAAAGTGATGAAAATACACTTTTTCTTTCTGGAAAAGGAATTTGAAGGGAAATGCTTTCGGTGATGTTTACTTTTATAAGACGATAAAATGTAGAAAATGAATTGTGGATAATTAATTTATAGCCTCTCTTTTGCCAAATAACTCCGTAATACGGCTCGCATTTTTACAAATATTTAAGGAGTGCTCGGGTCATGTTTTTCCCATTTTTAATCGCTTTAAGTTTGTCTGTATCTGTTATATGTGGCAAAAAAAATATAAGTTATATTCTTTGGACAGTTTTGTTTGTTGTCATCCTTCTTACCTTTAATCATCATGCAACTTCTGTTTTAAATTTGTCTTTTTGAGAGAATAATCATGGAAAATACTGAACAAAAAAATCACCATTGTGTTATCTTTATTAATTGTTTAGGACTTATTGGCTTATCCATTGTTTTGTTGGTCGCTTTCTATTATCAGCTGGTCAAGTTCGAACTGCCATGCCCTCTTTGTCTTCTTCAACGTGTTGGTTTGATACTTGCAGGCTGTGGTTTTCTACTCAATATTCACCACAAAATTAAAAATACCCATTATGGTATGGTTATCCTCGGTTGTATGGTGACGAGTATCATTGCTGCTCGGCAGATATTTTTACATATTACACCAGACGATCTTGGATATGGCTCAATGTTCCTAGGATTTCATTTTTATACTTGGGCTTTTATTATTTCGGTTCTTTGTATTCTTGCGGTTACCTTCATCTTAATTTTAAGTGAGTTGCCATACAAATTTAAATTGTTTTCTCCTTTACCAATGTTGCATAAAATTGTAAGCGGTGTATTCGTGTTTTTAATTGCAGCAAATCTGATTTCTACCATACTTGAGTGTGGAAGCGGACAATGTGCCGATGATCCAGTGGAGTATGAATTATTGTCGGATTGGTTCTCTTCTTAATATTAAAAAGCTTTGTTAGTTATATGCAGGATATAACATATAAGTGTTATGAATAAAGAAGCGGAACTGTTAGTGTTGCCGCTTCTTTTTTATGAAAAGCATTTTGAAAACAAAGTGTTTACAATGTTTGAAAAATAAACTTAAAAACGTATAATCGTGTTTTCTTTTATAAGATTTTCTGTATTTCTGTAAAAAATGTTTTCTAGATTGCCAATAAAAATTGCGCTGTGCTGTGTGGATTCTTTGTGTTGTGCAATGGTGTAAAGCACTTCATTGTTTAAGTGGCTTTTTACAGCATTTGCTCTGAAAGGGGATGCTTATCGATAATGAACGGATATAATTTAATTAAGGCATTTTGAAGAGAAAAACAGCAGAAAGAACGCGCGTTATGAATGCAGGTGTATCAGGGTAAACACAAAATTCAGAGTGAACACAGAATAATATAAAAAGAAATAGGGCAATATAAAAAATAATGTAAATTAAGGAGACAAGTGAAAAATATGTTGAAGAGGAGAGCGAACAGCACGTTGAAAAATAAAAAATAAGGCAGTGACAGTGTAAAAATAAGACAAAGATAGGGCAAAGACAAAATTGAAGAAAATGTGTTTGAGAGAGGGAGAAAGGCGTGAGAGAATGTATCTTACGTAGAGAGTGCATCTTAGTGTAATCACGTATTATACAAGTTTATTTGAGATGCGCCCTTAAGATGTTAGCAAAAAAATGTTAGCAAAGTCGAGCTGAAATTGTCAGTAAAAATATGCTCAAGATTTTTAAAAAATGTTAGTCAATAAATATAAAAAGAAAATCCTTTTCTTTTTGTTGGATTTTTGTTCACAAAATCAGAAAAATAAGGTATGAACACTGCAAAATAATTCCGTAAAGTAAAAAGAAATGCGTGAATTATAAAGATTAAGTGAATAAATAAAGATCAATGTACAAATTTTAAAGGAAGTCATTATTTATGTCCAAAGAAGAAGTGTTGGAGTTTTCTGGTGTTGTAACCGAACTTCTCCCTAATGCAATGTTTCGCGTAAAGTTGGAAAATGATCACGAAATTATCGCTCATACCGCAGGGAGAATGCGAAAAAATCGTATTCGTGTATTAGCAGGTGATAAAATTATGGTCGAAATGACCCCTTATGATTTGACAAAAGGACGTATTACTTATCGCTATAAGTAAATATGGTAGATCTTCACTTTTTATAAAAAAATGATGCTTTTACAAACATGTCTTAGATGTTTCTTAAAAAAGAAAAATCAAAAAAGATAAAAAAGCGAAAAGCGTACAGTGAAGTAGAAATTTGAAAATTATACAGTGAATGTGCAGAGCTAGTGTACAAAAAAGCTGCGATTCACAAAAGAATTTGCTGTTATCAAAATTCATAACGTGGTGGTTGAAACAATACTCTGAGGGGGATCAGAATGGGAATCATAAGAGATACCTGTTTAAAAAAACCTCATGTAGGGGAAACGCAGTTGGTGCTTGCTTCCGCTTCGCCACGCCGTTTGGCACTTTTAGCGCAAATTGGTCTTGATCCTCATCAGGTTTATGCAACAAATATCGATGAAACACCAAAATTAAGAGAGCATCCTGCAAATCTTGCAAAACGTTTGGCAAAAGAAAAGGCGCTAAAGGCGCATGAAGTTTTGCTGTGGCATAACCAAAATAGTGAAGAGAATTTATTAGCACACAAAACTGTGATCTTAACTGCGGATACAGTGGTTGCCGTTGGGCGCGTTATTTTGCCCAAACCAGAGGGAGAAGACGAAGCTTATGAGTGTTTGCGTTTCCTTTCTGGGCGTTCCCACAAAGTATATGGTGCTATTTGTGCGCTGAATGAAGGTGGGAAAAAAACCGTAAAATTGGTCGAAAGTCGTGTCCGTTTTAAACGATTAACCTCTTCTATGATGGAGGCTTATCTGGCTTCTGGAGAGTGGCAGGGAAAAGCTGGAGGGTATGCTATCCAAGGAAAAGCAGGCGCTTTTGTTGTCAATATCGCTGGCTCCTATTCCAATGTGGTAGGGCTCCCATTGGCTGAAACAATGGATCTCTTGACAGCTTATCATTATCCTGTTCTCCCTCATTGGGCTCAAAAATAGGATGATAGACAAAATAGAGTGAAGTAGTCTAAATATAGTCAAAATATAACAAGACCGAGAAAAAAATCAAAAAACTGTCAGGTTATGTCTGCAAGTCATGTGTGCTTGTAACTAAAATGGGCAATATGGTAAAAATAGATAACGCAACCAAAAGATAATGTGGTAAAAATACATAAAATAACAATAATAAAAATAATGAAAAACTTAATGTAAACCCAAATTTCTTCGTGTAAATAAAGCTGAATTTTATGCAAAAAAAGTTACCTTCACTACGTCCTGCGCATCCTTGCCCAATTTGTGGTCAAATGTCACAGAAAGATGCTTATCCTTTTTGTTCAACAAGGTGCCGCGCAATCGATCTGAATCGGTGGCTGTCTGGTTCTTATATCTTGCCGCCACCGCCACAAAAAACGGACGAAGAAGAATAAAAGAGAAGAAGAGAGCAAAAGGGGGGACGAAAAAAGAAGAGAGGGAGCATGAATATTTGCTGGGAGGAAAGAATAGATAGAGGGAAAAAAATAGATAAAGAAGAATAAAAAGAAAAGAAAATTTTAAGGGAGCATGAAGGTTTGAAGGGGAGGACGGGTGTTTGCAGTTTTGCAAAAAAAGCAAGGTTCTTGAAAGAAAAAACTGAGTATAAAACCCAACTATTGAGACATTAAAACAGCAAAAAGAAACAGTAGAAAAATTTTTGATAATCTTGAAAAAGAGAGGCTGTTACTTCCCTTGAATAAGACCCCCCTTTTCCCTCTTTTTGCGTTCTGTTTATGTCACTTTTTTGATCTCAAGAGCTCTTGTGAAAATTTCTAGAGACACGCTTTTCTCTTGTACTCCTTCTTGTAAAAACCCATATTGAGCTAAGCATTACAGTTTCTTTATGCGGAATTGTTCGTCGGTATATGCGCGATTTTGTCACTTTTGGCAGGGCGTTTTGCAAAGTGGTTGAGAAAATGAAAAAGTGTGGGAAGAGTCACGAAAGGAAAAAAAATGAACCTAGAAAAATATAGCGAACGGCTTCAGGGTTTTCTTCAGACAGCACAAAATAATGCCCTCGCTTCAGATCATCAGCAGTTTATGCCTGAACATTTCCTCAAGGTGTTGATAGAGGATCCTCAAGGATTGGCTGCTTCTTTGATCCAAAGAGCTGGGGGTGATCTATCCCTCATTCAAAAAGCACTCAAAGAAGCACTCGATGTTTTGCCAAAAGTGCAGGGGGGGAATGGACAACTCTATCTTTCACAGCCGTTGGCAAAGGTTTTTACACTTGCAGAAGATCTCGCACAAAAAGCAGGAGACCAGTTTGTGACAGTCGAGCGCGTGTTGCAAGCGCTGATTATGGAAAAAACCGCAAAAACAGCTGATATTTTAACCCAAGCAGGATTAACCCCACAAGCGCTCAATCAAGCTATTAATGCTTTGCGGAAAGGAAAAACAGCAACAAGTCCACGTGCCGAAAGCCAGTATGAAGCCTTGGAAAAATATGCGCGTGATTTGACTAAAGATGCACGGGAAGGAAAACTGGACCCTGTTATTGGGCGGGAAGAAGAGATCCGTCGGACAATTCAAGTGCTCTCAAGGCGAACCAAAAATAATCCCGTTCTCATCGGGGAGCCTGGTGTGGGAAAAACTGCAATTATTGAAGGGTTGGCACTGCGTATTGTTAATGGAGATGTGCCTGAAACATTGCGTGATAAGCAACTCTATGCTCTCGATATGGGTGCGCTTATCGCAGGGGCAAAATATCGAGGGGAATTCGAAGAACGCTTAAAGGCAGTACTGGCTGAGGTGCAAGCCGAAAATGGTCAGATTATTCTGTTTATTGATGAATTGCACAATCTCGTCGGAGCTGGAAAATCTGATGGCCCTATGGATGCTTCCAATCTCTTAAAACCAGCGCTCGCACGCGGAGAACTCCATTGTGTTGGCGCAACAACGCTGGATGAATACCGAAAATATGTCGAAAAAGATGCTGCCCTCGCACGGCGATTCCAACCCGTCTTTGTGCCCGAGCCAGCAGTGGATGATACAATCTCTATTTTGCGCGGAATTAAAGAAAAATACGAACAGCATCACAAAGTGCGATTGGCTGATAGTGCTTTAATTGCTGCAGCACGCTTGTCTCATCGTTATATTACCGATCGCTTCTTACCCGATAAAGCCATCGATCTTATCGATGAAGCTGCAGCGCGGTTGCGGATGCAAGTCGATTCAAAACCTGAAGAACTCGATGCAATCGATCGGCGAATCTTACAACTCAAAATCGAGCGGGAAGCATTGAAAACGGATGTGGAGCCAACCGCAAAAGAACGACTGCAAACTGTGCAAAATGAACTCGAAACTTTGGAGCAACAGTCAGCCGAAATGACAACCGCTTGGCAGGCAGAAAAACAAAAATTAGGTCATGCCGCTGATTTGAAAAAACAAATCGAAGAAGCTCGAAATGCTTTGGCTATCGCGCAGCGCAATGGTCAATTTCAAAAAGCTGGAGAATTGGCTTATAGTCTTATCCCTGAACTCGAAAAACAGCTGAGAATTGCTGAAAATGATGACCAACAAAATAATCTCGTCGAAGAGACTGTGACCGCTGAACATGTGGCACGGGTCGTGTCACGCTGGACTGGAATTCCCGTTGATCGCATGCTGGAAGCAGAGCGAGAAGCTTTGCTGCGTATGGAAGACGAAATCGGAAAGCGTGTTATTGGTCAAGGTGAAGCTGTGCAAGCTGTTGCACGTGCCGTTCGACGCGCTCGCGCAGGGCTACAAGATCCAAATCGACCCATCGGATCATTCATGTTCTTAGGACCTACAGGTGTTGGAAAAACAGAATTAACAAAAGCACTTGCCGCTTTCCTTTTCCAAGATCCTAATGCAATGTTGCGTATCGATATGTCTGAATATATGGAAAAACATGCCGGTGCTCGCTTGATTGGAGCCCCCCCTGGGTATGTTGGATATGAAGAAGGAGGTGTCCTTACAGAAGCTGTGCGTAGAAGACCGTATCAGGTCATTTTGTTCGATGAAATCGAAAAGGCGCATCCTGATATCTTTAATCTCTTGCTGCAAGTGCTCGATGAGGGACGTTTGACCGATAGTCAGGGACGAACCGTCGATTTTCGTAACACTTTACTTATTATGACTTCAAATCTTGGTGCTGAATTTTTAACCGCTTTGCCTGATGGACAAACAACCGATCATGCTAAAAACGATGTCATGAATGTCGTGAAAGCCGCTTTCCGTCCAGAGTTTCTTAACCGTATTGATGAAATTATTCTCTTTCAGAGATTGCAACGCAGTGATATAGAAGCAATCGTCGATATTCAGATACAACAATTGCAAAATTTGCTCAATGAACGCAAAATAACCCTACATGTTAAACCAGAAGTTCGACAATTCCTTGCGCAGAAAGGATATGATCCTCTCTATGGTGCAAGACCGCTCAAGCGCGTTATCCAAAAAGAAATTCAAGACCCATTGGCTGAAAGCATCTTGTTTGGGCAAATTCATGATGAAACAAATGTGACAATTGCAAAAGAAGGCGATCAGTTAGTCTTTTTGCCCGAAAAAATACTTGAAAATACGTCAAAATAGTGATGAAAACTAAAAATTGACAAGGTGAATCTAAAATGTTAATATAATCATACAATCGGAATTGTGCGTTTTGATGGAGATTAATCAGGCTTAGCTTGATAAAGCACGACCGGATTCAGTGAATACAATCAAGTCAAATTTGATCAATATAATCAAGCCAGATGTAGTTAACATATCAAATAAATGTGGTTAACACGTCAAATAAAATGGTTGAAAATAGATTATGATTGCATGTGCGCAGTGATTGCTTGTCAATAAGTTGATGTTGGCAAGTAGCCATGGGCAGAGGAAGTGTGGAGCCTAAGTGAGATGACAAGGGTAAGGCATTGTCATCGTGAGGGTTCCTCAGATTGGAAATTTTTCAATTTTTATAGTTTCCGTGAAATTTTTAAGGGGATAATGAGTTTAGAGCTTTCTAGACTTTATCTTCTCCGTTTTTTCTAAGTTTTATTGTTTGGTAAAAGATTTCTAAGGGAAAAAATCCTTTAGGAAGAAACTGTTTTAAGCTTTTATTGATTGTTTTTGGAATTGTATTGCTGATGTTTAACCATGAGATCAGCTTTTATTGACTTAAAGGAATATGATGGCAAAAAGTGAGAATTGCGTTCCTTTACGCCGAAGAGGACGGCCAAAAGGTTCGGTGAATAAAACGACAAGACGGTTTAATGAAGCCCTTCTTACAGCGGCTGAACATGCTGGATACCATTATGGTGAAGATGGGCTTGTGTCTTATTTACAATATCATGCACTTAATAATCCTGTACCTTTTTTTTCGCTTCTTGCAAAGGTTTTGCCTCTGCAGGTTACTGGAGATGCTGGGGGTGATGTTAAAACAGTTTCACGTGTTGAAGTTGTGCCAGTAATTCCAAAAGATGCGACGTCAGAGGATTGTAGCACTTGAGGCGTGAGGTACTTGGGGCGTGGCTCTCATGTTGGGGGCGTAGTGCTTGAAGTGTGGGGTACTTGAGGTGTGGCTCTCGTGTTGGGGGCGTAGTGCTTGAAGTGTGGGGTACTTGGGGTGGTTCCCGTGTTGGGGGGGCAAACCAAATTTATGGAGGATGTAAGAATTCTGCGTGATTACGATAATGTATTTTATTGCAGCTATATGGAGCGTGGTCATGCAAGGAGAGGGATGGATTTATTATTAAGGTAGATTGCTTATGAGCAATCATCGCGCAAATTTCCTTTAAATTATTTTTTGAGTTTTTGGCGCAAAAGTGCAAAGCGAGAAGGCGCTCTGTTCCTCAGTTACAACATTTTACAATGATAATATTTTATAATGACAACATTTTACAATGAAAACTGCTCAAGTTGCTCTCATTCCAAAACTTATTCCTGTTTTTGCTGGAAAGGCTGATGTTCGTGCTGCTTGGGGAGGACGTGGATCTGGAAAAACGCGCTCCTTTGCTTTGATGACTGCTGTGATCGGATATCGGCATGGAAAAGCAGGAGAACGGGGCACGATCCTTTGTGCAAGGCAATTTCAAAACTCACTCAATGAAAGTTCCTTGGAGGAAATTAAACGCGCTATTGAAACTTATCCTTTCTTACAGGACTATTATGAAATCGGAGATAAATATATTAGGTCAAAAGATGGACGTATTGCTTACGTTTTTGCTGGTCTTGATCGAAATATCGCAAGTATTAAGTCAATGGGACGCATTTTTCTCTGCTGGGTCGATGAAGCAGAGCCCGTGACAGAAGCCGCGTGGCAGACCCTTATTCCCACATTGCGCGAAGAAGGAAAAGATTGGAATGCTGAATTATGGGTGACTTGGAATCCTTGCAGAGAAAATGCCCCCGTGGAACAGCGTTTCAAAAATATCGATGATCCAAATATTAAAGGAGCAGAAATTAATTGGCGTGATAATCCACAATTTCCTGAAAAACTCAATCGAGATCGGAAAGCAGATTTGGAAAAAAGACCTGAACAGTATAACCATATTTGGGAAGGAAAATATCTCCAATCGGTGCAGGGAGCTTACTACCAAAAAGTTCTGCTTGAGGCAGAGCAGGAAGGACGCATTACAAAGGTTCCACGTGATCCGTTGATGCAGATTAAGGTCTTTTGGGATATCGGTGGAACAGGTGCAAAGGCTGATGCTACTGCTTTATGGGTCGCACAATTTGTCGGACGTGAAATCCGTGTCCTTGATTATTATGAAGCTCAAGGGCAACCCCTTTCAGAGCATATTGGATGGATTTTTCAAAGAGGATATGACAAAGGGCTTATGGTCTTGCCCCATGATGGGGCAACAAAAGATCGTGTTTATAATGTCAGTTTTGAAAGTGCTCTCCAAGAAGCAGGGTTTCAAACAAAAGTGATCCCTAATCAAGGCGCGGGCGCCGTGAAAATGCGTATCGAAGCTGTAAGGCGGTTGTTTCCTGCTATATGGTTTAATCGTGAAACAACAAAAGCAGGGCGAAAGGCGCTCGCTTGGTATCACGAAAAACGCGACGAACAGCGCAATATCGGATTAGGTGCTGAGCATGATTGGGCAAGCCATGGTGCCGATAGCTTCGGACTGCTTTGCTTGGCTTATGAACAGCCAACTATACAACCCAAAAAAAGTGCTTATCAAAACTCTTACCATTCTCAAACTTCATGGATGGCTTTTTAAATGGATAATTCTACAAACTCTTTCAATCAATTCGAAACTCTTGAACATCAGGCGCTCTTTGAAAAACTCGTTCGCTGGTATCACGATGATATCGATCATGTCGAAAAATGGAGAAAAAATGCTCAAGAAGATTACGACTTTTACAATGGACGGCAATGGAATGACAAAGACCTCGTCGTGTTGCGAGAGCAAAACAGACCAGTCATGACTTTTAACCGTATTGCACCTTTGGTAAATGCGGTGATCGGTACAGAGAGAAACAATAAGCGGCAGGTGCAATTCATTCCACGACAAGAAGGTGCCGCTTTTGCCAATCAGATCCTTACAGGGGCGGCAGAATGGTTTCGTGATGAGGCTGATGGAGAATACGAAGATTCTGATGCTTTTCAAGATGCTATTATTTGCGGGATGGGATGGACGGACACAAGGCTCGATTTTGAAGAAGAGCCGCAAGGAAAACCAGTTATTGCACGATTGGATCCTATGAAAATGGTTTGGGATGCAAGTGCTGTTAAACCAAATTTGGTCGATGCACAGCGCATATGGTATATTGATGAAAAACCACTCGATATCGCTCAGGAAATGTTCCCAAATGTTCATTGGAGTGATCTGAATGCTGATTGGGTCAAACATAATGTCTTTTCTCATCACACAAGCGATGGTGATACGCAAAGCTCCTATCACGATATGCAACAGGAAGGAGACAGGGCACAAAAACCTAAAATGGTCACGTTGGCTGAATGTCGGTGGTTCGAGCGTGAAGTCGTCTACAAAGTGCTTGATACGCAAACGGGGAAATTTATCGACTATTCTGAAAAAGATTTCCAAAATTTGCGTAAAAATTTTCCCTCTATCTCGGCAACAAAATTGACAAAAAAAGTCGTTAAACGTGCCTTTTTGGGAAGAAAATTACTCGAAGCTCCTGATAAACCATTGGTGCCGTCAAACCAATTGGGGTGGGAGTGTATTACCGGATATTTTGATAAGCTTACTCGACAGTTTTACGGTATTGTGAAACCCACAAAAGATCCACAACGGTGGGCTAATAAGTATTTTAGTCAAGTGATGCATCTGCTCAATAGCCAATCAAAAGGCGGAATTATGGCAGAACGTGATGCTTTTGATGATGATCGTCAAGCTATGGAAAGCTGGGCAAGAGCAGACAGTATTACTTGGCTTAAAAGTGGTGCCGTCACGGGGGGGCGAATTCAGCCAAAACCTGTGGCTCAATTTCCGCAAGGTTTCTTCCAACTGTTTAATGAAGCAAAGGGTGCTATTGCGCAAGTTACTGGATTGTCCCCCGAATTTGTTGGGACGCGCGCTGTAAACCAACCTGGGGTTCTGGAAGAACAACGCAGACAATCTTCACTCAATCTCTTGGCTTCATTCTTTGATGGTTTGCGGCGGTACCGACAGCGACAGGGGAAAATTATCCTCTATCTTATTCAAAATTACCTCTCCGATGGGAGATTGATACGGATTGCAGGGGATGAAAATGCACAATATGTTCCATTAACACGGGAAATGATCACCAGTTTGGAATATGATATTGTGGTTGATGATGCGCCAACAAGTCTTAATGAAAAAGAACGCACATTCGCTATTATTATGCAATTGCTGCCAATGATGCAAAGCTTTACAACGCCAGATATTATGCTCGATCTCTTGCGTTATTCACCTTTGCCAGCATCGCTTATCCACAAAATTGCTGTGAAAGCACAACAGCAAAACCAAGAGGAAAATGCTGCTCCACCCGTGAAGAGCGAGGATGAGAGGGCACAGCAAATGCTGCAGACCATTTTGCAGATGGCAAATGCTTAAGAATTAAGCTGACTCGTCCAAAAAAATTACCTTGAGTTATATCTTATCGTTCGGAAAAAAGAAGGGCAATATAATGGATCAAGAACACTTAACGCTAGAGGAACAAAACCAATTGCAACAGGATTTTTTTCCAACAACACAAGGAGAAAAAAATGGGCAAACGGGAGAAGAAGTAGAGAGAAAAACTCTTGAAAAAAATCTTGAAGAGCGTGAAGCGGTCTTTCAACAAAAACAACAAGAAGATGTAAAACCACAAAAAGTACAAGAAACTGCTGGGGAAATATCTCAGGTTGTTGAGGAAAATGTTCCACCAGATCCGCAAAAAGATTTCATGGGATATATGCAATGGTTGGGGAAAACACTTCATCAACAAGGATTGTTGCATAAAAAACAACAAGCAGAATCTACTGTGCCCGAAGCAGAGAAATTACACTCTATTTACCAACAATCCGTGGCTGATGTAAAACAAAAACATCATGACTTTGATCAAGCTGCTGACTTTATTTATGATATGCGTGCTAAGCAATTGGCTGCTTTATCTTCGCTTTATCCAGAAATGGCTGATCCTAATGTCATTGATACGGTGATCGGAAATGAAGTGAAAAAAATCTTGCAGGAATGTGTGCGAAAAAATCATAATCCTGCTGAAGTAATCTACTCTATTGCTAAAAATGTTGGATATAAAACTTCGCAAAGTCATAGGGTGGAAAATTTACAGGATACGCACAATTCTGCACGCACACTGGCTGCCTATAACGGTTTGACTTCAAGCGGCCCTGTCTCTTTAGAGATGATCGATAAAATGTCAGAGGCAGAGTTTAGTGTTTGGATCTCTGATCCAAAAAATAAAACTGCTTTTAACAGCTTAATGCGTGGGGAACATTTATAAAGAAAAATGCGTGAGGAAATATCTCTTAAAAGGAAAATGTTAAAAAAGAGATGTATGAACATATCTTTCAAGAAAGAGAGTGTCTTAAAGTGTGATCTTTGAAACTGGAAAATGCTTAAAAAAGAGGAAATCCCTCAAAGAGTGGTGCCAGTGAGGAAAGCATCTTTGAAAAAATTATGTGGTGAGGAAGCACTCCTGCAAGAGGCAAATGCTCTTACTAAGATTCATACAAACACGCAAAATAAATCCATCATTTGAAAAATAACAAATGTGGATAGTCAATAATCGGCACTTTGCCGATTTTTTTATATCAATAATTTTTAGAGGGCAAAATGACCAATTATATCGGACTCAACGAGCAACAGACTGTGTGTGCATGGTCTAAACTCTTGAATCAAGAAATCTCAAAAGCAATTTCGATTTCTTCATTGATTGGAACAGATTCTAACAGTATCATACAGCTGAAAGATGAAATCAGTAAAGCAAGTGGTGATGCGGTGAGCTTTAATTTGCGCACGCAGCTACACGGCTATGGGGTAAGCGAGGGAGAATTCCTTGCAGGTGCTGAGGATAATCTTAATTTCTTGACGGATCGTGTGGTGGTTAATGAGCTTGCTCATGCAGTGCGTGTCCAAAATACAGGGACAATCGATCAGCAACGTGTCATATATGATCTGCGCACAGAAGCCAAAAATGCTTTGGTTGATTGGTATGCAGATCGTTTGAGCATGATGTTCTTTATTCAAGTGTGTGGGTATACAGCAGGTACTATTAGCTTTGAAGGACAAGAGCTGTCTGTCTTACCTGTCAATTACGGATTTAATCAACCAATGTCGCCAAGCGATAAACGTGTTGTACGACCTAATAAAAAAACAGAAGATGAAGAGTTGGACGAAAATGATGGCTTTACTCTCAAGCTTATCGATATAGCTGTTGAACGTGCTAAGCTTGCAAATCCAAAAATTAGACCAGTGCGTGTCGATGGCAAAAATGTCTATGTGCTTTATTTGCACCCAACACAGGTGACCCAATTGCGCGCTAATACAGAGGCAGGGCAGTGGCTCGACATTACGAAGTCAATCTATAATGGAAATCACGTAAAAAATCCTATCCTTGATGGGTCGCTTGGAATGTATAATGGGGTCATTTTGCGTGAAGCTGAACATATTACTCATGGTGTGACAGCAATGTCAGGATCACATATGCCTGTGCAACATGTGCGTCGTGCTGTTCTCCTTGGGGCGCAAAGTGCTGTGATCGCTTTTGGAAAAAACCATGGAGCAACACGCTATAAATTGGTGGAAGAACTGTTTGACTATGAACGCGAGTTCGGTGTGGCAGCAAAAACAATTATCGGTATGAAAAAAACACGCTTCAGTTATTCTCTAGATCAGAGTGATGAATCCGTGCAAGATTTCGGGACAATCGTGATCCCAACCTATGCACAACCAGCTTAAAGGTTGCGTAAAAGAAAAACTGTGAAGCAATAGCAACAAAAAAGAGAGCAAGCAAGTTGTGGGGTCATGAGGTGTTTTAAGGTGAAGCGCAAGGGGAGAGGCTTCATCAGATCCACGAAAAAACCTCATGGAATATCTACGGTGGTTTGGAAAGATGTTTCTACAAGCAAAAATTGTTGCTCGCACAGTGGTTGTCTATCATGCCTTATGCCCATAAAGTCATCCTGTTTTGGAAAAATACTCAGTAAAATGTGAGGGACAGGGTGGCTATTGGGAGTGGGCGCAAAAATAAAAAGAAAGATGCTTTTAACCCGTTTGGAATCCAATTTTAATCATTTGGAATCTACAAGGGGTGGCTATAAAAAATACGTGAGGGGACATATTTTTTACTTTTAAAAAATATGTGCAGATAGGGAGCTTAAAGAGAGTATTGGGAGCGTCTCTTTGAAGTTTAAGAAAGCTTGTATAGAGAAATTTCTTAAAAAAATATGGGCGTGAAAGCTCGTGAGAGCGTGGGGCAGTTCTTCTCAAAAAAATTCCTCACAAGATAAGAGTGCTTGTGGGGACTTGTGAGGAAGAGTGCTCACAAACAAGCAAATGCTTCTCCCGTGAAATATCTATAAAAAACCTGCAAGCAAGACCCATACAAACACGTAAAAACAAATCCATCGTCTAAAAATAAGAATGTGGATCGTCAGTAATCGGCGCGTTGCCGATTTTTATATTAATAATTTTCAAGAGGATAAAATGGAAAATAATCAAATGAAACAAAATAATCATGAAGCTTTGGAGGTAAGCTCTCAATTATTCGATAAAGAAGTTGCAAAAATACTCCCTATTGCTCCCTTAATTGGAAAAGATTCCAACAGTATTATACAAGTAAAAGAGATATCTAATAGAGGACATGGTGATCGTGTTCTTTTTCATTGGCCTATCCTGACGGAGGACTATGGAGTGTATCCATTGGAGACTGGGCAAAAACAATATATGTACCTTATGGCTGATAGTGTGAATGTTGGTGAATTTTCTCAAGCTGTTGCTATCAGAAATGAAGAAACTGCCGATCCGTCTGTCGTATGCGGTATGCACGCTGAAGCGAAGCGTGCTTTGGTTAATTGGTATGTAAATCGTTTGACGACGATGTTCTTCGTTCACGCTTGTGGGTACACAGCGCGTGCTTTAGACAACTACGCAGTTTTGACAAACACAACTCTTCATAGCGTGGTTTGCGGCTATAATGATCCAATACCACCAAGTAGTAAATGCGTTATACGACCCAATGATAAAACAGAAGATGAAGGTTTGGACGAAAATGATACCTTTAGTCTTGAACTGATTGATCAAGCTACTGGACGCGCTAAATTTATTCGTGGAGCAGAAAGATTAAAACCAATATGTATTGGAGGAAAAAGCTTTTATGTACTTTATCTGCATCCAAAACAGGTGGCGCAGTTGCGTGCAAACACAGAAAAAGAGCGGTGGCGCGAAATTACGAGGGCAGACTATTTTAGAAACTTTATGGGGCATCCTCTTTTTGAAGGGGCGCTTGGCGTGTATAATGGGGTTATTTTGCACGAAACTGAATATGTGACTCCGGGTGTTCAAGGGAATGTGCATGAGGTTTATCGTGGAGAGTCCGTGCAGGAGGTGCGCCGTGCTGTTCTCCTTGGGGCACAGAGTGTTTTCCTCGCTTTCGGTGATGGACATGAAGCACCGCGACCTCAAATCACAGAAGAGGTGTCTGACTTTAATCGTGAGCTTGGGTTGGCAATAAAAACCGTTATCGGTATGAAAAAAGCGCGTTTAGGGGATTTTAGACAAGATGGTACAATAGGTTCTGGATATGACGATTTCGGGACAGTTGTGATCCCAACTTATGTAGGATAACCAGCTTAAAGGTTGCGTAAAAGAAAAACTGTGAAGCAGTAGCAACAAAAAAGACAGCAAGCAGGTCGTGGGGTCATGAGGCGTTTTAAGGTGAAGCGCAAGGAGAGAGGTTTCATCAGGCCCACGAAAAAACCTCATGGAATGTTTGCGGTGGTTTGGAAAAATATTTCTGCAAGCAAAAATTGTTGCTCACAAAGCGGCTGTCTATTGTGCTTATGCCCATAAAGTCATCCTGTTTTGGAAAAATACTCAGTAAAATGTGAGGGACAGGGTGGCTATTGGGAGTGGGCGCAAAAATAAAAAGAAAGCTGCTTTTAACCCGTTTGGAATCCAATTTTAATCGTTTGGAATCTACAAGGGGTGGTTGTAAAAAATGCGTGAGGGAACATATTTTTTAAAGTAAAAAAATATGTGCAGGAGGGGGCTTAAAGAGAGTATTGGGGGCGTCTCTTTGAAGTTTAAGAAAGCTTGTATAGAGAAATTTCTTGAAAAAATATGGGCGTGAAAGCTCGTGAGGGCGTGGGGCAGTTCTTCTCAAAAAAATAAGAGTGCTTGTGAGGAAATGCTTGCAAAAAAAGTAAACGCTCTCTCATGCAAGATCTATGACAGATCTATGAAAAACAGCCAGAAAACCACGCAAAAATAAATTCATCGCCTAAAAATAAGGAAGATGTGTGGATCATCAATAATCAGCGCGTGGCTGATTTTTTTTTATGTTAATAATTTTTAAAGGGAAAAAATGAAAAAAAATTATATAAAACGAAATGGTCATACGGATTTGGAAGCATATTCGCAATTATTCGATAAAGAAGTTACAAAAAAAACCTTTATTGCTCCCTTAATTGGAAAAGATGCTAATAGTATCATACAATTAAAAGAGGTAACCAATCAAGGAAGAAAGCACGATAAGATTGTCTTTAATTTGCGTGGGTATACTTTTGGCACTCCAGTGTTCAATATATCCGAACAGCTTGAAGGTAATGAAGGACAAGTATATGCTCTAAATGATTATGTGGCTATTAATGAAATTTTCTGCACTATGCGTGTCATGGGTAATCGCGTTGTTACTAATCATCAGTCTAGCATACACGAATTACGTAAGGAAGCCAAATATGGTTTGGTTAATTGGCATGCAAACTATTTGTCTGCGATGTTCTTCTTGAGCGTTTGTGGATATACAGCTCATGACATAGGGAATTACCCAACTGTTGAAGAATATAGTGATGAGGGGGCTACGTATTTTATAGGTTCTGCCTCTTCTGAAATAACACGACCAACCGATAAGCGCATTATACGCGCCAATGGAAAAATGGCAGATGAAGAGTTGGATGAAAATGATACTTTTACTCTTGAACTGCTTGATAAAGCTATTTTACGCGCGAAACGTGAAACCCCAAGAATGAAACCAGTATGTGTGGATGGAGAAAATTTTTATGTGCTTTATTTGCACCCAATACAACTGGATCAATTGCGCGCGAATATAGGAAGAGAGCAGTGGCGTGAAATTACGAAGGCACTTCATTATAAGAAAATTGAAACGAAAAGCCCTCTCTTAAATGGAGCAGTTGGTATATATAATGGGGTTATTTTGCACGAAACTGAATGGGTTACACCAGGTGTTCAGTATAATGAAGTGAATGAAGGTGAAGATAATAGGTATAATCGTGACAAGTACGTACCAAATGTACGTCGTGGTGTTCTCCTTGGAGCGCAAAGTGCTATCATGGCTATCAGAAAAGATCGTGGAGCGACACACTATAGATTCATGGAAAAGCGTTTTGGCTATGACAATGATCTTGGAGTGGCAGCAGTGATCGCTATGGGTATGAAAAAAACGCGCTTTAATGTTTTGTCACACACACATTACGTGTCATCCTTATTGCAGAAGATTTCTCAGCAAGATTTTGGGGTAATTGTGCTTCCAACTTATGCAGCATAAGCTGAAAGGCTGCTTAAAAAATATTCCAAATGCTTTCCTCAACAAGCACTTTGTTGAGGGAAAAGCATAATATCTCATCTCACACTGAACAAGAATTATGGTGCTTCATGACCGTTTCATCCGTTGATCCTATACAATCAGACTATTCTCAAATTTTTGCTCATATGGTTGCGCTTATTCAAGATGAAATTGATGATACAACAGATGAGTATTCCGTTCAAATTCAAGATTCAATCTTTACTGCTGTGCGCTTGTGTAAACGAGAGCCTTTTTTCTTTCATGAAAAAAAAGCGGCAACATTTAAAACACAAAGTGGAAAAACATGGTATGGAAAACAAGAAGGGCTCTTTATTGCAACAGAAAAAGATATCGAATCTGTGTTTTTGGGAACAAATCCTGCAACACAAATACAATTAGTTTATAAACCTGTTGAAGTGTTGCAAAAACAATATGGAGACCAGCCACCAAAAGGAAATCCTCTCTTTTATACCTACAGAGATCAAAAAATAGGAATCTTTCCAACTCCACAAAATATTTATACCGTGCGCTTTTTTTATGATGTCGTCGATTTGGGTGAGGAAAATGTTCTGCAGGATGATGATCCGTGGATGATCCATGCGTTTGATCTCATTAAAGCGCGTGCAAAATACGAACTGTATAAAAATATTCTCAAAGATCCTGAATATGCTGCTGTCTCTTACAACGATTTTCAAGAACAACTTAAAATCTTGCACATTGAAACATCACGCCGAAAAGGCGCTTCACACATCTTTCCAATGGGGTTTTAAATGACTTTTTTCCCAGTTGCGGATTATCGACCCGATGTGGCAGATATTAGTGGCATGTTTACCGATGAGTTGGTCAATGTGCTGCCAGCCGATGGGTCTTATATCCCTATGCCAAGCTTTATCCCGTTTTCACAGCCTTGTCCCGATCACATTTTAAAAGCGATCGCTGTTAAGACAAAGTCTGGTGTGTCTATTATTGTTGGAGCAGAACAAAAAATCTATCTGCTTGATAATACAACGATGCAGTGGAAAAATATTAGCCGAGAGGGAAGACCATATCTTGCCAATATCGATGCACCTTGGTCATTCGCTTTGTTTGGTGATTATGTTATTGCTGTGAATGCTAATGATAATCCTCAAGTAATGAATGTTACGCAGGATGAAAGATTTAGAGATTTAGGCGGAAATCCTCCTCGCGCGGGGATCGTTCGGGTGTGGGGCGATTTCGTTTGTCTGATGAAGTTGACAGAGCATCCAAGACGCGTCCATTGGTCGGGATTAAATGATGCAGAATTTTGGACCGTGGGACAAAAAAGTTGCGATTATCAAGACTTCCCCGATGGCGGATTCGTTCAAGGAGCAACAGAAACAACAAATCCAATCATCTTTATGCGATCAGCTATCTATGCTGGATCCTTTATCCCTGGGTCAAAGATTATCTTCAGTTTTCAAAAAATACACGATAAACGAGGTGTGAAAAATGCCGAATCTATCGTTTGTCGAGGAAACTTTTCCTTCTTTGCCGATGAAGGAGGATTCTACCAGATAACCAATGAAGGGCAAATTATACCAATCGGTTTTGAAAAAGTTGATCGGACGACAACTGCAATTATGAGCGGTAATAATCTCTCAACGCTGTTTGCTGCTGTCGATGGGGTCTATAATCGCGTCTATTGGATGGTTGCCAATGATGATAATGTGAAAGAGCGCATCTTACTCATTTATGATTGGGGATTGCAAAAATGGACCAAAGCTATTGTGAATATTAAAATGGTTTTGCCTATTTTCTTAGCAGGAAAAACTTTAGAAGGTTTGGATGAGATTTCTCAGAGTATCGATGATTTGACTTTTTCTCTCGATAGTAAAATTTGGAAAAATGAATCCCCCGTTTTTGGTGCGTTTGATCATGAGGGCAGGCTCGGGTCTTTTTCTGGGAAACCTATGGCTTGTACCGTGACATCACAAGAGATGGGGCAGACAAATGGTATGATAACGCGGGTGAAAAATATTATGCCTCAGGTCAATAGCGGAGAGTTTTATTTGTCTGTCGGAATACGTTTGCGCCAATCACTCGAAGAACAAACCGTGTGGCTCCCAGAAAAACAGCCCTCTTCCAATACAGGACAAATCCATTATCGCGTAAGAGCACGCTTCTATCGCTTTAAATTGCGCATCCCTGAGGGCGTGAATTGGTCTCATGTTACGGGGTTTGATGTAGAGTTGAAGCCTGCCGGTATGCGTTAAACCTATGCCTTAGATATTGTAAAAAGTAAATGCGGTTGAGCCCATGTCTTACATACACGCTTTATATATGTCGTAAGGAGTGATGCGTTTATGTAAAAAGTAAATGTGGTTGAGCCCATGTCTTACAAAAAGTGATGCGTTGAATATGCTTCATAACAGATCATATGGCTTTTTCACGAAAAGGCTAAAAGAGCTAAAATTATGACACAGCAATATGATAGTGAAAATGAGAGTAAAAACCTTTATTCTGTTCATCTTACCAATCAGTGGCCATGGGAAAAAATAGCGCGCTATCAAGATGCCATAAATGCCGCTATGAAAAAATATGCTCAGCGATTTCCAGATGATGTTTGCTTGGAAACAATTGCGCAAGAAATCGCGACAGGGCAAGCGCAATTGTGGATCGTCTTAAAAAATAATACCCAATTTCGTGCTTTTGTTATCACCAAAATTGAAATAACCCACACGGGGAAAAAACGTGTTGTTATTTTGGATCTTGCTGGAGAGGGAGGACTAAAGTTGGTGAAATTGATTGATAAAGTCGAAGAATGGGCGCGTACAATCCATGCAGATGAAATGCTGACAGTTGGAAGGTCTGGATGGGCTAAAATGCTCGCTCATCATGGATATTCTCTTAATCTTATTCATTATAGAAAGGTTTTGGCGCCATGAGAAAAAAAGTAACACCTCAAGTGCAAACAACAACACAAACAAATGCTCCACCCGCATGGGCGGAAGATATCTTTAAAACAGCCAGTGCTCAAGCACTCGACCTTTTTAATAAAGGAATCGGTGGAAATGTCTACCAAGGAGAGCGTACTGCAGGTTTGGGCGATATAACAAAAAATGCGCTCACAGGTTTACAAAATGCTGCTGATCAGTACAACAATCCAGCACTGATGGGTTTGCTCAATGCACCAACAAAAAGTGCTATGAATCTCTCTAATATGGCTCAGGGAAATTTGATCGGAAATAATAGCAAATTTAATAATGCACTCCAAAATGCGCTCAATAAAACTTCTGATGCTATTAATCAATCTATGTCAGGGGCAGGGCGGTACGGATCTGGCGCACATACTGGAGTGTTGACTGATGAATTGGGCGCGTTGGCAACCAATGCTCTCGCGCAGCAGTATAATCAAGATGTCAAAAATATGATGAATGCCAATCAGATGATTGATAATGCATCACGTGATCAGGTTAATGCTGCTAACGCCTATTTTCAAGGACAAAGCAATGCGCAAAACAATGTTTTGAAAGGCGGAATGGTTCAAGATGCTGCACGTCAAAATGCCCTAGATGCACAACGCCAAAAGTGGATGGAGGAAGACAATCAGGGGTGGAATCAGCTGGAACGATTGCTGAAAGTTGGAACACAAGCTGCCGGAAATTACGGCACAAAATCAGGAGAAGCAGTCACAATGCCATCAGTCGTAAAGGATCCGTTAAGCGATGCAGAGCGGTTGCTTGGGTTAGTAGGAGGACTTTTCGGACTTTCCGATGTGAGAGCTAAAGAAAATATCGTGCCTTTGGGCAAAAAAAATGGTTATCCAATTTATGCCTTTAATTATAAGGGAAATCCTCAACGCTATCAGGGTGTGCTTGCTCAAGAAGTGCTGCAGTTGAATCCAGATGCCGTTTATGTCAATCCCAAAACAACATTATTACATGTCGATTATCATAAAATTGGCTTTAAAATGGAAAAAATTATGGCACCTAAAAATAAAATCTTCGCCTTCTTTTTTGCCATTTTTAGACGTTTTCACTTTTTGCAAAAAGAATATGTTCTGTAAATTCATTTTATGATTGAGAACTCGAAAATCTTGAATCTTTACGCGGATAAAAAACAAATGCGTGAAAAGAACAATCCTAAAATACAATTCATAACTGTGGTTGATGTAATGGTGAAAGATATCAAAAATATTTACTAGGGCGTTTGTATACAGGTTTGTGATGAACGGGAAGACAGTTTTTTGTTTGATTAATCAGCTTATTTACGCGATTTTTGATGAGAAATTCTGGGCTTTAAAGCAACTCGTGACAAAACAAAACGACTGTGCCGCGCAATGGATGAGCGGCACAATCTGCTTTATAAGGAAATTTCGAGTGGGGTATAATTCTTAATGATTGAAAAAACAAGATGCTTATTTCATAAATGCAAATTTCATGAGAATATTGCTGAAAAATAAGATGGTTGGTGTTTAAAAAATCCAGTATATATATGGAGAAATCCATTGCGCTTTTGTTGTGGAAAAATGTTTTAAACGTGGCTTTTATGTGATGAAAAAGCTTGTTGAGAAAGAGCAAAGAAAAATTTTTTGTCACTTTGGTAAAATATGGGGGAAAAGTATGGGTGGTGCTTAAATGTGCTTGAATGCATGTGTGCTCAATTTTGCAAGTATTGCCATGTTTTTTCCTAAAATTATAAAGTGATAACAAAATAGAAAGCATTAATGCTGTTGTTTGTTATTGTTTTGCGGTGTCGCGTATAAAAGATATAAGCTTCTTGAGCTGTTCGAAAAACGATTTAAAGCTTTGTTGAAGCTTGAGCATAAAAATACTGCTGATGCTGATTGTCGTGCTCGTTTGATCAATAAAAATTTTTCAAAAAAATGCGCGTATGCATACGCGAAAAATACGTTGCTGCATGAGCTTGAGCGTAAATCAACAGATTTTGCGCAATCTTTTACTGTCAATCTACTGTGCAACAATATGAGCGGTATGCCAATAAATATGAGGTTTTGGAATGGTCTTTTTTCCATTTTCTATCGATGAAATTGATGATCCTGAACGTATTCGCGTGGTTCTTTATGCCAATGGAAGAATGGTTCATGCTCCTTTGAATGCATTGCTCGATCAAGTGCGCCAAGATATCGAGCGTTTTAGTGCAAAACAGATCCAAAATATTATGAAAATTTCGCAGCGTTTGGATGGTGTCGAACAACAGCTGAAAGTGATTTTCCAAGATCTTGAAACGTTAAAGGCAAATAAAATGCCTAAAATAAACGATAAAAACAGTGAAATGAAAAATGAAGGTGAAAAAAACCTCAATAAAAAAAGCTTAAAAAAAGCACGTTGGGAGGAGAAATAAAGAGGGGAGTTTTCAACTCATTCTCTAATTTTATCTTCAGAACTTTAAAGGAGTTTGAGGAGTTTTAAAAATGCGAAAAATTTCAAAAGAAGGACTTGCACTCATTAAACAATGGGAAGGTCTCCGCTTGCAAGCTTATCAAGATGCTGTGGGTGTGTGGACGATCGGTTATGGTCATACTGCACAAGTGGGGAAACTTTTTGTGCAAAAAGGGATGCAGATTACAGAAAGTCAAGCAGAATCTTTGTTGCAAAAAGATTTGGCACAATTTGAGAAAATTGTGGAACAGATGGTTGAGCAACCTCTCACCGATGAGCAATTTGCTGCTCTTGTGTCCTTTTGTTATAATGTGGGAACAGAGGCTTTTTGCAATTCTACGCTCTTAAAAAAGCTTAATGAAGGCAATTATGAATCTGTGCCAACCGAATTGCAAAAATGGACAAAAGCAGGAGGAAAACGCCTACAGGGTCTTGTACATCGTCGGGCTGCTGAAGCAGGATTGTGGGCTAAAGGGGCTTATGTTTCTTCTAATTATCAAACAGTAGAAACTCCCAAAATCTCTTTTTGGAAAAATGTTGAGGTTTTTGCGCCGCTTATTGGTTCATTTTCAGGGATAACAGGGATTTTTACTGGGTATGGACCTATACAATGGGCTTTAGCTGTTGTTATGGTTTTGGCTACAGTAGCTGGTATTGGGGTGTCTATCTATCGGTTGAGAGAATAATATCAATGTCCCTTTTATCTCGTTCTCGTTTGGTTATCGCTTTGGTTATTGTGGTTGCGTTGAGCAGCTTTTTTTATGGGCGCTCTTTTGAGCGAAGCAGAACTTTGATCCAAGCAGTTTCAGCTTTTCAAAATCGTGAAAAAATTAATGATGAAATCTTTTTTCTTTCTCCTTTTCATGTCTGTCTTGCTCTTGGCGGGATGCCAGACGAATGTGCCACTGTCTTGCGCGGGATGGATGAAACCACCAAAAATTAATAATCCAGCTTCTTTAGTGAAAACAGAGCCGCTATTATCGCGGTGGGTTTTGGCAACAGACCGTTTTGGTCAAAAGCAAAATTGTTGGAAGCCGTAAAGGAAAAAATAAGTTCCCAGCATTGCTATGTCTTTAATATTGTTATGTCTTTAATTGAGTGTCGCTTAGGTAGTTGGAAAAATATTGAGATGTGTTGTCTTGTGAAGATTGTAGAGCACCCTCACATCTGGCTTTTTGCATTTTGATGGGGGCTTTACGTTTTTCTTGAAGAAGTCCCACGCTCTTCGTGCGGCTCTTTCATGAATTGGCTTTAAAAAACCTTTTTAAATGCTATGCTGATTGGTGAAGCATCGCTAATCTGATGACGTGGAGTGTTTTGTTGCATGAACAAAATGATTGTTTGAAGGCGCAAGCAGATATCTTAAGACCTTCGGTTTCAGCTTTGTGAACCGTTCATTTTTTGTGGTCGTTTCTCTTGTGGTGAGGTTGTCTCTTTTTATTTTCCATTTTCAAACAGTAAAATGTTTAAAACAAGGCAAATAGGCGCATGTTTAATGGTTTCGTTTTTCTCTTCATGAGCAAAAAGATACTCTTCAGAGATCCTTTCCGTATCTTCCCCCTTTATCCCTTTATTGCTGCAATGCTTTGTGATTTCTTTCAAATCATGAAAATGGAAAAGGGATACCTCCCCAAAAAATAGATATGATCTTCAAAAATATAAAAGATCAAAAAAGATCATTAGATTTTTGAAGGAGCTTTTTCTCCCAGATTTCGCCAGCCTAATCTATTTGCGCTAAAAAAGCTTAAAAGTAATTGCGCTCCTTGTGGCTTTTCCCATCTTTTTCATTGATAAAGCAATCGCGTAAAAGAAAATAGCTGCCATCTCCTGGTCGTACCATTTTCACACATCTTTCCTTTATCTTATCAGAAAAATTATCCCACATTTCACGAATTGCAAAATAGGATTCACTTTCTAAATTGGTGCAGCGGTTATAAACTTCTAAACTTATATCAGGCGAAACTGAAGCAGCAATTTCTTTACAATAAATGCGTAAATCAAATGTGGGAATCGTGAGGAGAACAGGACTTTGTTGTACACTTTCTTTGGAGGGAAAAAAGTAATTGATAGTTTGCTGAACCGCAAAACCACACACCAAAACACAAAGAATAATTTTAAAAACACGAGAGGCTATGCGATACAGTTGTTTGCGATACAATGTTCTCATCGCTTGGATTCTTCTTTCCATGAATATCATATCCTCTCATGTATTTAAGTGAAGCTCTTTTACAGTAAAAATGATATGCGCAGACGCTTCTTAAATATGTATTATGAACAAATAGCATTGTCAGCCTTTTTGAATCAAAAAAGAAAAGCTTCTTTTTCTTGAAGCATTAACTTTCTCTTTTGCCGTCTGAAGTGGTTTGGCAATTTTGTAACAACTTAAATTAAAAGAGCATAAAAAATTTATCATAAGGCTTTCTTGAAGTAAAATCTTTACAAAGACTATGGTTGACTTCCAATTCAATATAATATGAATTATAAAAATGCGGCTTCATTCTGCGTAATCATTTTCGGAAAAGATTTCTCTGCCGTAAATTAAAGTTTCTTTGCCTTAAATATTGTCAGCTATCTATAGTAAATAACCATAGATAAGGCGCAAGCAAGCCATTTTGCTTCTTTTTATATTTTATAAAACTGGGATAAAGGGAGAAAGTGTTTTTGGGAAAGTATCAGCATGATCCCTTTTGTTTTAGTTTTTCGTAAAAGAGTTGGAAAAAGGTGAAAAAACATAAAATAGTACAATTTTAGAGTTTTGGGTTGGAACAGCACAAAGGTTTTTAAATTTTATTGTTAGGGACTTTTAAATTTTATGTTGGGAAGCACGGAAAAAGAGAAAAGCTATATTGTGCCATTGTATTGATCATTCTTAAAGGCTGTTGGGGCATAAAATTTGGAGCAGTAGGCATATTGTGATGTGAGGAAGTGAAGCATAGGATATAGAATGTGGGAGAAATAGAGTTTGCTGATTGTCTCTTTTTCAGAAATTTATGGTTATTTTGGGGAAATTTCATTTTTGCGTTGGATTTTGATATGGGACTGGTCATCAAATGTAAGATTTAATCTTTAAGAAGGATGAAAGAAAGATTTGTAAGTGCAGTGGGGCGCTTGAAAATGTAGCGAGGTGCTTGTAAAAAAGAATGATTTGCTAAACCAGTTATGGGATTTGAAACGTGCAATTGGTACATCTTAAGAGTTGGTAAGGGAGTAGTTGTTGAGGAGTTGAACATGAAGGGATTGCTTTGATGCAGAAAAAAGGCTATGTTGGTGCAGTAGATATATTCGTGCCGCGGTTTGTGGGGGAGACGCTTGTAAACTAAATGCGCGAAAAAAGGAAATATCAGCGTTTTTTAGGAACAGTGGTTTTAGAAGCAAAAAGAATTATCTATTTGTTTACTGACGAGAATTGCTTGTTTATTTGTTAAAACAGTGTGTGCGTATTCTCGTTTTTTTTGTTTTTCCACAAGATGATGATTTTTTAGTGAAATATGGTTTATTTTGAAAAAAAATACTTGGCATTTGATGTGAACATCACTAGGATTCTGCCCGTTAACAGAGAAAGAGGGAATTTTAGATTTATGTATTCCCTACTGTTTTTGTGATTTTCAAAAAATGTATGCTTTTATCAAATGTCAGTGGGACATTTGAGTAAAGTGAAGCACGGATAATTATAATTGTATTTTTAACATGATCGGCATTATCGAAAAATAATGCGATAAAGAAGAGTCAATTAAGATATACGCATAAAGTAAGATATACACATAAAGATATACAATACTCCAAAAGGGATGAATATGAGGCCACAACAAAATAGACGGGTACGCGGTCGCAATAATAATGGGAACAACAATAATAATCGCCGTAGTCCGAACCCGTTGTCTCGGAATTATGAAAGTAGCGGTCCAGATGTTAAGATTCGCGGAAATGCCCAACAAATTGCTGATAAATACATAAGTTTGGCGCGTGATGCGCAAGGTGCGGGTGATCGTGTCATGTCTGAGAATTATTTACAGCATGCTGAACACTATTTGCGCATCATTTTGGCAGCGGTTGGGCAAATGTCACAATCTTCTCGACGTGAGGAAAATGGTGAACAAGAATGTGATGAAATAGATACTGAAGCTGCAAAAAAAGACGATGTTAATTCTGAGAATTCTGTGGTGCAGACACAGCAGAAAAAAAATGGCAGTGGTCAACAAGTGAAGGCGCAAAATGGTTATGCAGATGATGCGCTGGATGCCAAGAATCTTTTGGAAGAAAAAAACTGCCAAGAGCAGTGCGTTGCAGAAGAAAATGATGAAACTTTCAAAAAATCACGTCGCACTTCACGTCGGCGCGTTATGCGGGATAAAGAAGGATCATCTCTTGAGCTTTCGCAGGTGGCAGAGCCAGTTTCTAAAAATACAGATGTATCAACAAAAAAAGTTGATTCTCTTCCTTTGTTAGATGAAGAGGTTCAGAGGAAACCACGTCGACGTCGGACAGCAGCATCATCCTCTTTGGCTTAAACGCAGAAAAAGATGTATGAGCATTTGTTATTGTTTATGTTCTTAGCTTTTAAATTAAGAAGTTACTTCGATTGATTACGGATGCGTAAAGATGTTGTTGATTCTTCTCTAAAGATACGAGATGTATCAACAAAAAGTTGATTCTCTTCCTTTGTTAGATGAAGAGGTTCAGAGGAAACCACGTCGACGTCGAACAGTGGCATCATCCTCTTTGGCTTAAACGCAAAAAAAGATGTATGAGCATTTGTTATTGTTTATGTTCTTAGCTTTTAAATTAAGAAGTTATTTCGACTGATTACAGATGCGTAAAGATGTTGTTGATTCTTCTCTAAAGATACGAGATGTATCAACAAAAAGTTGATTCTCTTCCTTTGTTAGATGAAGAGGTTCAGAGGAAACCACGTCGACGTCGAACAGTGGCATCATC
>NZ_JBAFWY010000001.1:571227-580151 GCF_036576165.1 Bartonella rhinolophi
CCTTTTGGCTTAAACGCGGAAAAAGATGTATGAGCATTTGTTATTGTTTATGCTCTTAGCTTTTAAATTAAGAAATTACTTCGATTGATTACAGATGCATAAAGATTTTATTGACTCTTGAAAGGAAGAAGAGGAGACGAGTATTGCGTTGTTTTAATTGAAAGAATTGTAGTAATTGCACCAGTATGATAATTGTAAATTATAAATTTTATTTGCTCTTCAGGTGTTAAGATTTTCAATGCAATATTGTGCTCTGAAAGACTTTGTGACAGAATCTGTGTGCCTTTTGGTAAGGAAAGTGTGTGCTGAACAATTTCTGTATTTTTACCTTGAGAAGAAACGAGACTTGTTTGTTTGGAAGCAGGTTGAGTGGCTACAATTTTATATACAACTCCAAACAGTACTGCGAGAATAAGAATAAGTGTTATCGAAATAGAAATGATCATTAAACGCATGAGCTTTTTTCTAACGCGTTCTATCGTAGGATCTAAGGGGTGATCTTGAGGCAGAGTGCACAGTTTTGTACGATGATTTCTTGAAGTATCATTCTGTTTGTTATCCGCAGTATCACTCTGCTTATTATCTGCCATGCTGCACTCTTTCATTCGTTTTTTGAAATATGATTTGTTTATGTTTTTAATAATTTTTGTGCAAAAAGTCTATGGCAACTGTACGTAGAAGAAGGTGTACTGATAAAAGTTTTTTGCTGTTTGTGTGCAGATTATTTTTTATGTTCTTGACTGGTAAGTAAGAAGTTTCCTCTATTGGTCACAGACCAGATGAGATCCACTTCTTGTTGATGTAAGTTTGTGTGTATATGCGTGCATTGAGCAAAAATTTGTTGTCCATAAAATGCAAATTTTTTGGTAGATGGTACCATGGCTCGCTCACATGCTTGAGCTGTGGGATAGGTTTTGACCATTGTACTGTTAGAGTAACAACTGTTAAAATCATCTGTACATGAAACCAAGAGAAGAACAAAAAAAAGAGGATTCATAAAACATTTTCCAAATGAAAGGTTGATAGTATAAAATGCCATCTGTCAACATGAAGAGAGCTCTCTTATTGTTCAATGTTTTCAAAGGTTTTTTGTTCCTAAAAAATTAGGAGTGATTTTTCATCAGCAAGGTCAGCCCTTAAGTAGGATGGTCGTGCAGAAATAATGTTTTTGTATTAAGTGTGATAGTTTGTTTAGAGATACTCTGCGAGGGGGTATTTTATTTGCTCATTTTGCAATGTTCGAACTGCTTTTTTTAAAAAAAGGTATCAAAATAAGTATCAGGAACATACAAGCGATAAAAAATTCCTTTTTCTGTCAATTTTAAAGAAGATGAGCCATTTACTGAAACAGGGACAATCTTTTCTAAGACAGCGCTGCCAAAACAAGATTGGTTATCCGTAGAAAGAAGGGTTCCTGCTTCAAAATTTTCATTCCAAGTAATGAGGAGTTGCGTTTCCCTATTCATTTTCGTTTGAACTTCACAACATACACATACGTTTCCTTCTTCTTGTGATAAAGCACCAAAAGAAAGGGAATTGACAATGAGTTCATGAAAAGCCAAACCAATATGTAACGCTGCGTTTGGAAAAAGATAAGGGTCTACGCCTTCAATAGAAAAGCGTTCTTTTTCTTTCATTAAATAGCCCAAAGTTTGCGAATGAACCAATTCACGAAACTGAGCACCACGCCAATCAGAATCGGTGATCAGATCTTGAGAATGAGAAAGAGAGTGGATACGTCCTTGAAATTTGCGTAAGAAAACTTGAAGCGATTCTGTGTAGCGTGCAGTTTGACTGGCAATACTTTGGATGATTGCCAAAAGATTTTTAGAGCGATGACTGACTTCTCGAAGTAATATTTTTAGCACTTGCTCACGTCGGCGTAATCCTGAAATATCAATACCAGTGGTGATAATGCCAATAATTTCCCCTTGATCATTGTGGTGGCAATCAATAGAAAATTTGTACCAAATGGCTTGTTTTGCCGTATCCTCAAACCGTGCTTCGATGGTTTGCATTTTTCCTGTAGCTAAAACCTGCAATTTGATTGTTTCCATATTATCGGCAAGATCAAGTGAAAAAAAATCACTATCACGACATCCAACGCGCCATTTATTATGCAAATGCTTCGGCAGATTTTCAGCCCATAAATAGACCAGATTCGTTGTCTGGTATAAAACACAAATACCAGCCCCACAGATTGCTTGCATTAAAGCTCTAAGACGCGATTTATCCATGGGTGGCTTTGGAACAGGAGTAACAATCATGATCAAAATGTTATCTTGTGTTAGGCAGCTTTAGAAGCCTTTTTTTGAAAAAATAAAGCCTGTGAAATTAGCGCCTTCACCATGTCAGGGTTAAACGGTTTTGTGACCAAAAAAGTGGGTTCTGGACGCTCTCCAGTGAGTAACCTTTCGGGAAAAGCAGTAATGAAAATTACAGGGATACGGTCATTTTGTAAAATGTCATTAACTGCGTCAATACCAGAGCTGTTATCAGCCAATTGGATATCGGCTAAAATCATTCGTGGCTTTTTTTGGTGGTACATCACTACAGCTTCATCGCGAGTGCGGGCAATCCCTACAACCTGATGACCAAGACTTTCTACCATTTGCTCAATATCCATCGCAATAAGAGGCTCGTCTTCAATAATCATAACCTGTGTGGCAATTTGTTGAGAAATGTCAACTGATGCTTGGGTAAGAAGTTTGCGAAACGCTTTCGCATCAAGATTCATAATTTCGCTGGCTTCTTGCTCATTAAAACCTTCAACTGCAATCAACAAAAATGCTTGGCGTGCACGTGGTGTGAGATACGATAATTTAGCATGAGTCTTTTGTTCAATACCAAGTTGTGGCAGCGGCTCAGGAATATTAGGTGTCGTTTGATCAAAGAGGTGACAAAAGAGCCAATAGGTACCAATCCGATCACTGGATGTCTTGGGAAAAATGGAAATGTCAGCAATGAGCGCTTCTAACATTGCTGATACATAGGCGTCACCAGATAATTGGCTGCCCGTGACAGATCGGGCAAAACGACGAAGATAGGGGAGATGTGGTGCGATGCGTGTTGATAATGACATGATTTATAAGCTCCTTTCATCTTTGCAAGCACTTTGTTGATTGAAATCCCCAACAAATGAAAAAGTTCCTCTGCTTGTATGGAACTTTTGACATAAAACTATATTTACAACCATGAGGCGAAAATCTCTTCTTAGTGTTACTATTAGTATATGGATTAGGGGGATGAAAAATGAACGACCATGATGAAAAAAATCTCGCCAATCATTCGTTTGGAGATGATGTTCTCGGGGTCAATAGCGAAATAGCGCGAAAATTGCGCCAGTTTTACGTAGGGATTCAGGAAGAAGCACTGCCTGTACGCCTGCTGGAGCTTTTGGAGAGATTGGATCAGGCAGAGCAATTTGGCTTCAAGAGTGTAAAAAAGGTTTGATCCTTTATGACAGTGAGTGTGAAAGATTTTAAACAGGAATTACTTTTGGTTCTCCCAGCTTTACGGGCTTTTGCTATTTCTTTAAGTAGCAAACATGATAAAGCTGAAGACTTGGTTCAAGATACTATTATGAAGGCGTGGGCTAAACAAGACAGCTTTGAAATGGGTACTAATCTTAAAGCTTGGCTTTTTACTATTTTGCGAAATGAATTTTACAGCCAAATGCGCAAAAAGGGAAGAGAAGTTCAAGACAGTGATGGCATGTTTACCCAAAATGTAGCTATTCATCCTTCTCAATATGGGTCACTTGACTTACAAGATTTTAAAAAAGCCTTAAATGCGTTATCTGCTGATCAAAGAGAAGCCATTATTCTTATTGGAGCGTCTGGTTTTTCTTATGAAGACGCTGCGGCTATTTGTGGTTGTGCCATTGGAACAATCAAAAGCCGTGTTAGCAGAGCGCGCAATCGCTTGCAGGAACTTCTCAAAGTGAATGGTGAATCTGATTATGGTCCAGATTCTTGTTCGGCTGGAAGTATATTGTGTTCATTTAGTGGCTAAAAAAATGTAATAATTATGATTGATGATCTTGTTTTTTTTATCCCCGTTATAGCTATTAACGTAAAGTGGTGTTCTGAGGAAATTCAGAGCGTTTGATGTGTATCCTTGGGAAAATAAGAAAAGCTTGTGTGAAATTTTCAATCGGGCTTTTGCGCTATGTTTCATAAGGCAATCCTCTTTTCTGCTGAAAAATGACGATTTTCAGGTTCGCCGATGGAAATTATATGACAAAAAAGACGATTTTTCTGCCTAAAGTACCCACTTCTGATGCAACGATATCACGATGGCGTTGGGTGGCAATTATTGTTTCTCTTGTTATGGCTTGTGTGGCATCGACTTTTATTATACTGCTCTCAAATGCAGTGGATCGGGAAATTGCGCAGTTGAATACAAGTTCAGAATTGCGTGAACAGGCTGATTTAGTACTCATTAGTTTGATCGATATGGCAATAGCTGACCGTAGCTATGCAAAAACCCGTAAGCCAGAAGACAAAGCACGTTTTGCAAATGCAGCGCGTCATCTTAATGATACTCTCGATTATACTGCACTCATTGTTTATGCACATCCGCAATGGTATGAATGGTTTGCTGATTTTAAAAAAGAGGTTGAAATACGTAAAGATCTTATGAATTCTCATATGCTTGCTCTTGATGCGTCACCTGACCAATCTTCTCAACCCTCTCGCATCCCTGAAATCCAAAAGATCCAAATTGCGCGCTTAGCCCAATTGATGACAAATTTTATTAATGGAGATGATACTATACGGCAAAGCCAGCGCGAAAATATAGCGTTGATGCATGCTGCTTTAACATTGGCAGCAATTGTTTCTGTGGTGAGTACTTTTATTTCAGCTTATTTTATCATTAATCGCTTTCATCGTGATATGCGTTCCTTAAAAATGTACCAATTGCTGCTTCATAGTGAAAATGCTGCCCTTGAAGCTCGTGTGAAAGAGCGCACACACGAATTGGAAAAAGCACGCAATCATGCAGAAAAAGAACGACAACGTGTTGAAATGTTGCTGCAAGATGCTAGCCATCGTATTGGAAATTCCCTTGGAACTGTGTCTTCTCTACTTGGTTTGCAATTAAGTCGTAGCGAAAATAAAGAAGTGCGTTCTGTTCTTGGTGCTGCACGTGATCGCATTCAGACAATATCAACGGCACATCGTCGTTTGCGTTTGAGTGATGATATGGAGACAACTTTATTGGCGGAGTTTCTCAGCTTAGTGGTTCGAGATGTCGAGTTGGCTGTACCTTTTGAATTGCGCGAAAATATAACTATTCATACTTCTTTCAAAGAGTGTCGACTGTCTTCAAGAGATGCTACAACACTCGGTATTATTCTTGGCGAGTTGCTAACAAATTCCTTAAAACATGCTTTTCCTGATCAACGTTCTGGGAATATTTATATTTCGTTTGATTCTCAAGAAAATGGACAAATGGTGCTCATTGTGGAAGATGATGGTGTGGGCATACGTTGCCAAAGCTCACAGCAAAAAACAGGTCTTGGTCGCTTGGTTATTGAACAGCTTTGTATGCAATTTGGGGAAAAATCACTCTTTGAAACCTCTACTTTGGGGGGGACAAAGGTGACCATTCCTTTGCCAAAACTCAACATGAATAGTTAAAATCTCTTGTCAAAATCTTTCTTCATTGATCAAAGGAGAAACAGAAAAGGTTTGTATAATCTGCTATTATTTGAAAAAAATACATTTTAGCCTAAAATATGTTTACAGAGAAGAATCCACGACAAAGAATATCAAGATCATTGCTCACAATGGGCAACCCTCTTCTACTGTAGATTTTCATATCTTTTCCCCATTCTTCAATAATATCGTTATGCAATATATGTTTTGCTGTGTGTACAGGAATTATTGTTGAACAGTTGATTATTTCGTACGTGATAATGTAGCTCTTAAGTTTAAGGTTGAGGCGAGAGGATGTGTGTGCTCGGATAAATTTTCTGTGATGTTTATGGGAAAGAATGATTCGTTTAAATATTGATAAAAATTTTGATGACTTTTTTCAATGAAGACAAGTGAGAATATTCATGAATAAAGGTTGAGCGAATCGTATTATGGAAAATTTATAGTTTTTTCCTCTTATGTTCGCAGAAATTGAAGTTTTTTTCTTACAGTCGTATAAACTGGATAATTTTGCAATTGTGCATAATGAATCTCTCCATGAATTTTATAAGGTGCGTAAACACTTTTCTCTAACGCAAACGATAAAGAGAAAAATGTGTGAAGAAAATCTGTTCATTCATCAGTGATATGTGATTGAAATGAGAAGGAGCATTGCTCTATTTGCATGGATTGAATCGCTCGCAACCAGCACTCCACAGAGAATTTTATGTCTCTATAGGTCTGTCATATCAAGGGCTTGCTTTCAAGAGATCTCTTTGCATTCTTCCATATCTATTTGCCAATATTGTTTATGAAAAGAAGTGTAGCGCAAAATTTATGATGCATCACGATCGTAATTATTTATGAAAATATGAAATGAGTGTTGCCATCATGATATTCCCACCCTGCATGTTAGGGTTGCATATCAATGAGGTATTAAGTGCGTGTTTTACTTCCTTCTACAATTTTAAAAGAGGATGGTATTTAAAAGAGGATGGTAGCGCATTTAAAAAGAAGATGATGGCACATTTTTTAATTATCGTGATGCTATGTAGGAGAGCATGTCTTGAGAAAGCAAGTTTCATTTTGAAAGACCATTTAAGACGTGTCTTCTGATGGTGCTACCGGGCTATTTATCAAAGCGTCAATATTATTTTTTTCTTGCAAGAATGCTTGCAGGTCTTGATTGGTTAAAGTTTTACTATCAGGTAGACGGATACGCATTGGGTTTACTTTTGTACCATTGACAATGATTTCAAAATGACAATGGGGACCTGTCGCCATGCCCGTTGATCCGACATACCCAATAATTTGTCCTTGTCGTACTTTGACACCTGGTTTAATACCTTCTGCATAACGGCTTTGGTGTGAATAACTGCTGATATACCCATTGGCATGTTGAATTTCTGTATGATTTCCATAACCACCTCTGACACCCATTTGTATTACAACACCATCTCCAACAGCAATAATCGGTGATCCTTTTGGTGCAGCCCAATCAACGCCTGTGTGCATTCGAACATATCCTAAAATAGGATGTTTGCGTGGTCCAAAGGGGGAACCAAAAATGCCATTTGGAACGGGTTTACGCAGCAAAAACGGTTTCGAATTTTTTCCCTCTGAATCATAATAATCAATGCTACCATCTCTTGCTTGATAACGGTAATATTTATAAGTTACCTTGCCGAAAGTGGCGCTGATATAATGAATTTCAGGGTCTGCATTTACGGTTGTTTCTTCTTTTCCCTTCAGGCTCTCTTCATTGTTTTCACTTTTTTGTGGCACGGCATAAAATATTTCAAGCTGATCGGTTGGCGTTATCTTACTTTTCATATCAAAATTGGTTGCAAGCAGATGAATGAGATGTCGAGAAAGGGATTGCGACATATTGTGACTGAGCACAGCATTATAGATGGCATCATAGATCGTTGGTAATTGTGCAGGATTCATATGAGGATGAGGAATACCATTGCGAAAAGCAGTTTTTAGTGCATGCGACATTTCTGGTTCTGCACTTTCAACGAATTGGTTATTATCATTAAGAGCAATAGTGAGAATATGAGACATTCCTTGATAGATACTTGCACGTACAAGATGGTCTTCTTCTCCAAGCTGTGTGATGATTCCAATCCGTATGAGACTGCCTGCTTTGAGTGTATCTGAACGGTTAAATATAGCTAAAGTATTTGCAACCTGTTCAATTTGTTGTTCTGTATAATCGTTTTTTTTGAGGGCATCGATTATTTTTTGTTTTTTATGAATGGGAATAATATCTTCAGCATAATTTTGGGTAAGATCAATCCGGTGACTTTTGGGAGAGATCGTTACATTTTCTTGAACAATGCGGACTTCTGGAGCCTCGGTAAATTGGGGGGAAGTGGGCAAGCTGTCTGATTGTAAAGACGGATCAACCATTGTGAGAATTGAGGGATGTTGGGTGATTTTTTCTAAAGAAAATCCCGCTTTTTGTAACTCTTGTTGTGCTGCATTGGCAGTGAGGATATCTGCGCCATCAAAATTGACTTGATCAATAATAAAATCATGACTGCGTAAGGTCATTTTTGTTCCCACTTTTGCTCCGTAAATATGTCCAGAATTTTGTGGCTTCACGGTTTGATTTTGCGCAACATTAGCAAAAATGCTTAACGCATCAAATTTGGGATAAGTGTATTGATGTTGTCTCTCTTCAGCCAGTGCCATTCGAATCCATTCAAAATTTTGAGTCTGAATAACTTTTTCAGCACCTCTTTTTTGCAAAACGGATACTGTAAATTGGCGTTTACTATCAAAACTTTGTCGTGCACGCGTGGGAGAAATACGATCCCCTTTATATCCATTGGGGTCAAGCAGTTGTGAAGTTGGTAGGTGCTCTTGAATAAACCATTGTGGGGGTGTGATTAATTGTTGTTGTTCATCTAAGGCAGCAAAAAGCGCAATCCCCATAAGAATGCAGGAGGTAACTCCAATAAGAGTTGTTCCTGCAAGCCACCGTATAGAAACTTGTCGACGAGCAGGAAGAGAACGTTTAATCACAAGAGCAGGGTCCTGCCCAAGATCATTTTTCTGATGTTGGTTATCCCACATAAGACTTTCATCATAGATTTTAGAATACTAAAGCTAGAAAACTAGCATAGCTTAGAATGCTTTTACAAGCATTTGCTTTACATGTAAGGATATTACGTTTTTTAAGACCTGTACTATTTTGATAGAAATTTTTATTCTCACACGTTTAGATTGCAAAATAAGGTACTGGAATTATTTTTTATTTTTTCTGTAAAAATT
>NZ_JBAFWY010000019.1:0-1166 GCF_036576165.1 Bartonella rhinolophi
ATGGCAAAGAGCAAATTTGAACGTACGAAGCCGCATGTTAATATTGGTACGATTGGTCACGTTGATCATGGGAAGACCTCATTGACAGCAGCGATTACAAAATATTTTGGTGAATTTAAAGCGTATGACCAAATTGACGCGGCACCAGAGGAGCGTGCGCGCGGGATTACTATTTCCACAGCGCATGTTGAGTATGAGACAGAGAATCGGCACTATGCGCATGTTGATTGTCCAGGGCACGCAGATTATGTGAAGAACATGATTACAGGGGCTGCGCAGATGGATGGAGCGATTTTGGTTGTTTCTGCGGCTGATGGTCCGATGCCCCAGACACGTGAGCATATTTTGCTTGCGCGTCAGGTTGGTGTTCCTGCGATTGTTGTTTTTCTTAATAAAGTTGATCAGGTTGATGATGCTGAGCTTTTGGAGCTTGTCGAGCTTGAAGTTCGGGAGCTTTTATCGAAATATGACTTTCCAGGAGATGATATACCGATCATTAAAGGTTCTGCATTGGCAGCACTTGAGGATAGTAATAAGAGTATTGGTGAGGATGCAGTTCGCCTTTTGATGAATGAAGTTGACAGTTATATACCGACACCTGAACGACCTGTTGATCAGCCGTTTTTGATGCCGATTGAGGATGTTTTTTCGATTTCAGGTCGTGGAACTGTTGTTACTGGTCGTGTTGAACGTGGTGTTATTAAAGTTGGTGAAGAAATTGAGATTATTGGCATTCGTCCGACTTCTAAGACAACAGTTACAGGCGTTGAGATGTTCCGTAAGCTTTTGGATCAAGGGCAAGCTGGTGATAATATAGGTGCATTGCTTCGTGGTGTTGATCGTGAAGGTATTGAGCGTGGTCAAGTTTTGGCAAAGCCTGGTTCAGTTACTCCTCATACTAAGTTTAAAGCAGAGGCTTATATTTTGACGAAAGATGAAGGTGGTCGTCATACGCCTTTTTTCACGAATTATCGCCCTCAATTTTACTTTCGTACTACAGATGTAACGGGAATTGTTACGCTTCCGGAAGGTACTGAGATGGTTATGCCTGGTGATAACGTTGCTATGGATGTTTCTTTGATTGTTCCAATTGCAATGGAAGAAAAACTTCGTTTCGCTATTCGTGAGGGTGGTCGTACTGTTGGTGCAGGTATCGTTTCTAAGAT
>NZ_JBAFWY010000002.1:0-164484 GCF_036576165.1 Bartonella rhinolophi
AATTTATAGAATATCATTTATAAAGATAGAATATATCATAAAGTTGTTTATCTTATAGCAAATTTATAAATAAAATTATTAAATTCACAACTGTGATATATAAAACAAGACTTTAATTTTGTAATTTAATAATCTTACAGCTTAAATATTTACTCTGAAAAATACAATTTATAATATTATAAAATGATTTTTTTTTAAACATCAAAAGTGATTTAAGTGATTTTTAAAGTTTTGCAAAGAACGGTAAACAAAATAAAAAGTCAAAATGTATGCCGTAGAGAAAATAAAACGTTAACACTAAAATAACATACACAATCACACATGGCACGAACGTTAAAGGTTTTTTTCCTTCTTGGGTTGTACCGGTGCCATCTAATATTGTGCTCAGCAGTTGATTCTACTTTTTGAAAAATTTGATTCGATTACCAATAGGTTAGATTTTTCTGATTTATTTATTTTATCTAGAGTGGCACTACACGTATAGAGAAAACAATATTAAGTAGTATGCGGTAAAGAGAAATTCACAGTGTAAACGTAAAGTTTACCTTAGCTGTGTTTTGCAAATAAGCAAAAGCTACAGATTTACGCTATGATATAAATGGTATGATTCTAACATATAAATAAAATCTTCAACATTTGCTAACACAGGATCGTGTATGACCAACTCTTCTGTACTTCCTCCAAAAGCACTTAAAATCACTCATAAAAAAATATATCATGGAATTTGTCGTGATGACCCTTACCATTGGCTGCGTGCATCTAATTGGCAAGATGTTTTAAAAAATCCAAGCTGTCTTCATGAAAATATTCGACATCACCTTGAAAAGGAAAATGCTTATCAAGCTTCCCAAATGGCTGATACAAAACCATTACAAGATTTGCTTTTTGCCGAAATGAAAAGCCGCATTCAAGAAAATGATAGTTCCGTTCCTATCAAACATGGCTCTTTTGCTTACGGGTTTTCTTATGTTGCCGGAGGTCAACAACCACATTATTTTCGTACATCAAGGAATGGAGGAGAAAAAAACTTTTATCTTAATGGTGATGCTTTGGCTGAAGGTAAAGAATATTTCAATTTTGGTTCAGTTCAGGAATCTCCTGATCATACGCATGTTGTATGGACCTATGATGACAAAGGGTCAGAATTTTACATAGCAAAGGTTCGTAACTTAGAAACATTATCTGATTGTATGGATATAATTACCGATACATCTGGGCAGATCGTATGGGATGCTAAATCTGAAGGTTTTTTCTATACTAAGATGGATGAAAATCACCGACCTTCTGAACTTTATTATCACCAATTAAATACCGATCAATCGCAAGATAAGCTTATTTTTCGTGAAGATAATCCAGGGTTTTTTTTACATGTGAGTGGTTCTAAGCTTAATGATGTTATTTATATTAATATTCATGATCATGAGACGTCAGAAATTTGGCTGATTCCTTCTGAGGCGCCCCTTACTGCTCCCCAATGTGTGCGGAAGCGACAAAAAGGTATTGAGTATTCACTTACAGAAGGCGGTGATGTCTTTTATATTCTTACCAATTTAGGTAATGCTAAAGACTTTAAAATTATGGTAACACCATATTCATCTCCACAATCAGAAAATTGGTCTGACCTTGTACCGCACCAGCTTGGGCGTTTGATCATATCTCATGATGCTTATAAAGATTTTCTTATCTGGATCGAACGCTTTGAAGGGTTGCCTCGTATACAAGTAATGGAGCGTATTAGCAAACAAATTCATTCCATTGCTTTTACAGAAGAAGCTTATTCTTTAGGTTTACACGGTGCTGCAGAGTATAATAGCCAAACTATTCGCTTTTCTTATTCATCTATGACAACACCTAATCAAGTTTTTGATTATGAGATGAAAAGCCGCAAACGAATGCTTTTAAAAACGCAAGAAATTCCCTCTGGGCATAATCAAGATGAATATGTAACACGACGTGTTACAGCAATTGCGGATGATGGTGAAAAAATTCCCATTTCACTTTTTTATCATAAAACAACTGCTCTTGATGGTAGTGCACCTTGCCTACTTTACGGTTATGGTGCTTATGGAATCTCCGTTCCTGTTAATTTCAATAGTAATGTACTTTCTTTAGTTAACAGAGGTTTTATTTATGCAATCGCCCATATTCGTGGAGGAAAAGAAAAAGGTGTTGAATGGTATGAGAAAGGAAAACATCTTTTTAAATACAATACATTTACAGATTTTATTGCTTGTGGTCGCTACCTTGTAAACAATAAATTCACTACTCATGATCGACTTATTGCCTATGGTGGTTCAGCAGGAGGAATGTTGATGGGTGCTATCGCAAATATAGCTCCACAGGACTTTATTGGAATCGTAGCTAATGTGCCTTTTGTGGATGTTTTAACAACTATGTTAGACGCTTCATTACCATTAACACCTCCAGAATGGCCTGAATGGGGAAATCCTCTTGAATCACAAGAAGATTATAATCTTATTGCTTCTTATTCGCCCTACGATAATGTCAAGACTCAAAAATACCCTTCTATCCTTGTGGTCGCTGGATTAACAGATCCGCGTGTAACTTACTGGGAGCCTGCAAAATGGGTAGCAAAATTGCGTGATTTAAAAACAGACGATAATGTGATCTTATTGCGCATTAATATGGACTCAGGCCATGCGGGCGCAGCGGGGCGTTTTTCACAGTTGAAAGAAACCGCGTATATCTATGCATATATTCTAAAAATAGTTGGAAAAAATTTCTGTTAATTTTATCTTTTTTATAAAAAGGCCCCATAATTTATCGAATTATGGAGCCTTTAATATAACGTGGAAAATTATGTAAATAACTTAAAATCCACAGTCTTCATAAAGTTTTAAAACATAATCCCAATTAATTAAATTGTCCACGAAGGCTTCAAGGTATTTCGGACGCGCATTGCGATAATCGATGTAATAAGAATGCTCCCATACATCAACACCCAAAACAGGTTGAGCATCATAAACTAAAGGATTTTCACCGTTAGACGTTTTCATAATTTCAAGCTTACCGTTTTTTACAGCAACCCATGCCCATCCAGAACCAAATTGGGTAATAGCTGCATTGATAAAATCTGCACGAAATTTATCATAGCCGCCCAAATCAGATTCAATAGCCTTTGCTAGTTTTTCAGGTAGTTTTTGACCACCACCATCTTTTTTCATCCAAAGCCAAAAATGGTTATGATTATAGCATTGAGCTGCATTATTAAATAAACCAACATTCTGCTTAAAGCTTGTTTTTATAATATTTTCTAAACTTTCATTTTCTAAGCCTAACTCTTTTACAAGATCATTTGTCTTGGTAAGATAGGCAAGATGATGCTTATCATGGTGATACTCAAGTGTTTCGCGTGACATATAAGGCAAAAGGGCATCATAATCATAAGGCAATTCAGCCAATTCAAAAGCCATGTAAAAATCTCCTCGATTCTAATTGTTAAGCTTACTCCACACATTTAATTTGCCATTTACGGCATCTAAAAGCAAATGTTGAATATCTATTTGTATAAATTAGTTTTAATAACCATTCCCTCATAAATGAGCTTTTGGAGGTGCAACCTCGCTTAATCAATAAAATTATTAATTTATATCATTTTACTTTTGAAGAAACTCCTATATCCTTCATTTAATGGGAAATATGCTTATCTTTTTTCTAAAAAGTGAACAGTAAACTTAAACACTTATCCGTTTTTGCTAATTTTCCCACTTAAAATATTTCTTCAAATTTTACTGAAATTTTCTGCCTATTTTGGAAAAATTTTTCTCGCTTATTCGTTACTAAATGTGTTGTTATTTAATTACACTGCCTTAATGGACTGATGGAGGCTGATTTTTGCAGATATTACTGTTTTTTTACAGCTCTTAGCACCATTACATAAACCAAATTAAGATTAATAATTTGCGCATATTGCTTAAAAATGAGATTCGCTGTGATAATTCTATAATATTTGTTATATATGAATTAGTTCAGTCTATGTATGAAAAAAGATGAATCGTTATATATGTTGAATAATTGAAAATTTAAAATATGGTCAAAGAGTATATAAATACACAAAATTCTTATATTCTTTTTGTATCATTTTAATATATTAGGTTTAAACACATATTAAAAAATTACTATGACAAGCTGTGCAGAATGATGATTTATTGAATATATTAATAAAATTAAAACCATTTGATTATCAATGAAATCAGAAAATAAAATGGCAAAATACAAAAAATTTAAAGAACTGATAGATAAAAAAATTTATTTTTAAGAGTTTAATCAAATACTCATTCTTACTACAAATTTTGTATCAACGCGGTACTAACAAAACTTTTAAATTTTATACCAAAAAAGTATGAGCTTTGATTTTCAGATGTTGCACACGATCATAGGAATCGCTATAAGGTGCGAATGTGAGTGTGAATATGTTCTTTTTTGGGGTATAGCCAAGCGGTAAGGCACCGGTTTTTGGTACCGGCATTCCCTGGTTCGAATCCAGGTACCCCAGCCAAGTTCTATTCGTTAAAAAGAGTCGAATTGCTTTGATATTGATAATTGCTTTTTAATGTGCTTATAAATTTTTATAAAGAATCACTAATTTATCTATTTTTGCTCGTGTAAAAGCTCTTTGGAAGTAAGCTGCTTTATTAAATATATCCTGTTAATACTTTAGGTTTTTACTCACTATCCTGAGGAAGAGGGAGTGAAGCTATTTCTGTGTCAAGCGCATTCATAAAATCGATAATAAAAGCAGCATTCGTACCAAAATCTCTTGGTACATAGCGTGAAGCAGAACGCATATCAACAAAGGTTGTATCTCCTTCATTAGTTAAGCGAATCACAATGTCTGAAATAAAACCAAGATAAAAAGTTTTTGCTATTGCTTCAATATAGAACTCGTCTTCTTCACCCTTAAATCTCCGTTGGGTCACAACAGGCCAACCGTGAGCAACTAAAACATTGAGAACTGATTCACGAATACGATCAGGGGAGCCATCATAACGACGTCCCGACATTTCAGGCCATGCTGATATCTGTAATGCCGCTTGTTCAATCAAAACACTTTTGAGTGGTAAAGCATCATTGGGACGTATAGTACGAAAAAAGGCTGGCGGTTTCTGTGTATCAGTAGAAACATCATAAATAGCTGGTAATGTAAACCACAATCCGAAAAATAATACCAAGGGTGTGGCAGTTATCAATGAATAAATAATGCCTTTTAAAGCTTTCATTCCACCTTGAGCACCATACACCCATAAACTGTAAAGTGCTTTTATAGCAAGAAAGAAAGAAATAACAATAAAACAAGTAGCAATTGTTATCAAAATCATGAAGTCAGTAACATAAATCATAGAAAAGTGCTGTAAAAGTACAGAAAATAATAAAATCATGAAAGCTAATACACCAAAACGGGGAGACCATATCGCTGCTCTTGAGATTAACCGAACATATTTCTTTTTCATTAAGCTTTCTTTTCCTAAACAGTAGACAGTAAAAATTTTTTTTCAGAGTGTATATCTTGCAGAAAATCTCTGGTTATATGACAAAAGGTAAAGCACTTATTTTTGAGGACAAGGATACTCTCTAACATATCAACTTTAAGAGTTATTCTAGTGAATTCATGTGGGCAATTTTATTCTCTTTATTGATTTATCGTATCATTGATTAAGTTTTACAAATAATGGTTATAATCAGGATAAATAAAGTTCAGATAACAAGCTTTGTGGTTGAGTTAATATGAAGGTAGCTTATCCCAAAATTTTTGGCTGTTTACTCTTAATTTATTATAACCGTTCATTTATTGGCTAATGTGACACGAGGAGCGATTTTGCTGCTCGTTTAGTTATATTAAGGACATAAGAGAGGTTAGTTTTTTCGCGATTGTTACGCGGACCATTTTTTATAATTTTTATTACATTAAAAAGTTTAGGTATTTAAAAGTTGAAATAAGAATTGTATCCTAATTTATGCTTAGTTGGTTGAAGTTAAAAATTGCTATTTTTGTGTGTTTTTTCTCGCTTTGACGGAAACAGAGGGGTTGTATAATTGCAGCTCAGTAATTTTTTATCCCTTGAACCTGCGACAGGTTGCAGACGAAAGGAAGGTTTCACTTGTCTGTTTTGCAAGTGAAGAAGGTGCAAAGGTGCGTAAGATAGCAAAACCTTGATTTAAATCTTTAGCAACTAAAACTGCATTAGTATTATTTTTAGGCTTTGATTTTTTGAGTTCTATTATTTGTACAGGTTTTCCAATAATAAGATCAAGTGCTGCATGAGGAGCTGTTCGATCATTAAGACTGTAGAAAATAATTCCATCCTGTGTGTAGACTGATAGTAACCAAAATTGTGTTGTCTGCAAGGTCTTTAAATGAACAGGGCCATTGTCGAGATTAAATCTACAAACTTTAAGAATAAAGAATGGGTCAGCAGATTGATAGATGGGATTGCTAATATCTATATCAGAAAATTGATAAGGATCTGCCGACTTTTTAAGCCGTATCCATATATTATTTTGTGCGTAATAGGGAATGAGAAATAAAATACAAATATGGACAATGATAGCACCAATACTTGCAAGAAGACCAGCGTGAATGAATTTAGTCACAGTTTTTTTGTCCTGATGAAATTTGTTCTACAGATGGCATAATGAGCTTTTGTAATGCAGTTGCAGAGATGATTGGGGTATCATATAAAGTAAGAATGAGCCCAAATTTTTTCTGACTAACTGTTGCAAGCCAATTCCCACTTTGTGGTCTTGGTGAAATATTGATGCGGAATGAGCCATCATTTTCGTAAATAATATTATGTGTGTAAAGTTCAAAGGGTATTTTTTTGGATGAAGTATATGGTTTAAGGAGCTTATCAGCTGTATAAAGGGTAAAGAGGCGGGCTTCAGGGATATGTCCTTTTAGCAAATAATGGCAATGAGGATATAGTGGACGTCCGTGATTATCTTTCCAAATTTGAAAGACAAGACCCTCTGTTCGTCCAAGTGAAATGTTGCCTCGTATAGCAGTGCGTGTTCGGGTGTAAGGATCAGTTTGGGTGGTTCCTACTTGTGGGTAAGCATTCCATTCTCCAATTGCGAATCGTCCAAAATTGTTAAAGGAATTGAGCATATAATTAACACTAAATATTCCGCATAAAATAGAAAACACAAAGATTAAAAAAGGAAGAGCAATATTAAGAAACATTATAGGATATCTCTAATTTAAAGCGTTGAATCTTTAATAATTTTTGTTTTTGGAAAGATTGCAGACGGATTTTTTAAATCTTTATTAATCAATCGCACAATATTGGATGTTTCAGGTGAGAGTGTATGAGGTATTTGAGGTGGAAACACAAAATTATCGTGAGAGGGAAGTTTTTTAAACTGATAAGGGCGGAGAGAATTTTTTACACCATAAAGTTGTTTTATCATTATATTTTGGTGTGCATAGAGCATGATACGGTGCCATATCATGGCAGGAACACCACCACCAAAAGCACGATTCATCGATGAAAAATCATCATTTCCCATCCATACAGCTCCAGTATAATTACCAGTGAAGCCAACAAACCACGCATCACGATAAGCTTGTGATGTTCCAGTTTTCCCAGCAACAAGTGTCATAGGTAGAGCAGCACGTTTACCCGATCCTCGTGTTGTGACACCAACCATCATTTGGTTCATGTAAGCTGCTGACTGTCCACTGATGACACGATGTAATTTATTCCCGTTATGCTCCCAATTCCACACCACATGTCCATCTGTTGTACTGATTTTTGTGAAGCTATGGCGATTTCCAGCCATACCTCCGTTAGCAAAGACATTAAAACCAGTTGCTTGATCCATTGGTGTCATATTGGATGTACCAAGAACAATCGTTTTATGTGACACAATATGAGTAGTAATATCCATATTTTTAATCAAATTTATAATTGGTTGAATGTCATGCTTAAGATATTGACGTGTAAGATAGACAGGCACTGTATTGATAGAAAAGGCTAAGGCAGTCGCTAAATCAATTTTACCAAGATAACGGCCAGAGTTATTTCTGGGAGACCAGCCTCCCCAATTGATAGGGGCATCTAAAACGATTGTTGAGGGTGATAGACCGCGTTCTACTGCAGCTGCGTAAACATAGGGTTTAAATGAAGAACCAGGTTGCCGTCCACCTTGTGTTGCTCTGTTAAATTGGCTTTTATTATAATCAAGTCCTCCAACAATTGCACGTACAGCTCCGTTATTGTCGATAATGACAACAGCTGCTTGTGTTGCGCGATATTGTTGACCATATCGGTGTAAATGATATTTGACTGATTCTTCTGCTACTTTTTGAATATCAGGATCAAGAGTGGTTTGAACGATTAAAGTATGACTTGGAAGTTGATCACTAATTTTTTTGACTTCACTAAATACCCAGTCAAGAAAGTAATCAGGCTGATTATTTTTTGTTTTTGTAATAGCACTGGCAGGATGACGGTGGGCATTGATAATTTGGCTATCTGTCATGAATTTGCTATTAACGAGGTTGAAAAGCACTACATTGGCACGTGTTTGAGCAGCAAGTAGGTTGTTGTGAGGAGCGTATTTACTTGGAGCCTTAAAGAGACCTGCCAACATAGCCGATTCACTAAGGGATACATTGCGAATATTTTTACCAAAATAAAATTTTGCAGCTGCCGCGATACCAAAATTACTGCCTCCCATGTACGCACGGTCAAGATAAAGTTGCAAGATCTGCTTTTTACTAAAATTTGCTTCTAGCCAAAGAGCAAGATAAGCTTCTTTGATTTTGCGGGTTATGGTTCTTTCATTTGTTAAAAATAAATTTTTAGCTAGTTGCTGTGTAATGGTTGAGCCACCTTGAACGACACCTTTCGCTTGCATATTTTGCAAGATTGCTCGTGTGAGACCGTGCAAATCAATTCCCCAGTGATTGAAAAAGCGGCGATCTTCTGTTGCTAGAACCGCTTTAATAACATGATCGGGCATTTCTTCAACTGGGACGGATAATACTGGTAGTGCGCCACGGTGAGCAATGGGGTGTCCATATCGATCTAAAAAAAGAATGGAAAAATTCTTGGGCGAATACCAATCTTTTTGGGTTAATTCAAAAATAGAAATGCCAGCGATGGTGAAAATGGTGAAACCAATCAATCCTAATGTCAGTGTTTCATCAAGAATTTCGATTATAAATCGCTTCCATCCTCGTATATGAAAACATTGTGAGATAATTTTTGCTTTTTTCCAGAAAACACTATGAGCAAAGCGTATGCGATAAAGTGCTGTGTCTAGCTGTGCATCTAATTCAATGAGAGCAGGACTGTGAAATGGTTTATTGTGTTGTGCTTTCTTTTTTTTAAAAAAATCAAACATCTAATGAGAGAGCCTATAACAAAGTAATGCAACAAAATAATTCTGTAATGATTATATGGAATGAAAGTATTTTTTTGCTATAGTTTTAACAAAGAAAGATATTATTTAAATATTACAATAACACAGTTCTCATAACTTATAGATTGTGTATTTAATTTTTATATTTTTAAAAAAAACTGTATTTTTCAATTATTGCGGAATTCTTAAAAAAGACTGTATTTTTTAATTACTCAATTTTGAAAAAATATTTTCTTATTATTCTGTTGCACAGAGAATAAATTATCCCTTAGACGTAATTTTTGAATAGAAAAAACATTATTCATATTATATTCAGATAAAATAGATTATGAAATATTCATAATGGAAAAAGTTTTCTTATATATAATAATAGCAGCCTTTCTGTGGGGGGATTCTGTTTTTGCTGCTGGATGCGCCGAAGTTGGTAGGAAGGTTGCTGCTCAACAAAGGGGGGTTTTAGTACGTTCAACCCCCGTTTTTCAGGATAGAAAAGAGAAGTGTATTGTTATGATTATAGTGCCTACTCATGATGGTGAAAAATTACGTCGTTTGGAGATTTCCGTACCCGCAGATTAAACCTTTTCGTGTATTATAATGCGTATTTTAATTGTTGAAGATGATCGGAATCTCAATCATCAATTAGCAGAAGCTGTAAAAAATGCGGGCTATGTTTCAGATAGCGCTTTTGATGGTGAAGAAGCTTATTTTTTAGGCAGTACGGAGTCTTATGATGCTGTAATCCTCGATATTGGTTTGCCGCGTTTAGATGGAATCCGTATTGTTGAAAAATGGCGCAAAGAGGGGCGTTCTATGCCTGTTTTAATGCTCACAGCACGAGATCGTTGGTCTGATAAGGTACTTGGCATTGATGCGGGTGCCGACGATTATGTTGTTAAACCATTTCATTTAGAAGAAGTAATGGCACGGTTGCGGGCATTAATTCGTCGAGCTGCTGGTCATGCGACAAGCGCACTACATTGTGGTGAGGTTTTATTAGATACCAAGACTTCTCGTGTTTTTGTTGATGGTCAGTTAATTAAATTGACGTCATACGAATTCAGACTTCTTTCATATCTTATGCACCATTGCGATAGGGTAGTTTCAAGGACGGAGCTTACAGAACATCTTTATGATCAAGACTTTGACAAAGATTCAAATACTGTTGAAGTTTTTGTAGGACGATTGCGCAAAAAGCTTGGGGTAGATTTGATTGAAACCATTCGTGGAATGGGTTATCGCGTGAAAGCGAGCGCTAGGTGATCAATGAGAGTTCTGAAAAAAAGTAGTGGGTTGAGAGAGGTATTTTTTCTCGTTGGTAAATCTCTCAGTCTACGCGTTATGATTTTTTCAACATTATGGGTTGTTATTTCGATTTCATCAATTTCTGCGATTAGTATTTTGTTTTATCAACGCTCAAGTGAACAAAGTCTAAAGCGCATCCTTTCTGCTCAGCTGTACAGTCTTATTGCGACAGTAACTGTGTCACCTGAGGGAAATTTAAAAGGAGGTTTTGGGGTTGATGATATCCGTTATTTAGATCCAACATCGGGTTGGTATTGGGAAGTTGTTGCTATATCACCTAATTTACAAGGAAGGTTAACATCCCCGTCGCTAGGAATGAGGAGAATACTTTCATCGAATGATGTAGGCGTATCTTTTAACAAAAAATTCTTTCGTTTTTATCGGATAAAGGGGATCAATGGTCAAAATCTACAAGTAATTGAGAGTGATGTTGTTTTGGATAATCAAAATCATATTGCGCGTTTTCGTCTTGTTGGGAATATCGATGAAGTACATGCACAAGTACAAGAATTTCAGCGAACTTTACAAATTTTTCTTTGGAGTTTTGGTATAGGCAGTGTCCTTGTCAATATTGCTATTATTTTCTTTAGTTTTCGACCGTTGAAGCTTATTCGACAGTCATTGAATGATATTCGCGAGGGTAGGATTAATTACGTGAATACGGATTTAGTTAGCGAAGTTATGCCGTTAGCACAAGAAATGAATGCTCTCATTAATAATAATCAGCGTGTTATTGAAAGATTTCGGATGCAGGTTGGCAATCTTGCTCATTCATTGAAGACACCTCTATCAATTATTATGAATGAGGCTGATAAGATGTGCGGAGAGCAGGCGATTTTATTAAGAGAGCAAACTGAGATAATGCAGGCACAAATAAATCATTATCTGCAGCGTGCTCGGATTGCAGCACAATGTGACAGTGTTGTTTATCATACACCTGTCCGCAGGGTGATTGAGCGTTTAATGCGTGTTATGGAAAAGCTTCATCCTGAGAAACAGTTTCAATTTATCATGGATATAGATGATATTGTTTTTTCTGGTGAAAGGGAAGATTTAGAGGAAATTGTTGGTAATTTGATTGAGAATGCTGCCCAGTGGTCGTGCACTAAAGTTTTGATCTCTTGTTGTTTAGAAAAAAATGTTGAAGAAGAAGAATCTTTTTATATCATCGTGGAAGATGATGGTTCTGGTTTAACAAAAGAACAAATTGATGGAGCTTTAAAAAGAGGTCATCGGTTTGATGAAAGTAAACCAGGAACAGGGTTAGGATTAGCGATTGTCTCAGATATGGTTAATGAATATGGTGGAAATCTTTTCTTATCGCGTTCTGATTTAGGTGGGTTATATGCAAAAGTTTTATTACCAAGACGATAAGCATATTTTCCTCTTCTAAGGGTGTATTATATTAAATTTTGTAAAGATGGAGCAATATTTGTGCACACGATATAACAGAGCAAAAAATCATTTTATGTCTGTAATTAAAATATAAGATAAAGTTTTGTTTTGTGCTTTTATGCGCATTTGGAGGAGTTGATGATAAACTTTACAATGCTAGGGATGAAGAATGGTTATTTATCGTTTTTTATCGGTGTTTTAATGAATAAGAGGAATAATTAGCGACGCTTTTTTATTTTCTATTGGTGCTAAAGTGATATGCTCTTGTTAGTTTTTGCCGCAATTTTTCTTCTATTTTTGATGATTGTTTTTTTTGCATTGCATTTTAGCTGTGCTCCAAGAAAAGATAGGCGAGTTTCAGCTGTTGATATTTATAGCAGCTATATGCGTTTTGTTGAATTTGATAAACCTTATACGCATTATGAAAATACATATGCTCTTAAAATTTTTATTATTTTATTTGTGCTTCTTATGACATGGGGTATTTACAGTTTGACAGGTAGTCCACAGGTTAAAAGTTATTTTTTTAGTGAGTTAATGGAGAAGGATTTCAAGACGCTCAGTAAACGTGAGCAACTTGTTCGTTTGCAAGTGCTTTTTTTGCGTGCGCCTTATGATGGTAAGCTAGCAGATGCATTAGCAGTGGGATACCTTGAAGAAGGTCGTTTTCAGGATGCAGTAAACATGTATTTAGATGCGCTTGGTTTGAATGGAGAATCCGCTCCACGACTTGTAGGATATGGTCTAGCGTTAGTCGGTTATGAGGGAGGGATGATTACGAGAGAAGCGCAAAACGTTTTTCAAAAGGCTATGAATTTAGCACCCAAAGATCTTTATCCTCGTTTATTGTTTGCTGATGCTCTTCGTCAGGCAGGGAAGTCTGTGCAGGCAATACAGTTTTTACAAAATTTTCTTGATACAATGCCTGAAGATTTTGCGGGGCGATTGCGTGTTGAAGCAATGATAATTCAGTTACGTAATACACTCAATTAGAAGATTCAGAAAGTGATTGTAGATCAGTTTTAGGTTGTTAAAATAAGAAGAAGGCATTGGGGAGGGGAGAGATATTGGATAAGAAGTTGCACCCATATAAAAGATGTGCGAAGCTCTCTAAGAGATAAGGCATATGAATAATAATTTGGTGCCTATATAACGTATTTATAAAAATATTTTCGTAGATGGGTCTATGAAGAGTCAGTCTTTTAAAAATTTTTCTTCATTGAAAGCTATTGTAAAGCAACGGGAAAAAACGCGATTGTTAATGATTTTACTGTGCGTTTTTATTATGTTAATTGCGGCAAGTCTCATTATGTATGCAATGCGTAATACGGTAAGCTTTTTCCGAATGCCGTCTGAAATCACAAGGGAAGATGTTTTAATGGGACGTCCTTTGCGTTTAGGTGGTTTTGTCGAAAAAGGAACGGTAGAATATATTGGCGGGACGAAAGTTACTTTTTTTGTAACTGATAATGCGAAACGCGAAAAAGTGATTTTCAATGGTATATTGCCAGATCTTTTTCGTGAAGAACAAGGTGTTATCGTAGAAGGATATTTTGATAAGCAAGGACTTTTTATTGGTACACGCGTTTTAGCAAAACACGATGAAACTTATATGTCTAAAAAAACAGCTGATTGCTTAAAAAAGCTCTACGGTATGGAAGGGCAATTTGACTGTGCTCGTTGAACTAGGTCATATTTTTTTAGCTGCAGCGTTTGCAGTAAGTTTTTTACAGGTAATTTTATCCATTTTTGGTGTTTTGCGGGGATCATACATGTTAACGCAGGTAGGGGTTCCATCGACATACATCACCTTTATATTGGTGTTATTATCTTTTTTAATTCTTGTTTATTCTCATATAATGTCTGATTTTTCTGTTCTGAATGTTGTTAAGAATAGTCATTCAGAAAAGCCTATGCTTTATAAAATCACAGGCGTTTGGGGGAATCACGAAGGATCCATGTTATTATGGGTTTTAAGTCTCGCTTTTTTTAGTACATTGATGGCGTTGTTTGGTAAACAATTACCGAAACAATTTAAGACATTAGTTTTAAGCTGCCAAAGTTTAATTACAAGCGCTTTTATTTTATTTATTCTTTTTGTATCTAACCCATTTTTACGTGTTCATCCACCAGCATTGCAGGGAAATGATCTCAATCCTCTTTTACAGGATATTGCTTTAGCGATTCATCCGCCACTTCTTTATTTGGGTTATGTTGGTTTTTCTATTTGTTTTTCTTTTGCAATAGCTGCATTGGTTATAGGGTATATCGATAGATTTTGGGCGCGTTGGGTTCGTCCTTGGCTTCTTCTTTCTTGGGTTTTTTTGACATTGGGTATTATGGTTGGATCCTATTGGGCTTATTATGAGTTAGGATGGGGTGGTTATTGGTTTTGGGACCCAGTTGAAAATGTTGCATTTATGCCATGGCTTTCAGGAACAGCTTTTTTGCACTCTGCTCTTGTTCTTGAAAAACGGGAAACATTGAAAAATTGGACATTATTTTTAGCTCTCCTTACTTTCTCTCTCTCTCTTATAGGAATTTTTCTTGTTCGTTCAGGCCTTTTAATCTCTGTTCATAGCTTTGCTATTGACCCAGCACGTGGGCAAGCAATTCTTGCTATTCTACTCTTTTTCACGGGAGGAGCTTTTCTTCTTTTTGCTTTGCGAGTACCTAATTTAAAAGCAGGTGTATTATTTCCACCAATTTCACGTGAAGGTTTTATTGTTTTAAATAATTTATTGCTCACAACAATAACAGCAACAGTGTTGATTGGTACGCTCTATCCTTATTTTATTGAGGCATTTACTGGACAAAAAATTTCTGTAGGTGCTGCCTTTTTTAATCTTACCTGTGGACCTTTAATGATATTACTGTTGTTGTTGGTTCCATTTGGATCAATGATGGCATGGAAACGTGGTGATTTTCTCGCGATTTTTGAACGATTGTGGTTTGTTTTGGCATTAGTTTGCGTGGTTTGCTTTATAACATTTTATGTAACTTCTTTGCGTGATATTTTTGCAGCTTTAGGAATTGGGCTTTCAGTCTTTGTTTTTTTAGGAAGTTTAGCTGATCTTTGGAGGAAGAGTGGACATCACAAGATAGCTTTGGTTGTGCGGGTTAAAAGATTTATTGGATTGCCATGGTCAGTTTTTGGTGCTGCAATGGCACATATGGGGTTAGGTGTTACGCTGTTTGGGATTGTCTGTGTTGCAACTTTTACGCAAGAGCGTATCTTAACCATGGATATAGGAGATATGGTGACGATAGCGGATAAAATAGTTCGCTTTGACAAAGTACAAAAAGATGCAGGTTCAAATTATTCTGCAATAAATTTTAATTTTGCAATATATGAAAATGAAAATACAGTACGCAACGTAATGGCGTCAAAGCGATTTTACGCAAGTCAAAATACATCAACAACGGAGGTAGGTATTCAAAATCATGGCTTGTCTCAGTTGTATATTGTACCAGGACGTATAAACGATCAGGGACTTGCTGTGCATATTTGGTGGAAGCCTTACGTGATTTGTGTTTGGTTGGGCGCATTAATGATGGCTATGGGTGGGTGTTTTTCTCTTTTTGGTTATTGGTTTCGTGTTGGGCTGCATCAACGGATGGTTTCCTGCTTTAAATTTGTCAGAAAGGCATTGAGATGAAAAAGACGCTATCTGGGATTTGGTTTTTTTTAGTTGCTATTTTTTCTCTGTCGTTAGCCAGTGCAGTAGAGCCAGATGAAGTTTTAAATGACCCAATTCTTGAATCGCGTGCACGTGATATTTCATCACATTTGCGTTGTCCTGTTTGTCAAAATCAATCAATTGACGATTCAGATGCTTCACTTGCACGCGATTTACGGCTTTTGATCCGTGAACGGTTAAAAATGGGTGATAGCAATCAGGAGATTACTGATTTTCTTGTTGAGCGATATGGTGAATTTATTTTATTGAAACCGCCTTTTAATAAAACAACATGGTTTTTATGGTTATCGCCTTTGATAATTATGATCATTGGTATAAGTATCACCTTTTTCAGAGTAAGGCGATAATACGGATGCGAAAAGTAATCACTTTAGGTATTGATGAGGAACAATAGTTCAAAATATCGCTAGGTTAAAATAAATATTTAATGGGGAAAAGCTTGCTGCGTTTAAACCAACACTTTATTTTTATAATTATAATTGCTGTATCTAATCTTACAAAATTTTAATAATTTAGACAGAAAACGGTAAGGTCTGCTATTTTATAAATTATGTGCAATCAAGATAATATTACTGAATAGGAGCACATATAGAATGGTTAAAAAAACTTTTTTTTCAACATTAGTTGCAGTAAGCTTTTCTGTGGCGTTGGAAGGTGCACTGTTTTTTAGTGGGTGGGGATCAAGTTTGTGGGTGACGGCAGCTCATGCAAATTCTGTGGTTACTCCGTTACAGCAACAGGGAGGGGGATTTGCGGATATTGTTTCTCAGGTAAAACCTGCTGTTGTTTCAGTGCAAGTGAAGAGCGATAAAAAGAAAGAAGTGTGGTCTTGGGGTGATTTCTTTAATGGTCCAGGTCTTGATCAAATCCCAGATCAACATCCCTTTAAATGGTTTTTTAAAGAATTTTATGAGCGTAATAGGCCAGATAACAGATCGTTACAGCGTTTGCGTAGACCTCGTCCTATAGCTTTTGGATCAGGTTTTTTTGTTTCGTCTGATGGTTATATTGTAACCAATAATCACGTAATTTCTGATGGTACAAGTTATTCTGTTGTTTTGGATGATGGAACAGAACTGAATGCAAAACTCGTTGGGACGGATCCGCGGACTGACCTTGCAGTATTAAAAGTGGATGAAAAAAGAAAATTTCCGTATGTTGATTTTGGTGATGATGAAAAGCTTCGCATTGGTGATTGGGTTGTTGCTATCGGCAATCCCTTTGGCCTTGGTGGGACTGTGACAGCAGGTATTGTTTCAGCACGTGGACGTGATATTGGTGCTGGTGTTGAGGATGATTTTATTCAGATTGATGCTGCTGTTAATCGAGGAAATTCTGGTGGTCCAACTTTTGATCTGAATGGAAAGGTTATTGGGGTTAATACAGCAATTTATTCTCCTTCTGGAGGAAATATTGGAATTGCATTTGCGATTCCAGCAACGACAGCAAAACAGATCGTGCAACAACTTATTAAAAAAGGTTCAGTTCTGCGTGGCTGGCTTGGGGTTCAGATTCAGCCTGTGACGAAAGAAATGTCTAATGCGATTGGTTTGAAAGAAGCAAAAGGTGCCTTAGTAAGTGATCCATTAAAGGGACCAGCAAAAAAGGCTGGTGTTAAAGCAGGTGATGTGATTGTTTCAATAAATAACGAAAAGGTTGCTGATGTTCGTGATTTAGCAAAGCGTATTGCGAGTTGTGAACCAGGAGAAACAGTAACTTTAGGTATTTGGAGATCTGGTAAAGAGGAAAGTATTAAGGTTAAACTCGACACAATGCCTGAGGATGCAGGTGCGAAAGAGAACTCAAAATATTCAAGTGGGCGCAATGATGCAGACGAAGTATTGGAAGATTATGGCTTAACTATTTCTCCTTCTGATGATGGTTTAGGGGTGGTCGTAACTAATGTAGATTCAGATTCAGATGCTGCATATCAGGGAATACGCCCTGGTGATGTTATCGTGGCAGTTCATTATAAACCTATTAAAAAGGTATCTGATATTACTGATGCGATCAAGAATGCACAAAAGCTAGGACAAAATTATATAGCCTTATACGTGCAAACAAAAGATCGCTATCTTTATGTAGCTCTTCCAATTTTCAAAAAATGATATTTTTTAAAATAGGACAGAGGTTTTATAAATCTTTGTCCTATAATTCCATTTGATAAAATAACGGAGATGCGTTTTATGAAGATACTCGTTATCGAAGATGATCGTGAGACGGGGCGTTATCTCGAAAAAGCTTTTTTAGAAGCAGGGCATTCGGCTGATGTTGCATATGATGGAGATACAGGATATATGTTAGCTGAAACAGAAAGCTATGATGTAATGGTTGTTGATCGAATGCTTCTGCATCGTGATGGTCTTTCTATTATTGCTGAATTACGCGCTAAAGGCAATAAAACACCAGTTCTTATTCTTTCTGCTTTGGGGCAGGTGAATGACCGTGTAACGGGTTTGCGTGCAGGAGGGGATGATTATTTGACGAAGCCTTATGCTTTTTCCGAACTTCTTGCTCGTGTTGAAGTGTTGCAGCGGCGTAATAATCCTAAAGGGGCGGAGACCATTTATCGCGTAGGAAATCTTGAACTCAATCGATTAGCACATACAGTAAAACGTGGTAACAGGAATATCACATTGCAGCCACGGGAGTTTCGTTTACTAGAATATTTGATGCGATATGCTGGTCAAGTTGTGACACGCACTATGCTTTTGGAAAATGTTTGGGATTACCATTTTGATCCACAAACAAATGTAATTGATGTTCATATTTCTCGTTTAAGAGCAAAAATTGAAAAAGATTTTGATGTCCCTCTTCTCCATACTGTACGTGGGGCTGGATACATGCTGAAAGCAGCAGATAACAAAATATGAATCGTTTGATCAATATAATGCGTACAACTGCGTTGAGGCTTTCGGCGCTTTATATTTTGCTGTTTGGATTAGTTGCAACAGGGCTTTCCATTTATATGACGGCATTTTCTGCTTCATTGTTAACGGAGCAGACTGAACAAGCGCTGTATGAAGAGTTAAAATATATTGAAAATACTTATAAATATGGTGGACTACCTTTATTGATGCGCACGATTGATTATCGTTCACGACAACCAGGAGCTTTCCTTTATCTTGTTACTGATCCTATGGGACGCATTTTAGCAGGGAATGTTGCACGTATTGAAATTGGCGTTTTAAGTAATAATGGCTTTCTTTTGAATTCTTTCTTATATTCGCGTTTTGGAGAACATGGAAAAACAAGTGAACATCGCGCTCTTGCTGTTATTGTTGATTTACCAAATGCTATGAAAATTCTTATAGGGCGAGATTTAGATGAGCCAGAACGCTTTGCAATGGTTATTCGTAAAGCAGTGATGATTGCTCTTGCAGCAATGGTTGGGGGGGCTTTATTAATATGGTTTTTTGTTGGTAGACGAGCATTACAAAGGATTGATCATGTAACAGCTGCATCTCAGCGTTTAATGGAGGGTGATTTCAGTGGGCGTTTACCTGTTTCTGGGGTGGGTGATGAATTTGACCGATTGTCGGCTAATCTTAATGTTATGTTAGATCGCATTGAAGAATTAAATATTGGTTTGCAGCAAGTATCGGATAATATTGCTCATGATCTTAAGACACCGCTAACGCGCCTTAGGAATCGTGCTGAAGAAGCCCTTTCAGGGAAAAAGACAGAGCTTGAATATCGACAAGCACTCGATGGTGTCATTGTTGAATCCGATCAGCTTATTCGTACTTTTAATGCTATTTTAATGATTTCGCGCATTGAAGCGAGCAGTGCGATTGAGCATCTTGAGACTATGAATATGAAGATAATTCTTGAAGATGCAGTTGAGCTTTATGAACCTTTTGCTGAAGAATCAGGGGTTTTGCTTCGGTTAGGGAATACATTTGATAAAGAGCTGAAATTGAATCGTGAGCTTATTGCACAATCAATTTTTAATCTTATTGATAATGCGATTAAATATGCGTCTAATGATGAAGAAAAAGCTGAGGTTTGCCTCTCAATGGAATACCGTGGAAAGCATTTGATGGTAGTTGTTCGTGATAATGGTCGAGGAATTGCAGCGGATAAATGTGAAAAAGTAACAGAACGATTTGTTCGTCTTGAAGAAAGTCGTACACAGCCTGGTTTTGGTATTGGTTTAAGTATAGCAAAGGCTGTTATGAAGCTTCATGGAGGTGAGCTTTTGCTTGAAAATGCAAATCCAGGGCTTAGAGCTGTTTTGTTGTTTCCTTAAAGTATGAGTTCTTTATTTGACTCTTTTTACGTATAGCGCATATTTTTCTGGGTCTTATGCAATAAAATGGAAAATGATTTTTCAAGGGAGTGGAGATGAAAAGTGCTTTTTTAAAAACACAACTTCTTCCTTTACGCCCTCTTGATGAGAGTGGTTTTCAATGGTTGAAAGACATTGAAGAGCAGGCAAAGAAAGAAAATTTAGAACCGCTTGTTGCTTATATTGCAGATAAAGGAAAGCAGGTTGATTTTATAAGTGCAGTTATGACCTTATCGCCTTTTTTGCGTGAAGTGTTAATTGCTAATCCGTCATATCTTAGCCCCTTGTTGAATGTTGATATAGAAACAAGGCTAAGTGAAATTATAGATGATATTGCACTCATTGATAAAAATGAATCTATTCATGAAACTTTCTTGATGGCAGCTTTAAGACGCAAAAAACGGGAAGCACATACTTTAATTGCTTTAGCTGATTTAAGTGGTGTTTTTACTTACGAAGTTTCATGTTCTTGGTTGACCCGTTTGGGTGAAGTCGCATTAAGCGTGGCTTTGCGTTTTCTTTTGAGAGAAGCATATGATCAGGGCAAAATAAGCCTATCTAGCCGTGATGATCCAGAAAAAGACTGCGGTTTAATCATTTTGGCTATGGGAAAATTAGGTGCAGAAGAACTTAATTATTCTTCTGATATTGATTTGATTGTTTTTATTGATGAAATGTCACCTCATATTGTTAATCTTTATGAGAGTATCGATGTTTTTTCTAAAATGGTACGTCGATTGATCCGTATTATTCAAGAACGTACTGCAGAAGGATATGTTTTTCGTCTTGATTTTCGGCTTCGACCAGATCCAAGTTCAACTCCTTTGGCATTGCCAGTAAGGGCTGCGTTACGTTATTATGAAGGACGTGGTCAAAATTGGGAACGAGCAGCTATGATTAAGGCACGTCCCGTAGCTGGCGATAAAAAAGCTGGCTTTAACGTTCTCAAAGAGCTTTCTCCTTATATATGGCGAAAATATTTAGATTACGCTGCTATTGCTGATATCCATTCGATAAAACGTCAAATTCACGCATATAAAAATTATGGTAAAATTGCAGCTTATGGTCATAATGTAAAGCTGGGACGAGGCGGTATTCGTGAAATTGAATTTTTTGTTCAGACACAACAATTAATTGCTGGTGGACGTTTTCCCCAATTACGTGGGCGTCAGACAGTTGCAATGTTGGCAAAACTCCATACTCTCGGTTGGATCAGTGAAAAAACGAGAGATAGCCTTATAAAAAGCTATGCTTTTTTGCGGAATGTTGAACATCGTATTCAGATGCTTGCAGATGAACAGACGCATCTTTTACCAAGCGATGTTTCTCAATTCACAAGTGTTGCCTATTTGATGGGATATCAGGAAAGTAGTTGTTTTATTCGCGATTTATTAAAAACGCTTCGAGTTGTTGAAAAACATTATGCAGCACTGTTTGAAAACGAGCAAGAACTTGGATTAGAAATTGGCAATTTAGTTTTTACAGGAGAAGAAGATGATCCAGAGACATTAATAACGTTAAGCCATTTGGGTTTTGAAAGAGCAAGTGATATTTGTCGTATTATGCGGACATTACATTGTGGACGTTACAGAGTTACCCAATCTTCTGAAGCACGTGAAAGATTAACGGAATTGACACCGGCGCTTTTGAAAGCTTTTGGCGCTACCAAACGAGCAGATGAAGTAATGTTATGTTTTGATAGCTTTTTACAAGGTTTACCTTCAGGGATTCAGTTGTTTAGCTTATTGCAATCTAATCCATCTCTTTTGGATATGTTAGTGCTTATCATGGGAGCCGCTCCGCGTCTTGCAGAGATTATTACACGTAAACCACATGTTTTTGATGGGATGTTGGATTCAACAATTTTTTCAGAAGTACCAACAGAATCTTATCTAGAAAGTCGGCTTGAATATTTTCTTGAAAATATAACTTCTTATGAAGAAACTCTTGATCACTTAAGAATTTTTGCTGATGAGCAACGTTTTTTGATTGGGATTCGAATTCTAAACGATACAATTGCAGCAAATAAAGCAGGTTTTGCGTTCACTGCGCTTGCTGATCTTATGATAAAAAAAACGTTTTCTGTGGTCCAAAAAGAATTTGCTCTTTTTCATGGAAATATTAAAGGAGGGCGTGTTGGCATACTGGGTATGGGTAAACTCGGAAGTCGTGAATTAACTGCTGGTTCAGATGTTGACCTTATTGTACTTTATGAACATGATGAGGATGCAGAAATATCTGATGGAGAGAAACCTCTTTATATTTCTCAATATTATACTCGTTTAACACAACGTTTTGTTGCTGCTTTATCAACTCTTACAAGCCAAGGTATTCTTTATGCAGCTGATTTAAGATTGCGTCCATTAGGAAATAAAGGTCCTGTTGCTGTTTCTTTTCAATTTTTTAAAAAATATTATTGTGAAGACGCGTGGATATGGGAACACCTTGCTTTAACACGAGCGCGGGGAATAGCTGGGGATCGGGATTTTTTGCAAAAGTTAGAAAATGAGGTTTGTGCAATTATTGCTTTTCCTCGTGATAAGAAGAGAGTCGCAAAAGAAGTGTGTGAAATGCGTACTTTGATTGAAAAAGAAAAACCGTCAGAAAATCTATGGGATTTGAAAACTATGTCTGGTGGTATCATGGATATTGAGTTTATTGCCCAATATGCTCTTATTACTCATGTGACTGCATTTCAAATTGGAGCGACTACAGAAGATATTTTGGTTCACTTACCAAACAGCTTTCTCAATCAGTCATGTATTTCTGATTTACATCGTGCATATAGTTTATATACAAATTTGAGCCAAATTATACGACTCTGCTTAAATGACACCCTCAATCCTAATGATATGCCACCTAGGTTAAGTGACCTTTTATTAAACAGTATTGGAGAGCCTGATTTACTTCGTGTGGAAAATTTAATTAAGGAAGCAGGGCAATCGGTACGTTCAATTTTTACACAGATCATGAAACATTGAAGTTGTTATAGTTTTAACTCCATAGATTTTTGGGTATAGAGCGAAGGTATTTATTCAATTGAAAAGCATTTTTATTGATAAAATAGTAATTTTACCTGAGTTATGTATATTTTCACTCATTTTTTGATTTATCATGTTAGTTTTCGAATATTTTATTTCGTTATGCATTTTATTGAAACAGATGGTTAAAGTTATTTTTGGTTAATTTTCATTGCTGGTTGGGGTTGTTTTTATGCTAGATTAGCATGTTTAGTGTTATGATTTATTCAAAATTTAAATTGCACTTTTTCTCTCTTTAAGTGGTATAATAATAGATAGTACCACAACGCATGTTGGTATAAAGAAGCATCAGGTTAGAGAGCTACATGCTTTCAAAGTTTCTACAGGCTTTTTCAAAAAAGAAACAAACATTAGCACTTTTATTACATCAATTGAGAAAAAATATCACAAAAATTATAGGAAACATATTGTTTTTTATTGCAATAAACATGAGATTATATTTTGCAAAGCGAGTAAAAATTTTTATCGATTACGTTCGCAAATGTAGTTTTCTTTTAAGCATTGATATGACATTACTTTTGTAGAGCTAAGTAATATTAAGTTATGATCATAAAAGCTGATAATAATGATAACTTTTTTGAAAAAGATATAAGTTTAAATAGTTTTTAATTAAGTTTTTATTTTTTTTATAACTGTGTCATTTTTACTATAGATTTTTCCAAAAAAATATGAAACCATTTTTTATTATATGTGTCACATGAGCTTTTAGGGGAGCAATTATGACTACAAAGTATTTAATCACAACATCCATTTTTGCTTTAATTTTAGTATCTGTAGCGCAGGCATCAGAGGATACAGTCTTTGAGCCAACAGCGTCTGCAGTTATAGTTCCAGCTTTTTCATGGACAGGGTTTTACCTTGGAGGCCAAATTGGCGGTCTTTCAGGGAGGACTTCCTTGAGTTATTTAGGAGATGGAAATACAAGGAGAGTGAACCCAATTAAAAAGGAAAATTTACCTCAACTTTCTGGTTTTGTAGGTGGCATTTATGCAGGATCTAATGTTGATATCGAGCGTGGTTTTATTATAGGGATTGATACAGACATAATGTGGTCTGGTAAAAAGGATACAAAAGCTATTAATGCGATATCAATAAATCTAAGAAAAATAGAGCGGAGTGATCGGAGTGACAGGGAGAAAGAAGAGGAATATCGTGACGAGGATTTAGTGGCGTTTCCTGGGGTTATGCGCTATACTTTAAAACAAAAGTGGTTTGGTGCTACGCGTGTGCGCGTTGGTTTTTCTGCTGATCGTGTGATGCCTTATGTTGCGGGAGGCATTGCTTATACACAGCTTCGAAATATCTATAAAAAATCAGATGAAAAGAAACGTAATTTAGTTGATTTTGCTGATTTCTTTTATGATGAAAAAAAGACCATGGTTGGTTATACTCTGGGAGGTGGTGTTGATTTTGCAATGGCTGATAATATGATTATGCGCGCAGAGTATCGCTATTCAGATTTTGGTAAAAAGAAGTTTGCACATGATAAAATGGAAATTGGTTACAAAACTAATGATTTCCGCGTTGGCATAGCTTACAAATTCTAATTTATTGTAGGGTTAAGTTTTTTATTAAAAGTCTCATTTTCGAATGAGGCTTTTATATTTTGAATTATCTCGTTATGTGCTGTAAAACATCATTTTGAAAAAAGTGTGGGAGAAATCAAGTTAATTGTTTTTAATTTATCTCTCTCAGCAAATTTTTTTTCTGCTTTCGTGTGTAATAATATATTGGCACTGCAAGAAGTGATGTATATGTTAAGCAAAAATTTGATATAATGTTATATTTAAAAGTATGCCAAACTGAGTATAGTTGCGAGTCCTTTTTGGGGGACATCAATAGTAAAAAATGTCATTGCAGTAAGAATGGTGCTTTATTTTTTTAAGGTTTATTTTGTTGAATTGGCATTGTAATGATCACAGTTGTACCTTTCATTTCTTGAGAGGTAATTTCAAGTCTTCCTTTGTGTAACTCCAATAGAGAACGTGAGATAGCCAATCCAAGGCCAGAGCCAGTATGTGTTTTAGTAAATTGATTTTCAACTTGTTCAAAAGGTTGCCCTAGTTTTTTGATTGCTGATTGAGGAATACCAACACCTGTATCTTTAATTTTAAAAACAAGGTTATTTTTTTTCTGGAAAGCGCAGACATCAATATTACCACCAGAAGGTGTAAATTTAACAGCATTAGAGATGAGGTTAAGGAAAATCTGTCTCATAGCACGGCAATCAACTTCGGCGTGCAGTTCTGGAGCAATATTAGTTGTAACAGAAATATTTTTTTCCTGAGCTTGCGGTGTCAGTGTTCGTACTGCTTCACTGATGATAGGTTCGAGATCGATATTTTTACAATCAAGGGTAAATCTTCCAGCTTCAATTTTAGACATATCAAGGATATCATTGATAAGGGTTAGAAGATGGGTTCCTGAATTATAAATATCATGCATATATTCTTTATAGCGTTGTGAGCCAAGAGGACCAAAGGTGGATTGCAACATGATGTCTGAAAATCCGAGAATAGCATTAAGTGGAGTGCGTAATTCATGTGACATATTGGCTAAAAATTCTGATTTAGCTTTGTTAGCGCTTTCTGCCCGCTCTTTTTCTGCTTTAAGACTTTTATTCAGTTTTTCAACTTCTGTTGCACGTTGCTGGGCATTTCCTCGTGCTCGTTTGAGTTCTTGAATGAAAGAAAAAAGGCGTCTTTCACTGTCCTCAAATTTTTCTTGTTGTTGTTTAAGCTCAGAAATGTCTGTACCAGTGCAAACAAGTCCTCCATCTTGTGTGCGTCGTTCATTAATTTTGAGCCAACAGCCATCTGCAGTTTGACGAATACTGGTTAAATTACCAAGACCATCATCTTTGAGAGGATATTCATTGATTGCAGGGCGAGCCATAGCTTCGACTGTTGCACGTTCGATGCCTGATTGTAGAACCTGTTTAGGAATAGCTGCATATTCACAAAATTTGCTGTTGGACATGACTAAGCGTCCTTCTGAATCCCACAATACAAAAGATTCTGAAATGTTTTCAATAGCATCACGGATACGAAGGTCTGCTTGTGCTGTTTGTTCAGCTAATTGGCGCTGTTCACTAATATCGAAAGAAATTCCAACCAAGTGAGGCTCTTCTTCTTCAGTAACTTCGGCACGAATGCGCATCCATACATAATGACCATCGGCGTGACGCATGGGAACGTTAATATCAATGTGCTTTTTTTTACCGTTCATTAATTCTTGTGCAAGATCAAAAAAATTTGCATCATTTGGGTCAATAATCGCGGTAATCTGGGAAATTGATAACAGTGCATCTTGAGGCACATAACCGAGCATTTCATACATTGCCCGCGACCAATAGACGCGTCCATTCGCCATATTCCAATCCCAAAGCCCACAACGTCCACGCATCATTGCCATATCAATGCGGTTTTGAATTTTTTCTGAAATTATATCTGTATTGCGTGCTCGTATAATCTGATTGTAATAAGCATAAAGGAGAGCCAAAATAACACCAGTAGTTCCTATAAACAAAGTCATGTTTAATGAGAAAATTCTTTGCCATTCTGCGTAGGTGTGTTGTATTTTTTCACTGACGAATACGCCATATTGTCCATTTTTTGTCTGACTAAATGAAGCAAAAGCAGGGTCATCATTCCCTATTGTGATTTGCATTGTACCAGCATGTCGTCCAAGAGATTGTAGAACAGTACTCTCAGAAGTAAAATCTTGTAAGGGTTTTCCTAAAATTATTTCTGAGCTGGATGATGCGAGGACGTTACCTTTTTGATCTACTATAGCGATAACAGTGCTGGTATTAATAAGACCTTGATTATAAAAATCGATAAGAATATTTTGCAAATGACCATGAGGAAGAACAGCGGCTTTTCCTTTCGGAGTGGTAGCAAGTAAGTCATGATCAATTATACTGGTAATGTGAGTAGCTAAGAGAGTGATTGTAGAGCGCGTATTTTTATCAATTGTATGACGCCAGTCATAAGCGAGCATGAAGCGAACTGCTGCTAGCACAACAAGGAATATAACAATTATAATTGGGATAAAGCGTCGTAGCCAAGGTTCAATAAATAAAATCTTTTGATATGTTGAGCCAGAAAGCAGTAGGCTGATGTGCGCTGTTCGTGTTTTGCGATTTTGGTCCCTCGGTTCTGAGGCAGCATGCACTTCTGTTGGCGCATTATATGCGTCCAATTTAGCCATTTCTAATTCCTCTAGCTATGATAATAATGTGACTAAAACTGCTTTGGTATTTACAATACCTCCAATATGGACAGTGAATCAAAACAGGAGTCTTCTGTCCAGTCTTTTTTTTAGAAAAAGTAATTTTATCCTTATAAGTACGGTGCATAAAAAGAGATCCTCACACTGCCCATAAATAAGCTTTCATTTCCTATTTATGGGCTTAGCGTTATTGAAGATCTCGTCTATATTATTAAAAAAATAGTATAATATATTGATTATAAATATTTTTTAAGTAAGTATACGCTTAATTATATCTGTCACATCGCTTGACAGTTGAGGAGCCGCTGCGATTGCTTTTAATGCAGTTTCAAGTTTTTGTTGCCTAATAGGCTCTAATTGTCGCCAAGAGCGCATCATTGTTAGTAATCGCGAAGAAAGTTGTGGATTTTTTTTATCAATTTCTAAAATGATCTGGCAAAAAAAATGATAAGATGCACCATCAATTCTGTTAAAACCTGTTAAATTATTAGATGCAAAAATACCAATCAAGGCACGTACACGATTGGGGTTATCTTTTGAAAAAAGTGGATGTTGCGTGAGTTTTTGAACATTGTCAAGCGTTGATGCTCCCGCAACCATTGCTTGAATAGAAAACCATTTATCCATAACCAATGGGTCATGCCGATAACGATTTTCAAAATTATTTAAGGCATTTTGTGTTTCTTCACTTTCGTTAAAATGTCTCACTAAAATGGTTATACTAGCTATACGATCAGTCATATTATTAGCCATTGCGTACTGTATTGCAGCACGCTCTGGTGTGGCTTCAGCAATGGAAAGATAGTCTAATATAATATTCCGTAATGCTCGTTTTCCAGCTTGCACAGTGTTTGGTGAATAGGGATCTTCTATTTGCATCTGGGCATAAATTTTGGTTAAAAGCTCTTTATGGGTATGTGCGATAGAAGCTAAAAATTGATTGCGTACATGATGAATGCGATCTGGATCAATATTTTTACCGATTATGTGAGCAAGCTCAACTTCGCTAGGTAAACTTAAACAAAATGCGCGAAACTCAGGCTCAAGACTTTCATTTGTAATAATGGTTTCAATCAATTCTAGCAAAGTAGAGGGCATAGCATCTTTTGCGAGTGTTGTATCTTGGATGGCTTGAGTTAGGGCGTGCATCATCAAATGGTTAAGCGATTGCCAGCGATTGATTTGATTGCTATCATTTTTGGCAAGAAAAATAAGTTCACTTTCATTGAATGGGGTTTGCAGAGTGATAGGCGCAGAAAAATCTCTGAGAAGTGATAAAACAGGTTTTTCGCGTAGCCCCTTTAGTGTAAATGTTTGGTTTTCTTTGGAGAGAAGCATAATATCTGATTGAATATTCGTATCGGATTCATAAGTAAGGGGTTCTCCGTTGCTTCCTAAGAGGCCAAATGCGATAGGGATAAGCATAGGTTTTTTTATATTTTGCTGCGGTGTTGCTGGCACATATTGCTTTGCATGAATTGTGAGAACACCATCGCTATAATGGCTGTCGATTTCCACATTAGGCGTGCCTGCTTGTTCATACCACAGCATGAATTGTGAAAAGTCTCGACCAGAGACTTCAGCAAAACAGGCGATAAAATCTTCAATTGTACAAGCTTGTCCATCATGACGTTCAAAATAGAGATCTATACCTTTACGAAACAAGACGGAGCCCAAAATAGTATGTACCATACGGACGATTTCTGCTCCTTTTTCATAGACAGTTGTGGTATAAAAATTGTTAATTTGACTATATTGACGAGGGCGTACAGGATGAGCGAGTGGTCCTGCATCTTCGGAAAATTGCGTAGCTTTCAGTGTTCTTATGTTTTCAATGCGTTGTAGACTGCGGACATTTTGATCTGAGGAAAATTCTTGATCGCGATAAACTGTTAGTCCTTCTTTTAAACAGAGCTGAAACCAATCACGGCAGGTAATACGATTACCAGTCCAATTATGGAAATACTCATGTGCAATGACACGTTCAATGTTTCTATAATCATGATCGGTTGCTGTTTCAGGGTCTGCAAGAACATATTTATCATTAAAAATATTGAGCCCTTTATTTTCCATTGCGCCCATATTAAAGTCGGAAACAGCGACAATATTGAAAACATCGAGGTCATATTCACGTCCAAAATGCTGCTCATCCCAATGCATGGAACGTTTGAGCGCATCCATTGCATAAATTGCTCGTTCAGTTTTCCCCTTTTCTACATAAATGCTAAGTGTGATCTTTCGACCAGACATAGTGGTAAAATGGTCTTCCAGTTTATCAAGATTTCCACCAACTAAAGCAAAGAGATAAGATGGTTTTGGATGAGGATCTTCCCAAATGGCAAAATGACGATTTTCATCAAGAACTCCTATTTTTACAAGGTTACCATTGGAAAGCAAGATAGGGGTTGCCTGAGAATCTGCTTCAATTTTTACTGTATAGGTGGAAAGTACGTCTGGGCGGTCGTAAAAATAAGTGATACGACGAAACCCTTCTGCTTCGCATTGTGTACAATAAACACCGTTTGAAAGATAGAGTCCCATGAGTTGACGGTTACTCTCAGGATTAATTTCTGTGACCAATTGTAATGTAAAAGGAGCTATTGGTGGAGTTGTAATTTCGAGATGTGAAGGAGTGCTTTTATAAGCGTCTTTGGCCAGTGTTTCACCATTAATAGCAACAGAAATTAATGTAAGATTATCACCAGAAAGTACAAGAGGCGTTATCTCTTTTGTGTTTTGACGTGCTTCAATGAATAATGTTGCTGTTACATGGGTTTTTGTTGGTTCTAAACGAAAGTAAAGCTCTGTTTTAGGGATAGCATAGGGGGTTGGTTGGTAATCTTCTAAATGATAAATAGGCGTTGTTAGTTGTTCCATAATTTTTCCTAACTATATTCAAGATTATAAATGCTCAAAAAAGTAATTTATATTTTTAAGTAAAGTAATATTAAAGAACTATGATAGATTATTTAAGTAATTTTTAACTTCTAAAAAATCCATCCATGTGAGCTTTTTTTGACTGGGCGTTCGTAAAAGATAAGCAGGGTGAAAGGTAGGCATGACAGGTATTTTTACTTCATTTTCTCCTATATAGGTGAGCCACTTTCCCCTTGTTCGGATAATTCCGTTTTGAGTTCCAGTAAGAAACTGTGTAGCAACTCCTCCTAGTGCTATAAGGACACGAGGGTTAGCGAGTTGAATATGTCGTTCAACAAAAGGACGACATAAGGCAACTTCTCTTGGTGTTGGTGTGCGATTTCCTGGTGGACGCCATGGAATAGTATTGGTTATATAAACATTTTGTCTTGTGAGTCCGATTGACGCTAGTATTTTATTAAGCAATATACCTGCTTTCCCTACGAAGGGGATACCTTGTATATCTTCTTCTCGTCCTGGTGCTTCTCCAATGAGCATCAGTGGGCTTCCTGCTGTTCCATCTGCAAAACAGGTATTCTTTGCTGTCAGTTTTAATGAGCAGCCATTAAAAGCGAGGAGAGCAGATTTTAATTCATTAAGTGTATGAGTATTTTTTGCTATCTCTACAGCTGAGAGTGTATGTTGTGTGATATCAGAGTGAGGCAGTGGAGATTCACGCTGTTTGATGGTTGGTGGTACTCGTTGGTGATGAGAAGTATCAATTATCTGCTTTAACTTTTTTTCTGAAAAAACAGTTTGATCAAAGCGGTTAATGGGTGCATCAGTCAGCACACCATCAGCACCACTTTCTTTATAGAAGTTTAGAAGTTCTTCATATGAGATTGAGTATTGAGGTTGGTTTGACATTGTGTGTTTTCTGATAATCTATTCATTAACGAATAAACCAGATAAAATTATTCTTCAAGCTTTATGACGTTTTCATTGTTAACCTCTATATAAGAACGTTGACAAAACATGGGTATTAGGAGTGACGTAATGTTAATTTAGCGCTCTTCACAATGGTTTAAAAATAATGTGTGAGTGTATGCTTTTGCTTTTTTTACGGCTGAAATTATAGATTCATTGAATGCTAAGTGTACTGCAATAGCACTTGATAGGATGCAACCTGTTCCACGCATTGTTCCTGCTAAGCGTGGAGCAGAAATATTTATTATATTATTTTTGTCAATTAAGCTATCGGTTGCAAGAGAACCATTTGCATGCCCACCTTTTATCAATATATAACGCGGACCAAATGACAAAAGTTTTTTTGCTTGTTCTATTGCTTCTTTATGATGAAATGCTAATGAATTTTGGCTGAGAAGGGCGAGTTCTTCTATATTAGGTGTTAAAAGATCAATGTAGGGAAGCAATTTATTAATCATAGTTTCTATGATTGTTTCCGTTGTTAGTTTCCCTCCTGATGAGGCAACAAGTACAGGATCAAAAATAACTGGAATATGAGGATAATCTTTTAGAACATTACAGATTTCTTCTATAATTTCTTGTGTTCCTGTCATACCAATTTTTATTGCGCTTATTGAATGAGCTTCTAGGGCTACACGCATTTGCGCGGCGACAAACTTTCCATTCATTGGAACAATTTCAACAACGCGACGATCATCTTGTACATTAACGCAGGTAATTGCTAAATTTGCTTTTATTTGAAAATATGTTGCTGTTTCTATATCACGAACAATTCCAGCTCCTCCTGTTGGATCAGTTCCTGCAATGATAAGAATAGAAGGCATTAACGCCATGTTTGTGTTACCTTTATCCACTGCTGGACACGTTCTTCAGGTTTTTTATGGAGGATAACATCTGTCACAACAGCAGCACTATTTGCTCCTGCTTTTAAAACATCGACGGCGCGTTCTGGTGTTAAACCACCAATGCCAACTAAAGGTAAAGAACCAATTCGTTTTCTCCATTGCTTAATTTTTTCTAGCCCTTGCGGCATCCATTTCATTTTTTTTAAGATTGTTGGATAAATAGGACCAAGTGCAATATACTCAGGATTAACAGATATTGCGTTATCTAATTCATGTTCATCGTGTGTGCTAAGACCAAGTTTTATACCGTTTTTACGAATTGCAGGAAGATCAGCATTTTGTAAATCTTCTTGCCCTAAATGAATAAAGTTGCATTTTTCATCAATTGCTATCGTCCAATGATCATTGATAATCAATTGTGTTCCCAATTTATCACATATATTTTTTGCTCGTTTGATATGTTGACTGATCATTCTGGGAGTTTCATTTTTTATACGCAATTGCACGAGTTTGACTCCAAGAGGAACTAAACGTTCAACCCAATCAGCATTATCAACGATGAGATAAAATGGATCCAGTTTCATGAAAATACTGCTTTTCCAATGATTGGTGTTGAAGGAACAGCTACATTGCGTGCTTCAAGAATGCCTGCTTTATATCCCATATGTCCTGCTTGAACAGCTTTAGAAAATGCTTCAGCCATTAAGACAGGATCATTTGCTTTAGCAACTGCTGTGTTAAGGAGTACTGCATCATAACCGAGTTCCATAGCAATGGTAGCATGCGATGGGCGACCAATACCAGCATCAATAACAAGGGTAATATCAGGAAGGTAAGCGCGAATAGAGCGCAACCCATCAGTATTATGAGGGCCTTTGGCAGATCCAATAGGAGCGCACCAAGGCATAATGACACGACAGCCAACGTCTACGAGCTTTTCAGCCACAATGAGATCATCTGTTGTATAGGCAAAGACTTTAAAACCTTCATTGTTTAAAATTTTTGCTGCCTCTATTAAGGAAAAAACATTTGGTTGTAAGGTATCTGGATTTCCGATAACTTCAAGTTTAATCCAAGTAGTTTTAAAAAGGTCTCGTGCTAATTGAGCAGTTATCACAGCTTCTTTAACAGTGTAACAACCCGCGGTATTGGGAAGTACTGTTACATTAAGTTCTGTAAGAAATTGCCAAAATTGGCCGCTTTGTTTTCCTCCTGCGGTTTCTCGGCGCAATGAGGCAGTCACAATTTCTGTACCAGATTTATGAATAGCATCACGAAGAACTGCTGGTGAAGGATATTGAGCTGTGCCTAACATAAGACGAGAAAAAAATGTACGTCCATAAAGATTCAGCATAGTTTAGCCTCCTTGCATTGGGCTTAAAATTTCAATTTTATCTCCTTCATGTAAGATAAATCGGTTTCGTGCATCTATGGGAATAACTTCAGTGTTAACAGCAGTTGCTAGCCAGTTTCCTTCATAACCCAGTTCTTCAAGCAATAAATTGAGATAGACGATCTCTGTTTGGATTGCTTCACCATTGACAAATATCTGCATGCTTTACTCCAATGCCAATTTTATTGCTTGTTTTGCCATTTCTGGAGATAAAAGAAAACCATGTCTGTAAAATCCATTCACAAAAATATGATTACCATATTTATGCACATAAGGGAAGTTATCAGGATAGCACGGTCGTATACCAACACCAGTTTCGATAATTTCTGCTTCGGCAAAAGCCGGATGTAAGGTGTAGGCAGCGTTGAGTAATTCCATCATTGATCTTGCTGAGATGGCACCATTGAAATCACTTTCAATCATTGTAGCGCCAATCATGAAAATGTTATCTTGTCGAGGTACAATGTAAAGTGGGATACGTGGGTGGAGAAGGCGAATTGGCCGAGAAATTTTAATATCTGTACTCCGTACTAGCAGCATTTCACCGCGTACACCCCGTATATTTTTATCTTTTCCTAAACGTGCTATTCCTGTCGCGTCAATAACAATATCAAAATTTGTTTCAGATATTTCTGTACCAACAAAAGATGTTCCATTCTTTATGAGGTTTTCTTTTAAAGTAATAAGCGCTTTGCGAGGATCAATATGCGCTTCATTTTCATAAAAGAGCGCACAGTTAAAACGTTCTGAGAGATCTGGTTCAAGGCGTGTTATTTCTGCACTATTTATCATTTTGTGATTATGTGTGCGCACTGAAAATCGTTCAAGCTCAACCATATCTCGTATAGGTGCAACAACTAAAGTGCCTTTTTGTATTACGAGATTAGGAAGGGTTTTGCGCCACCATTGTATGGCTTGTATACCAAGATCTTCAACAATTTGTTCAGTATTTTCTCTTTCACAATAAGGCGCGAGCATTCCTCCTGCATACCAACTAGCAGTTCCTACAGGAGAGTGAGGAGGAGACGATATAGTAACAGAAATGCCTTTTTGTTGTAGCATAAAAGCGACTGTTAAACCGCCTACACCTGCACCTTTGATAAGAATACTCTTCAACTGTTTACTATCTCTTTTTCAGTAGGAATAGCTTCTATATAAAGATCACCATTCTTTTGATATTTTTCGGCCATAGCAACCATACCTTCATCTTTTGTTTTTTTTGCTGCTGCGTCACGAATATCATGAGAAATGCGCATGGAACAGAACTTTGGTCCACACATAGAACAAAAATGCACCAATTTATGGGCCTCTTTAGGCATTGTTTCATCATGAAAAGTGCAGGCTGTTTCTGGATCAAGAGAGAGGTTAAATTGGTCATACCATCGAAAGTCAAATCGTGCACGCGATAGAGCATCATCACGCAGTTGTGCTCTGGGTAAACCTTTAGCAAGATCTGCAGCATGAGCAGCAATTTTATAAGTGATCACGCCAGTTTTGACGTCATTTTTATCAGGAAGTCCTAAATGTTCTTTAGGTGTTACATAGCATAACATAGCAGTTCCAAACCACCCAATCATAGCGGCACCAATTGCTGATGTGATATGATCATATCCAGGAGCTATATCGGTTGTAAGGGGCCCTAAAGTATAAAAAGGTGCTTCATGGCAAAGATCTAATTGTTTGTCCATATTTTCTTTAATTTTATGCATCGGTACATGACCGGGCCCTTCAATCATAACCTGTACATCTTTTTCCCAAGCAATTTTTGTTAATTCTCCCAAAGTCTTAAGTTCGGCAAATTGAGCCTCATCATTGGCATCTGCAATGGAACCTGGACGCAGCCCATCCCCTAATGAAAGAGAGATATCATACATGCGTGCAATATCACAAATTTCATCAAAATGCTCATATAAAAAACTTTCTTTGTGATGATGCAGACACCATTTTGCCATAATAGAACCACCTCGTGAAACGATACCTGTTGTACGATCAATGGTCAAAGGAATAAAAGGTAATCTTAGTCCTGCATGAATGGTAAAATAATCAACACCCTGTTCTGCTTGTTCAATGAGAGTATCACGGAAAATATCCCATGTTAAGTTTTCAGCGACACCCTGTACTTTTTCGAGCGCTTGATAAATTGGAACGGTTCCAATGGGAACTGGGGAATTTCGAATAATCCATTCACGAATGTTATGAATTCCTCGACCTGTTGAGAGATCCATAACTGTATCTGCTCCCCAGCGAATGGCCCAAACCATTTTATCAACTTCTTCTTCCATAGATGAAGTAACTGCTGAATTGCCAATATTCGCATTAATTTTAACACGAAAATTACGCCCAATAATCATTGGTTCGCATTCTGGATGATTAATATTTTGTGGAATAATGGCACGTCCGCAGGCAATTTCATTGCGAACAAATTCTGCAGTGTAAATTTCTGGAATTGATCCATCAAATACTTCACCTGATTGCATTTTTTTCTGGTCTTGTATTGCTAGTCCTTCATTTTCTCGTATAGCAACATATTCCATTTCTGCAGTAATAATGCCTGCGCGTGCATAAGCCATCTGTGTAATTGATTTACCACTTTTGGCTCGTAAAATAACCCGTTTTTGTTCAAAGGTTGGTGTGGAGTTTTTATCATGGGCGAATCCATTATCTTCAGGTTTTACTGTTCGTGCAGGATAAGGTTCAGTATCAGCACGTTTAGAGAGCCAAGATGAGCTAATGGCGGGCAAGCCTTTTGTAATATCAATGACCATATCTTTGTCGGTGTAGGGACCAGAAGTGTCATAGATATTTAAAGGTTTTTCACCACTACCATCTGCCAATGAAATTTCACGAAATGGTACGCGCACATCAGAAAAGAGAGGGCTCTGTTGATAAATTTTGCGTGAAGCGGGAAAGGGATTGCAATTGATTGATGAAGTATTTTTTTGCACAAATTTTTTCCTTATAGCCACAGAGTTCAAAAACAGGTTGTGATGTTAACGAGGATGTATTGAAATTATCAATTTTACATATGCTTGAGTTCGGCGGCACATGTAATGCTGCTTTTACACAAGAACGCATTTGGTAAATGCTCAAGAAATTTTATTGAAAAAACCAATGCAAAATTTTTAAGAATATTTGCATTATACCCCCCTTAAAGCACTTTTATTAGCGTATACATGGTTGGCTTAAATACTTATATTGTCAATCGCAAAGATACATTTTTAACGATTTTAGTAAGTTTTTTTAAAAATTAAAGTGTGTATTATGATAGGCAATTTTCTATAAGATTGAAGATATAGTGATAATAAAATAGTAAAATCAATAATTTATTTTAACAAAGAGAGATTTGAATCTTGTTGCTTCTCTTAAATTTTTGCACCTCATTTTTCACTTTTTTATAGCTTTCTAATTGATTCGGTAACGAATTTTTGCAGCTAATACTCCTTGTTTATATGAAATTTGTGTGAAAAAATGCTATATTATCCTTCTACTGATCTAAAAAATGTTTTGAGTTATGAAACTGTTGTACCTACATTTATATTGCGTATTTTACTGAAAAAATTTTTAATTTTTGTGCTGATTTTTTGATATCTTTATTAGGTTGCACATCTTACAAAATTTAGAACAAAGCTTTCTTTTAAATAGGTGGGCGCATAGCTGTAAAAAATTTATGGTATTGTAAAAGCAATGTTCACTTTTTTGCAAGAAGAGATAAGATACATAGAGGATGATTTAGTTGCTTCTTTTGCTTTTTGAAACAACGATTTATAACCAAAATATCATCAAAGTATCAGGAGCTAATAAAGTAACGGTTGTTATTATGAATCAATATGCAGAAATTTAAAATGCCAAAATAAATCTGATTAAAATAGGACAGATATGATGGCAGTGATCTGGTCATGAGTGCAAAAAAGACAAAAATAATAAAAAGGCGATGATCAAAGTTGTTAAGCAAATGGAGAAGAAATATGGTGACAGTAGTTAGATCTTTTACCTTTAAAATAGGTGCTTAAGTTTTTGACTGCTTATTTATCGTTGTTTGTTAAGAAAAAATCTTATCTTTTTTAGTGATGGGAAAGAGGAGTGATGCTATTAAAGCGTATCGAAAAATGAACGGACGATACAACAAATTTAAATGATCTTGAAGTTTATTAATTTGGGGAAAAAAGCGGATAGTGTGTGCATGTGGCTTACGGTGTTCTTGCTTGGGGAAGATAAGGTATCTTATTAATGTGGCTGCTTTACAAGGCTAAAGATATGGTATGGAAGGAGTATTCAGCATTATTCTTTATGTCCGTTAATTTCAGAATCGCTTTGTTGAAACTGCTTTGGAAGAAGAGGTTAAATAAGCAATTAAAAGTTATGACTTTTAAAAAGGCTTATTATAAAGTTGATAAATCACTGATTAAGTCGCTAAATGATCGCATAATATCTCGATATTCTGGTATTGATTAGCAATATTGCAAGTGTTAAATTAATTAGGTGTGCTTTTTGTTGTTGGTTTGATAAGATAGAGCTGTAATTGAAGCGGTGTGGCAAGCATATTTTTCAATATTACATGAGAAAATGGAATGCTAATAACTTAAGAGCTTTTCAAAAGGCACTTATTGTTCTTGCAAAAAAATTCTACATATAATAAAATATATAGACTAATAGTTGTACTGAATGGGGGCAAGCAGTTACAGCGAGATAATTTTAAAAGGCTGAGTGTGTCCTTTACACACAAAGAGGGGCAGCGTTAGATGAGCGGGTTGTCAGCTCGCGTAAATCAAGTACATCTCTTATATGTTCTTCAAGCTTGGTGGAGAGAGCGTATTGCATTGTTAGCAGTTAGTACGTCATTCTCATATTAAGTCAGGGGAGGGAAAAATTCTATTGTATTGAAAGATGTCATCTTTGATGATGCATTGAATGAGGGAGAGAAAGCATTCAAAAAGGATGCTTGTGTTGATTTTGTGCGGACATGTTTAGGAACAGGCTTAACAAAAAAAGGTATGCGTAAAAAAATCATTTGCGTGCAGACTAAAAATACGGCAGGCAGAATAAAAAACAAGAGAAAATCCTCTTAGTTTTTTTGGCACAGAAAATTATCATCAAAAATAGTAATCCATTTTTGATGAGAGTAAAGCAAATAACTTGTAAAATTTTTTCGATTACAGATCAAAACATCAAAGTTATTGCGCAATTTCAAAGCACATAGGTAGCATATAAATAAAAGGCGTAAAAATTGCTTTGGGACAATTAAAAGACGCTAAAAATGCTAAAAAATACAAGTGGTCTTATAATGTTCAGTAGCCTTTTGTTAAATTAATAAGCGATTATATTCAACGTTGATTATATTGAACTCATAGTAAGGAATTTTATGAACAATATTTATAATTTATAACAAGAGAGGGATCAAAATGTACAGCACAATGACTACAGTGAGGCAGTGATAAAGCGAGCAAAACTAAATAAGATTATTACATTGCAAGTGAAAAATTGGTATTAAGTTCATTAAAAAATATGTGGTGGACTTAGTTTATTGAATTCGAAAGGAGCGAAAAATAAAATCAATTAAACGCGAATAGTACATACAATAGTAAATAGTATATATCAAACCAATAATAGTAAGATGACTTTCACAATTTAGTACATATTTACAAATTTAACGCTGTGAGTTGATTATCAAGAAGGTAATTGGTTGCTTCTTGGGTAGCGAAAAATTACGAAAAAATTATTGAAAAAAAAGGGGTGGATGTAATGTCTGATATTTATGATTGGTCGCTAACGGCTGATGAAAATGCAAATTCAGATAGTATCATTAATTGGGCAGAAGGACAGCCGCCTAGTTCTGTTAATGATAGTGCGCGGGCAATGATGCAGCGTGTGCGTGAGTATCTTGCAGATAGTGGTGGTTCTATTGATTCAAAGTTTGTTGTGAATGCAGAAGATAAAACAACATCAATTACGCTGACAACGGTTTCGCCTATAGTAAAATACAAGAATGATATCATTATACGTTTTAAAGCGTGTGGCGTAAATATTGGTACGACAACAGTAACCGTTAATAATATAGGAGAGAAGCTTATCTATAAAGCGACAGATACAGGTGTTACACCATTAGAAGGTGGTGAGCTACAAACAGATGCTATTTATGAAATGGTATATAATAAAGATATTTCAGTGAAAGATCGTGATGGCTGGTATTTATTAAATCCCACACCTCTTCCACCACCAAAGATAGAGATCTTTCCTTGTGGGTTCATTGCTACATTTGCTATGCAAAAGGTACCCAGTGGTTGGCTTTTATGTGATGGTACAGCTTATAAGCGTGAAGATTATCCGCAGTTATTTAAGGCAATAGGTGAACAATGGGGGAAAGATAGTGATACAACCTTTAAAGTTCCCGATTTTAGAGGGATGTTTTTGCGTGGCTTTGATGATGGTCGTGGTTTAGACCAAAATAGAAATTTTGCAGATATGCAAAAAGATAGCATAAAGTCGCATACGCATGCTTGCACCATTGAGGAGGCAGGCGAGCATACGCACAGATTTCCGCATCGTGGTAAAGAGGTTGGTAGTGACAGAGTTGGTCATGGTTCAGGTTTTGTTTCTATATTGTTCCTTGATGTAACAAAACCTGCAGGTATACACACGCATAAAGCAACCATTTCTTCAACGGGTGGGACAGAAACACGCCCTGTTAATGCAACGGTTGTTTATGCCATAAAATCATGAGGCTTTATTGTGTGGTAAATAATTGTTTTCCGTTGGATGATAATATTCCTGATGTAGAGTAAATCCAAGTTATTTTTTATGTGAATAATAAATAATTGACGTGTTACTGATGTATTTGAGAGTATCAAAAATGATATTTGAATAATTTTTTAGTCAGTAATTTTAGGTATTTATTACCTCAATTTATCACAAAAAATATTACAAAAAAATAGTTGAAAGTTATTTGTTTTTTTGCGTGTAACAATATGAAGAAAATTGATAAAAGTTATTGGTCATTTGTTACTAAGTGATTTGTTGTAAGGTTGAAGGTGCGTTTTTTAGAACGTGTGAATATATAAAATTTTCAATATGGGGCAAAAGAAATAGCATATTTGTAATATGTAATGTTGCCCCATAGAAAAAAGTACCATTTAAAACAACTTTTTTGAGTGTTCTTCGTGCTTTATTTTGCCGTACAGTCTGATTTTTTGATTTAATCAAGCAGATTGTTGAAAAATCACTAATTTTATAGGGAGGATGCTGTTTGCGGCAAAATAAAAGGTGTGTCTGTTTTTGGCAATTCAGAAACGGCTAAAGAACAATGATAGGCATCACGTAGGTTTTGTGTTGTCAAAACGGTAGAGGCACTTCCTTCACAATAAATCTCTCCCTGTTTTAACAATATTATTTTATCTGCATAATGTGCGGCAAGATTAAGATCATGAAGAACAGCAAGAACACCACCACCACGACGTGCAAAATTTTTTGCAATATCCATAACAACAAGCTGATGTTGAATGTCAAGATTAGCAATAGGCTCATCTAATATCATCCAACGAGGGACTCCATTATAAACGGGTTCCCAGATTTGGCAAAGTACACGGGCAAGCTGTACTCTAGCTTGTTCTCCACCTGATAATTGATGATAATATCGATCGCTATATTCAGCTAACCCAACATGTTCTAAAGCTTTTTGGGGAAGGGTTTGTAATTCAGTTTTTGTGGTGGTGAATCTGTTTACGGAGATACCAAGTTCCACCACTTCATGAACTAAAAATGGAAATGCTAATGTTGTTGATTGCGGTAGCACTGCACGCATTATTGCCATTTCATAAGCTTTTGTTTGTGTAACTTCGTAACCGTTTAGAGTTATTTTTCCACTGTAGGGAATTTCTCCACTTAGTGCTTTAATAAAAGTACTTTTTCCAGATCCATTAGGGCCAATAATGACAGTGAGAGCACCACTTTTAGCTTGGAGATCAATACGATTAAGAATCTGCTTTTTTCCACGTCGAACATAAATATTAATTGCCTCAATCATGAAAAGTGTGTCCCCCGCTTACATATAAGTATCCAAAGAAAAAAAGGAGAGCCAAAGAGCGCTGTAACAATTCCAATAGGCAATTCTGCGGGGGCGACAATTAAACGTGCAAATGTGTCGGCAAAAATAAGTAATGCCGCTCCTAAGAGAGCTGAACAGGGGATAAGATAACGATGATCGGGGCCAATGAGTTGACGTAAAATATGTGGAACAACAATACCAATAAAGCCAATCCCACCACTGACAGCGACTGCGCTCCCACACATAAGTGCAACAAGGAAAATAGCAATATTTTTAACCCGTTGAATATGAAACCCAATATGGCTAGCCACAGCTTCTCCAAGGGTAAGGGCATTAAGAGCCCGTGATAAAAAAGGAGAAAAAAGAAGACCAGCGCAGATAAAAGGAAAAACAAGCCAAACCTTTAACCATGTTGCACCTGCAAGAGAGCCAAGATTCCAAAAGGTAATGTCACGTAATTGTTGGTCATTTGCAATAAAAATTAACATTCCGATAATAGCACTACTTAAAGCACCAAGGGCAATACCTGCAAGAAGCATTGTTGCAATAGAGGTACAATTATGACGTGTTGCTATTGTATAAAGGATAATTGTTGATAAAAGTCCGCCTAAAAAGGAGCCTATGATAACTTTGTAAGACTCTAGAAAAGGTGCAAGTGAAACAGGAAAGGTAATACCGACAACAATTGCTAAAATAGCTCCAAGACCTGCACCTGCTGATACACCTACAATTCCAGGGTCTGCAAGAGGGTTACGGAAAAGCCCTTGCATAAGAACACCAGAGACAGCTAAAGACGCTCCAACCAACAACCCCAAAATAATACGAGGAAGCCTTATATCAATAAATATGAGGTAATCACGAGTTTTACTGCTTACTGAAAAATCTTGCGTAAGCATCACATGAAGGAGATTAATAAAAGAAACGTTTGATGCGCCATTTAAAAGTCCACCAAAAACACTGAAGATAAGAAACATTATTAAGCTTAATAATAAAATTTTTCCCAAGTGTGCACGGTTTATTTTTTTACTTTCTTTTATTTCAGGTATATGCGTTATGGGTGTATTATTATCGATCATTTTGATCAGCTCTTATCTTTTTGATTGATACCATAAAGTATATTAATAACCTCTTTTGATGCATTTGCAGTGCGCGGACCAAATCCTAAAAGATACATGACATCCATCTGTTTAATGGCATGATTTTTTGCTGCAGTTGTTGCTTGAATTGCTGGTATGGCTAAAATTGCATCAATATTAACAGGTTTGCCACCATATTTAGCAAGTAGAATAACATCAGGATTTATTTTTAATAACGCTTCATTATTTAAAAGTTTGTATCCTTTATAATCGGAGACAGCGTTAATACCACCTGAAAGTTTTATCATGCCATCGGCGGCTGTATCTGTTCCAGACGCCATAACACGTCCATTCTGTACAGATAAAATAAAAAGGACACGCTTTGGTTGTGGTATTTTTGCTAAAAGAGCATCGTTATCCATAAAATCACGATTCACTTTTTCAATCAATGCAGCTGCCTGCATTTCTCGATGAATAGCCTTTCCAACAAGACGAATTTTTTCTATTACATTTTCACGAGAATAATCTTCTGGCACAATCACTATGGGGATCGATGTTTTTTTGAGAATATCAATTGTTGAAGGAGGCCCACTTCCTTCAATAAGCAATATGCCTTCTGGGGCAAGTGATAAAACACCCTCAGGTGAAAGAGTACGCATATACCCAAGCACAGGAAGTTTGAGTGCTTCTTGTGGATAGACACTTGTACTGTCACGGGCAATAAGCCTATCTTGGGCTCCTAATGCATAAACAATTTCTGTAAGTGCTCCACCAATGGAAACAATTCGAGCATTTTCAGGAAAATGCTCTGTAGGTTCAGCAATCACTTGTTTAGAAAAATAGAAAAAAGAAAGTAGTATACAAAAAAGAAAAAGGCTCGAAAATCTATGCAAAAGGGACGCAAACATATCCGATTTTACCTTCCTAGGTTATTGTTTTTCTTGTATTGGAGGTAAACTATTCAATAAAGAGCGCCAATCTTCACGTTCTTTTTGACCTTCTTTGCGCATACCAAAGAATTGAATAATCATCTCACCATTTTTATCGAAAACTTCAAGTGAACTTACATAGCCATCACTTGTAGGCTTACGAACACGCCATATACTATCCACACCAGAAACTAACAAATGCATGTGAAATTTTTGATCAAGAATATTCAGCCAAGATTCCATTTTTTTAATATTTTTTACTTGCCCACTGAAAATTTGGATACATCCTTTGTTGCCAACAAAGCACATAATTGGTATTTCCTGTTGTGCTACTTGATTGAGCATCATTTCAGCAGCTTCCTTTTTTAATTCATCAGCAAATTCATTTCCTACATATTTTACAGCATCATGTCGGTTAATTTTGAGTTCAGAAATAACCTTATGCAGCTGGTGAACATCGGTCATTTGTCGCCATGAATCCCTCAATTTTTCAACATCCATTTCTACCGTGGCACGTTGAGCTAAAGTAGGGGCGGGAAGTATATTAAGAACGGAAGATTGGTCTTCATGAAGCAATTTGTCAACAAGTTTAGCCCACTCTTCCATATTTGTTGTATCTTTAGGATAGAGTTTGAAAATAGCAGCGCCATATTGGTCAAAAAATTGCAGACTTTTCGTGGGCTTTTCAAGGATGATGGTGTCATATTCAAAACCAAATTTCCATTGTTTAGGAAAAATACGCAAGTCAATTTCACCAAGTGTAAAAGGAATATGCTGGCTTTGAAAAATTTTTTCAAAACATCCTGTTATTTCGTGAACAGCATGTTCATTGCGTGTCAACGCCATAACTGTCCCAAGTTTAGGAGCATTTTCTAAAAAAGTGGCAACATCAGCTTGCAGTCTTTTTGCTTTTCCAGTCGTACAGTAAGCAGCAATAAGTTCTGCTTCAGATATACCAATAGAGACTGCAAAATCACGATTAAGTATCTCTTTTTTTTCTTTATGCAGATTAATGATCTTCTCGGCTGTGTATAACATAGAGTGTACTTTCTTTATGCCACTAATTTGAGGGCTATTTTTTCAAATCTCACACCTAAAAGGCGAAAAGTTGAGCTATTATCAACTAATAGTTCAACCTATCACCAAATAAGCCATTACTATTAATACTAGGACGATCAAAAAACGATAAATCAGGAATAATTAAAGTCTTTATTTCAAATTTTTGTGCTTCAAAAAACAATGAAAACAAAAACATAACACTCTATTTTTTTATCGATATAATTTTTTCAATCAGTCCAAGAGTTAACAGAAGTAACTAAAATTTTTGCGTCAATGATATCTTAAAGTTCCGGCCAGGTTGGCTGTAATAATCTTTTGGTGTTGAACCTTTACTGCTAGGAAAATCTGATACAACCCAATATTTATCATTGAACAAATTATAAACGCCAGCTCTTATAACAGGTCCTCTTTCTCCCAATGGTTTCCACCAACCTGAAACATCGACAACCTTATATCCTGGAATTTTTTGGTATTCTGGATCTTTTTGAGCAACTTTGTCACGTTTAGCTGCTAAAGTAAACACCACATCTGTTCCCCAAACTTGCTTTGCATATCCTAATCCTATAACCGCCTTTAAAGGTGAAATTGAGTTAAGGTATTCACCTTTTTCGAGATCTTTTCCTTGCGAATAGGCAAGAGCAAAATTGCTACGGAAGCCATTATTAAGAACCAAATGCATTTTTGTTTCAACGCCTGAAATACGTACTCTTGAACGATTTACGTAATGTCGACGTGAAAGTCTAAATTCTTCTGATGGCCCTTTATCTATAGTATCTACGAAATCCTTATATTGATTAATAAAGGCATTGACAGAACCACCGAAATTTACATTTCCATACCGTATACCAACGTCATATCCATTGCTCGTCTCTGGCTTCAGATCTGGGTTCCCTTTTGAATAATAAAGAGAAGGTTTTGTATAGGAAAGATAGAGTTCTGAGACACGTGGTGCACGGAAAGCTTGCGCCCATTGAGCATAAAATGTCACGTGATTATAAGTATCAAACTCCATACGTAATTTAGGAGAAAAACGTGAGCCAGTTCTTTCTGAAGGATATTCTGCAGAACCTAATGTTTTCCCATAAGCGGCTGTTTTTTGAGGAATATGCTTGTACCAATCATAACGAATACCAGGTGTTAGACGGAAACGGTCATCTGCAAAGCCAATTTCATCTTCAAAGGCTAAACCAAAACTGTAACTATCCGTATCTGGTGATTCTGACCGATTAGCCGGCAAAAAAGCACACCCTCTTGCATTTTCTTCCAAATGACAATTGTCTTTACCTAATATATACTGATGAAATTTAGATGATAAAACATTTGTGGCAAGCTTAAATGTACTACTTACATTACCAATATTGACTTTTTTGAGAGCATTGGCATTTAAACCATAATTAGTGTTACGTATAAGATTATCTCTCAGATAGTCTCCTTTTGGTGGTGCAACACGATATCCATTAAAAATGTGATTATTAAACTGTTTTTGCCAATAAAGCTGTCCATGAAACGCATCAAAAATAGTATCTCCATTTCCGTTATAATCATAAGAAAGAGAGAGACGTTCACGACGTTTATTGTCTTTTTCATAAACAGAACCTGGATAATATCTCGCAGATGCATTTAATGAATGAGTGAGACTATTATAACCGAAGCGTTCCGCCGTAAAACTAAGACGATGGTTGTTATCAATGTATTGGTGAATTTTAAAAAGCAAATTAGTTTGATCAAAGTGGACAGGATTTTTACGCGTGCGTTCTCTATAGCCCTCTATTGTTCCCATATTCTTACGTTGATGACCTTCTGTACGAGATCCTTGAAAAAGCAAAAATGTTTGGGAATTTCGTACTGCAATAGCTTGATCTACGCGCCAACTGTCATCAACAGAATTATAACCACCTTTTATAAGACCACCCCAATTTTTTCCCTCAGTAATAAGGTCTTCAGGATTAAGGGTGCGTAAAGAAACAACTCCTCCTAGTGCACCAGATCCATAAAGACTAGAATCTGAACCTTGAATAATATCAATTGTGGAAAGTGCATTAAAGTCAAACGTTGTGTTTCCCGTTGCTTTTTCGAATGCTTGGCTGCGTACTATATCATCAAGCCACGGAAGAGTAATACCATCTATTGTTGTAAGAACACGCTCTGAATTTAAACCACGAATCACAAAACTGTTACTCTTTGGATTGTAAGTTATGGATGGATCAAGACGACTAATATCATAGGCATCAGTTATTTGTTTCTCATTAATATCTTTAGCGGTTTTACGATCTGTCAGAATAGTTACTGAATCTGACACATCTTTTATTTTCATTCCTTGAATAACGATTGGTTTTAGTTCAGTTACAGCACCTTTATCATTATTTTGTGCAAAAACGAATGAAGGTATATAAACTGAAAGCGCACCCAAAATTATATAGCTTTTATAGATATTTCTTCGTCTTATTCGCATAACGCATTATAACCTTTTCTTAAATACCCCCTCCATAGTTTGAAATTTACGCATAAAAAACACCTGCTTTGCCAATTACAAAGTAGCTAGCTAAACAGGAATGATTCGATATTTAATACAAAATCACGGAAAAACCATATTAAACATGACAAAATCAGTCAAGAAAAAAGTTGCAATTTTAAAATAGCCTGTTTTAATGAAGTTAAGCACCAAATATTAAGCCTAGCATAGCGGTGAGAAAAATTATGAATTTTGAAAAAACTAAACGATTATCAACTCTTTGGGTCGGTGCGTTTATTGGTGCTTTTTCTCTACATTTAGCATTGGGAGCGCAGTTTTATTTTCGCCGTGCTGGTGTAAGTAATGGCACGTTCTCGCCAACTATTATGCTAACTCTTGTGCAAGAGACTATACATCCAGATGTTGACACAGATTTATTGGATACCAACAGAGATTTGCCAGATGTCGATACCAGTTCAGAAGTATTGCAACCTGATGTTTCAGAGCAGGAGTCAGAGGTATCAGAATCAGATGATGAGGTTCAACCAGCAGAGCCTGAGCATATAGTAGAACAAAATGATTTGACAGTACCTCAGTCTTTGGAAAAGACTCTTCCCTCAAAAGAGGAGCACAAGGTACTTGTCAAAAAATCGATACCACAATCAAAGACTGTAGTAAAACAGCGTAGCGCAAAGGCAGTGCGTTCGTCCTCTGTGCGCTATGGTAGTAATGGGGCAGAGCTTGAGGATGCATTGTCAGTAGAGTGGCTGGCAAAGGTACAAGCACAATTAGAAAGACAGAGAAATTATGTTGCAAGACAGCGTACCAATCGTACAAAAGGAACGGTACAGTTAGAGTTTAGAGTGCGCGAACAGGGGAATATTTTTTCTAGCCGTATTGTACTCTCTGCTGGGGATCAAGAACTTGATCGATTGGCTATGGCAGCGCTGCAGCGTGTGGGTAGTTTTCCACCTCCACCAGCGTCAAAAGTGAATAAAATTATCAGAGTATCTTTAATCTTTAGCTAATTTTAGCATTGTTGGTTTTTATAATTGTGTCTTATGATTTTTGAGTAAGAGAAAAGAATAAAATATTCTTTCAGTGAAGAGAATCTTTATGGTTTCTATCTGCCAGAAACAAGGTCAGTTTTTATATCTGCCGTTCCAGTAAGTCTGGCTTTGTAAACTTCATAATTTTCCATAACACGCATCACATAATTACGTGTTTCTGCATAAGGGATGCGTTCAATCCAATCGATGACTTTATCGAGAGGTTTTCCTCTCGGATCACCGTAACGTCTTACCCATTCATGGGCGCGACGAGGACCTGCATTGTAACCGATAAGAGTTAATATGTAGGATCCGTTAAAATGTTCTAATTGTTCATCTAAAAAATGTACGCCTAATATAGTATTATAACTGGCATCATTGCCTAGTTTGTTCGGCAACCACGTGATTGAATGTTTTTTTGCAAGTGCTTTTGCTGTTGTTGGCAGTAATTGGAGCATGCCTTGTGCACCTGCTTGTGATAAAGCTGTTGGATTGAATTCACTTTCTTGGCGTGCAATAGCGTAGACAAGCGCTTTTTTTGTTGCAGAAATATTAGTAGATGTTGGAATAGCACCAATAGGGTGAGAAAGTGCACCGACATTTTTACCTTGAAAAACAGCCGTTTTTCCAATTTTAAGGCTAGTGTGATAGTCGCCATTTTTTTCTGCCATCACAGCCAGAAGAGCTAATTCGCCAGGACTTTCTATCTTTCTTCCGAGTTCTTTATAAAAAATTTTGGCGAAATTAGCATAGCCTGCTGCTTCGAGTCGTTGAATTACTTTAATGGCATTTCGCTCCTTAAAACGTTGTCGTTCGGCAGTCGTTGGTTTTGGATAAGAGATTTTTAGTTTTTTTTGGTTAAGCCGTGAAGCTGCTAATTGACCATAATATGTTGCACCAAAATGGGCAGCACGAAGGAAATACCGCTGAGCATTTTCATGTTCACCTAAAGTTTCTGCCGCTTGTCCCATCCAGTAATATCCACGGGATGCTGAGAGAGGCGCGGAAGATAATTGAGGAATACGTGCAAAATGGTGCATTGCTAATCTAGGGTTATGAAGAAATCTTAGTGCATACCATCCTGCGTGAAATTCAACATCGACAGCTAATGAAGATGTTATGCCAACATGCGTTGCAACGAGTTGATAAGCAATTTGAGGTTTATTTAAATCGAGCATTTCACGAGAAAGAGCACGTCGCATTATCCACCATGCATCAGGGTTAACAAGGCTTTGTGCATTTTGGGGCGTTTGCATCATGAGTGCTGCTGCTGCACTGTATTGTCCAGTTTGTCGAAGATAACGGATTTGAGCAAACTGTAAAAGAGGATCTTTTTTCCATGATCGTGCAGCAGCGCGTAATTTTTGTATAGCTCTAGGATCACTTTTTTTAACGGCAACAAAAGCGTTAAAAAGAGATTGAGCATGAGCTAATTTTGCAACTCGCTCAGCTGAAGTAATTCGATGTGCATAGAGCATAAATTGCATGCGCTTGAGATGATCAATAGGCTTTAATGCAGCACTTGCACTTTTTAAAATAAGCTCTTCTTCTTTGGCGTTAAGCTTTGCTTTATGCCACCATGGCGCAATGATTTGTCGTGCACTGGCGGTTTGTCCCGTTGCGATAAGTGCTTTAGCAAATGCAGCCATACCTTGTGCTGTGATAGGGGGGCGATGAGCAAATTTTTTGATGATTACATATGCGGAATGCGCTTCATTGATAAAAGCATGTTCAGCATTTTGTTGCATGGTAGCTATACCAGGCCATCCTTTGAGTTCATTAATAGCATTGAATATTTCAGCACTTGGGATGTTAGTTTGGTTTGATATACTGATAGCCCATGTCAAAATATGTCGATCAAGGCTATTTTTATTCATTGAATTACGAAGGGTTATTGTTTTTGCAATATCATTGTTTGCAAGTGCGTTTAAGCCAGCTTTAAGTTGATTAAGTGTACTGTTACTGTTGATCGTAGGCGTAATCTGCTTTAATGACTTCGTGGGTTTTTCTTTTACTATGACGGTGATAGGCCGCGCTAAAGGGATTGGCACTTTTTTGGGTAAAAGAACTGTTTGCGCAAGTGTATTTGAAGATAAAGTTGTTATTGCCAGTATAGGTACAGTAAAGGTTAATACAAAAAGAGGAGCAGAGAGCGTACGCATAGAAAAAAGACCTTGAGACCTTGTTTTTTATAAACACTCTACGATTTCTAAAGTGGAAGCGTGAAAAACGGGTTAATGTGTAGATAGTATTTTTAGGAAAGACTCTAAATTGAATGAGAATACGTGCTAACCTTGTGAGAGCTTTTGTGAAATTCATCTTGCTTCAACGATAGAGCAAGATTATGCTTTATCGTGGAAAGTTTGTAAAGGCGACTATTTTAATAAAGTTAACATTACAGGGAGTTTATCATGCTCAAGGGAGCCGTGACCGCGCTTATCACACCTTTTGATGAAAGTGGCGCTATTGATGAGAAAGCATTTTGCAAGTTTGTTGAGTGGCAGGTCACACAAGGTATCAATGGTGTAAGTCCTGTTGGTACCACAGGTGAATCGGCAACTTTAAGTCATGAAGAACATAAACGAATTATAGAATTATGTGTTGCACAAGTTGCTAAGCGTGTCCCTGTTATTGCTGGAGCGGGATCAAATAGTACAGGCGAAGCTGTAGAGCTTGCACAACACGCAGAGAAGGCAGGCGCAGATGTGGTTTTGGTTGTAACTCCCTATTATAATAAACCTAATCAGCGTGGTTTATATACGCATTTTTCCTCTATTGCGAAGGCTGTTTCTATCCCGATTGTGATTTATAATATTCCTGGGCGTTCTGTTATTGATATGGCTGTGGAAACTATAAGAGATCTTTGTCAGGACTTTAAAAATATCATTGGTGTTAAGGATGCGACAAGTAAAATTGAGCGTGTCAGTGAACAACGTGAAAAATGTGGCAAGGATTTTGTGCAGCTTTCTGGTGATGACTGTACAGCATTAGGTTTTAATGCACATGGAGGTGTAGGATGTATTTCGGTTTCATCTAATATTGCTCCAAAGCTTTGTGCAGAGCTCCACGCTGCTTGTTTGCGTGGTGATTATAAAACAGCATTAGAATTAAATGATCGTTTGATGCCTCTCAATCGTGCAGTGTTTATTGAACCAAATCCTTCGGGGATTAAGTATGCTGCTGCAAAAATGGGGCTTTGTGGTGAAACAGTTCGTTCTCCGATTGTTCCGTTAGCAGACAGTACAAAGAAGATTATTGATGCGGCTCTGCAACATGCAGGTCTTGTTAAAGAGTAAGATTTGATAAAGCTATGAACAAAAAAAAGAACGCGCTAGTACGAAAAATAATTGCTGACAATCGTAAGGCTCGGTTCAATTTTGAAATTCTCGATAATCTTGAAGCTGGCCTTGTACTTCAGGGAGCAGAAGTGAAATCTTTACGCTCCAATCATGCTAATATTGCTGAAAGTTACGCTAGTTTTGAAAATGGGGAGTTATGGTTAGTTAACAGCTATATTCCTGAGTATACACAGGCTAATCGTTTTAACCATGAGCCGCGTCGTTTGCGTAAATTATTAGTTTCAAAACGTGAAATGGCGCGTTTTTTTAACGCGACTTCTCGCGAAGGAATGACAATTGTTCCACTTAAACTTTACTTTAATGAACGAGGGCGTGTTAAGTTAGAGATTGCTCTGGCGCGTGGAAAAAAACTTCATGATAAACGTGAAGTGGAAAAAAAGCGTGATTGGGGACGTGAAAAAGCACGACTTTTAAAAAAATATGGATGATAAAATTGGTTAATATATCCTTTTTTATTGTACAATTTAATGGGCTTTCAGTTTTGATCTAGATATATTTTTGCTGCTTGAAAAACTTGATGAAACATAGCCTCTGTTAAGCGACCAGTATTGGTATTATAGCGCGAACAGTGATAGCTCGAAAAGATACGTAATCTGCCAACGTCACTGATTCTTCCATGTTCGAAAGGGTGTGCCAAAATTTTTGCATTTAAAGCGCGTATAGTTGAATGGTGAGCAATAGTGCCAAGAGTGATAACAGCTTTAAGATTGGGAAGATTTGTTAAAAGGGGCGAAAAGAAATATCGGCAAGTGTTAATTTCGGCACCAGTGGGTTTATTTTCTGGTGGAACGCAGCGTACTGAGTTGACAATTGCTACATCAATGAGTTCAAGATTATCGTCTGCTCTTTCCTCAAAGGTGCCTTGGGCAAAACCAAATTTTTTTAAAGTGGAATAAAGTAGTCGTCCAGCATAATCACCAGTAAATGGGCGGCCAGTTCGGTTTGCACCGCGTAATCCAGGAGCAAGTCCGACAATCAGAAGACGTGTTGTGGTTGCGCCTTTATAGGGAAAGAATGGGCTTACTGGTGCATTATACCAGCTTGGTTCTTTTATTCGCCAATCGCTGATAAATTTATGCAAGCGGGGGCATAAATCGCAATTTTGCGGTGGTTTTGGACAAAGCGATGTTAATTGGTTATGCATGGCATGGGCATCAATCATTTTTATACAAAATCCTTTTGAGTTGTTTATGAGATATATGACGGATTATGTTTTTGTAGATAATCGCATGATTAATATAAATGAGCTATTTAAATATCACTTATGATATAAAATTATTGCATATAGCTTCGAAATAGAGGCAGTTTTTTAGCGATTAACATGATAAAAAGGATGGTTAATTAATATAGCATTCAGTGGGATAAAATTTTTTATATTTAACAAATATATTATCATTAAATAGCCTGCATGAGGCTATCATTGCTTTAAAAAAATTTTAATAAAATTGAATGATTGATATAACTTTAAAGGGTAAAGTTTTTAGAGCATAATTTCATTAACTAAGGATATAGTGTTTTTGTTTGAAGTTAGTACTATGAGAATCTTTTTTAGCACAGCATTCATAATTGAGCTGCAGAGGTTATGCTTTTTTATGAAGCTTTAAAAAATTTTCTCCAAGAAGCTTTTTTGCAAAAGTATTAAAGCTTGTGTTGTTTTTCTTGTGTTTTATTTTGATTGTTGTATATAAATATATTAATACGAAATTTTAAATCTTTAGAAAGAGGCATAGATGGCTCGCGTAACGGTAGAAGATTGCATTGATAAAGTCGATAACCGATTTGAGTTAGTGCTTTTAGCTGGGCATAGGGCGCGTCAAATTTCACAGGGTGCGCAGATTACTATTGATCGTGATAATGATAAAAATCCAGTCGTTGCTTTACGTGAAATAGCAGAAGAAACGTTATCGCCTGCTGATTTGAAAGAAGATCTTATCCATTCGTTGCAAAAGCATGTAGAAGTGGATGAGCCAGAAGCGGTGAATGAATTTATTTCTCACTCAGGGGAAAGCGACAGTGTTTTCGGTACATCATCGGAAGAAGAAAACTGTCCGTTTGATTATATGTCGGAAGAAGATCTTTTAGCAGGTATAGAAGGTTTGGTTGTTCCAGAGAAGAGTGACGATTATTAATTTTAGCGGTTCGCATCATGAAAACTACTATACGGTTGTCATGAGGAGTAGATGCTTTTTAGTGAGAGAGTATTCACGTTCAATAAGGGTTAGGTTGTGAAAATATAAAGGATCTTCTTGTATGATGCGTCAGTGTGAGCTTGTTGAGCGTGTTCAACGTTACAAGTCTGACGTGGATGAGGCTCTGTTAAATAGAGCGTACGATTATGCAATGCGAAAGCATGGTCACCAAAAGCGTGCTTCAGGGGATCTTTATTTTTCTCATCCTTTAGAAGTTGCCGCTATTTTAACAGATATGCGGTTAGATGAGGCGACGATTGCTGTTGCTCTTTTGCATGATACCATTGAAGATACAAGCGCAACACGGGCAGAAATTGATCAGCTGTTTGGATCTGAAATTGGCAAGTTAGTTGAAGGACTTACAAAGCTTAACAAGCTTGATCTTGTGTCGAAGAAGGCAATACAAGCAGAAAATCTCCGTAAACTTCTTATTGCTATTTCTGATGATGTTCGTGTTCTTTTGGTTAAACTTGCAGATCGTCTTCATAATATGCGTACCCTTGCTGTTATGCGTGATGATAAACGTCGGCGAATTGCTGAGGAGACAATGGATATTTATGCGCCGCTTGCTGGCCGTATGGGGATGCAGGATATGCGCGAAGAATTAGAGGATCTTTCTTTTTTTTATTTGAATCCAGAAGGTTATCATACTATTACTAATCGACTTTCTGAATTATCGAAGCGCAATCGTGATTTACTCTCTACGATTGAAAATGAATTGACAAAACTTTTTTTTGAGCATGGCATTAAAGCTGATGTTAAAAGTCGTCAAAAAAAGTCTTATTCAGTTTTTCGTAAAATGGAAAGCAAGGCATTATCTTTTGAACAATTGTCCGATATTTTTGGATTTCGTGTAATTGTTAAAACGGTAAATGATTGTTATCGTGCTCTTGGTGTTATCCATACTACGTGGCCAATGGTTCCTGGTCGTTTTAAAGATTATATTTCTATCCCAAAGCAAAATGATTATCGTTCTATCCATACAACGATTGTAGGTCCTTCAAGACAACGTGTTGAATTACAGATTAGAACTGCTGCTATGGATGAAATTGCTGAATATGGCGTTGCGGCGCATTCCATTTATAAGGAACATGGTTCTCATTATTCTACTTCAAAATTATCTAATGAAACTAACGCTTATGCATGGTTGCGTCAAACGATTCAATCTTTATCAGATGGGGATAATCCAGAAGAGTTTTTAGAACATACAAAGCTTGAACTTTTTCAGGATCAAGTTTTCTGTTTTACTCCGAAAGGTCGATTGATTGCCTTTCCTAAAGGTGCGACACCTATTGATTTTGCTTATGCAGTTCACACCGACATTGGTGACTCCTGTGTGGGGGTAAAAATTAATGGTCGCATTATGCCTTTAATGACTAAATTAAAAAATGGTGATGAAGTTGACATTATACGTTCACAAGCTCAAATTCCTCCAGCAGCTTGGGAATTTCTTGTCGTAACGGGAAAAGCGCGTTCAGCTATTCGTCGAGCAACTCGCGCAGCAGTACGTAAGCAATATTCGGGTCTAGGATATCGCATTCTTGAGCGTTCGTTTGAATATATGGGCAAACAATTTTCAGAAGATGTCCTTAAGCAAGTGTTGCCACGTTTGGCACGCAAGGATGTGGAAGATGTCTTGGCAGCTGTTGGACGTGGCGAATTGCCTTCTGCTGATGTAATTAAAGCGGTTTATCCTGATTATCAAGATCACCGTGTGGTACAAAAATCATCTTTTAGACCTGGGGAAGAAGGTTGGTTCAACATTGAAAATGCTCAAGGTATGATTTTTAAAGTACCAGAAAATGAAAATGGTGCAACTTCAGAGAAGAGGCATCAATGTAAAGCCTTACCTATTCGAGGAACCCAAGGAGATATTCCGGTTCGGTTTTCTCCTGAAGGAGCTGTGCCAGGAGATCGGATTGTTGGCATTATGCAACCCGGTGCAGGGATTGTTATTTATCCAATACAATCTTCGGCTTTGATGGCGTATGATGATCAGCCAGAACGGTGGATTGATGTCCGCTGGGATATCGATGCCCAAATGAGTGAACGTTTTCCTGCTCGTATTAATGTTTCAGTTGTTAATAGCCCTGGTTCTTTAGCAGAAATTACTCAGGTTATTTCTGCCAATGATGCTAATATTCAAAATTTATCTTTTATTCGTACTGCACCAGATTTTACAGAAATTATAATTGATTTAGAGGTTTGGGATTTAAAACATTTGAATCGTATCTTTTCTCAGTTAAAAGAAGCAGATTCGGTTGGTACAGTGCATCGGGTTCATGGATAAAAATGAGAGATTTTGTAATGAATACACAGGATGTGATTGATATTTTCAAACAGGCAGACGCCATTATGGAAGGGCATTTTATTTTAACATCAGGTCGCCATAGTGCTACTTATATGCAGAAAGCGAAAGTATTCATGCATGCTGACTTGACGGAAAAATTGTGTTGCGGGTTAGCTGAAAAAATCAAAAGATGCGTTAAAGGAAAAATTGATTATGTGGTTGGTCCTGCAATTGGCGGTCTTATTCCCTCATACGAAACTTCGCGTCATCTTGGTATTCCTTCTCTTTGGGTAGAGCGTGTGAGTGGCGTATTTCAGTTGCGTCGTTTTGAAATAGAGAAGGGTGCGCGGGTTGTGATTGTTGAAGATATTGTAACAACGGGTCTTTCTATTCGTGAGACAATCCAGGCTCTGGTTGCGGCAGGAGCAGATGTGGTGGCAAGTGCGTGTATCTTTGATCGTTCTGGTGGGAAGGTTGATGTTGGAGTTCCGTTGATTGCCCTTGCTGAGTGTGAGATAGTATCTTATGCCAGTGATGCACTGCCTGCTGAGCTTGCGATGATCCCAGCAGTCAAGCCAGGAAGTCGAAATATTTAATGTCTTTATATTTTTTTGTTTTTATGCAAAAGTTCGCTGCGATTAATTTGAATCATATAAATTATTTCGTTTTCATAGGATATATATTGAGAACCGTATGCTTTTTCGCCATCGAGAATCAATGAATTTTGTAAAGCGTATACGACTTTGGTTATGGCCGCGTCGTTCATTTTCTCGTTCATTTTGCTATATGCGGAAACGTATTTTGCGTATATCGGCAACACCGCATAAAGTGGCATTGGGTTTTGCTATCGGTATTTTTTTAGCTTGTTCACCTCTTTTAGGGGTGCACATTATTCTGGCAATAGTTTTTTCTTGGATTTTGCGCGGAAATTTTGCAGCAGCGATCATCGGGACTGTTTTTTCTAATCCAGTAACATTTTTGTTTATTGTTATGGTAGATTATAAGATAGGTTACTTGTGTTTATCGCTTTTTAGCGATGTGAATGAAATCTCTCTTTCTCAAATTCGTGCTCTATTTGATGGTTTGACGATTTCGAATGCGTCTCTTCTTTTCAAGGATGCATGGAATTCGATCATGATGCCGATGATTATCGGTGGTATCTTTTTAGGTTTTATTTTAGGCAGTTTTTCTTATATAGGTGTTTACAGAGCAATAACCCGTTTTCAACAAAAGCGATATCAAAAGATTATGAAAAAGAGACGTTTATGGCAAGGAAATTCGGGTAATATCTCATGATCATTGGGCTTGGAAATGATCTCATTGATATCAGACGCATTGAGAGAATGTTGATTCGTTATGGAGATCGTTTTGTTCAACGTATTTTTACGGATATTGAGCAGAAAAAATCTGAAAATCTCGTAAAAAAATCTTCTTTTTACGCCAAGAGATTTGCTGCCAAAGAAGCATGTGCTAAAGCTCTAGGCACGGGAATCGCTTGCGGTGTGAGTTGGCAAGATATGGAGGTAGTTAATTTACCATCTGGAAAACCAATTATGAAATTAAAAAGTCGCGCACAAATGCAGCTGCGAAAGTTGTTGCCTCCTCATTATGATGCTGTTGTTCATCTCAGCTTAACAGATGATTTTCCTTGGGCGCAGGCATTTATTGTTATTGAGGCACTTCCACGTTGATAAATATTGTGGAAGATCATGTTTTTGTTATTTGAATATTATGATGAGCAGATGAATTGTATCTGTAATGGGAAGGTGGTCTATCATGATCCAGAAAGAGAAAGTGTATAAAAAAGAAAAAAAAGGCGGAATTTTTGAATTTATTTCCGTTTTGATACAGGCTCTATTTTTAGCTGCGCTTATTCGCACGCTTTTTTTTCAGCCTTTTAGTATTCCTTCTGGCTCAATGCGTCCTACTTTGCTGGTAGGTGATTATCTGTTCGTTTCTAAGTACGCATATGGGTATTCTCATTTTTCCATACCCTTTTCTCCTCCTATTTTTTCGGGACGTATTTGGGCATCTCAGCCTCAGCGTGGGGATGTTATGGTTTTTCGTTTACCGAGTAATACAGATATTGATTATATAAAACGCGTTGTTGGTCTCCCAGGGGATCGTATACAGATTCGTCAAAGTGTCCTTTATATCAATGATGAGGCTGTTTCACGTCGCTTTATGGGACAAATTCATAATCCTGATATAACAGAGGTTGACTATCCTGTTGATGTTTATCGCGAGACGATGTCTAATGGTGTCACTTATGATACACTCGATTTAGGATTTTTCCCACAAATTGATGAAACAGAAGTTTTTGAAGTTCCTCAAGGGCATTATTTTGTAATGGGTGATAATCGAGATAATTCAGATGATAGTCGTTTAAGTGTGGGTTATGTTCCAGAGGAAAATCTTATTGGCCGAGCAAGTTTGATTTTTTTCTCTATTAGTAATGGTTCAAGTGCTTGGCAAATTTGGCGCTGGCCGTTTGATGTGCGTTGGAAGCGTTTGTTTTCCTTTATCCATACTGTTTATGATTTGCCGCTCAATAAGCAGGAGATCAATGATGAAGCGCTCAATCATTGATCAACTTGAAAAACTGACGGGGCATCATTTTAAAGATGAGCATCGATTAAAAAGAGCATTAACGCATTCCAGCGTACAGAGTTTGGAGCAGGGAAATTATGAACGATTGGAATTTTTAGGTGATCGAGTCCTTGGGCTTTTGATTGCAGAGATGCTGTATCAGTTTTTCCCACAGGCAAGTGAAGGTGAATTGTCAGTACGTTTAAACGGCTTGGTAAATGCGCGGACATGTGCTGATATTGCGCTAGAAATGGGTTTGCCTGATATGATCTATGTTGGTTTTGAGATGAAAAACTTGGAGGGTCGTCGACTTACAAATATGTACGCTGATGTAGTTGAAGCTTTAATTGCTGTGATGTATCTTGACGGAGGATTGGAGAGCGTTCGCCCCTTTATTCAAAAATATTGGCAAGGTCGAGCACAGAAAATGGGAGCTGGTCGACGTGATTCCAAGACAGAGTTGCAGGAATGGGCGCATGTGCAAGGTTGCGCACAGCCACATTATCAGATTGTAAAACGCTATGGTCCAGATCATGATCCTGTCTTTATGGTCGAGGTAAGTATTCCTGGTTTTGCACCAGAGATTGGGCAAGGCAGTTCAAAGCGATATGCCGAAAGAATGGCAGCTGAGAAAATTTTACGGCGAGAAGGTATATGGGAAACAATGGGAAAAAATGATCATGGATGACGTTATCAAAACGCGTTCTGGTTTTGTTGTACTCATTGGGATGCCTAATGCGGGTAAGTCAACATTGGTTAATCAGCTCGTTGGAACAAAGGTTTCAATTGTAACGCATAAAGTACAGACAACACGGACTTTGATCCGAGGAATCATCATTCATAATGATACGCAAATTGTGTTGATTGATACACCAGGTGTCTTTCGTCCCCATAAGCGGTTAGAACGCGCTATGGTATCTGCTGCTTGGGGAAGTGCTAAAGATGCTGATATTCTTTTAGTTTTGATTGATGTGCAAAGTGGTCTTTCGGACGAAGTTTATGCGATGCTGGATATTGTAAAAAATATGAAACAGGATAAGATTCTTGTCCTTAATAAGATTGATACAGTTGCCAAATCATCCCTTTTAGCATTAACTGCCAAAATTAATGAGCAAGTAAATTTTGTGCAGACATTTATGATTTCAGCTCTTAACGGTTCTGGCTGCAAGGATTTGCTTCACACATTAAGTGCAACGATGCCACAGGGTCCGTGGTATTATCCAGAAGACCAAATTTCAGATATGCCTATGCGTCAGCTTGCGGCTGAAATTACGCGTGAAAAACTTTTTCTTCGCCTTCATGATGAGCTTCCTTATTCTTCAACAGTTGAAACAGAAAATTGGGAAGAGCGCCCAGATGGTTCAGTAAAGATTAATCAAGTTATTTATGTAGAGCGTGATAGTCAGAAAAAAATTGTTTTAGGAACAAAAGGAGATACAATTAAAGCAATTGGTCAGGCAGCACGTAAGGAATTAATGGAAATTATGGATCAGAAGGTTCATCTTTTTCTATTTGTAAAAGTGCGTGATAATTGGGATACTGATCCAGAGCGTTACCGTGAAATGGGATTGAACTTTTTAAAATAAAATGAGATGGAAAGAACAAGCCATTATTCTTGGCACACGTCAGCATGGTGAAACAAGCGTTATTCTTGAAATTATGACGCGTCAGCATGGTCGCTATATGGGGGTAGTAAAAGGGGGGCGTTCACGTCGTATGGCAGCTCTTCTTCAACCTGGAAATTTTGTAGAGGCTGAGTGGTGGGCACGTTTAGATGAACATTTGGGGCTTTTTCGGCTTGAAGCACTTGATTTACATGCTGCACGGTTAATTATTTTACCAGAGGCACTTTATGCTTTGCAGCTGATAGCTTGCCATTTGCGCCTTCTTCCTGAGCGTGATCCGCATCCTATTTTATATGATATTTTATATCTTTTTATGCAAAATTTTGACGAGCTGTTCGTAAATGCAGAATTGCTTGTACGTTTTGAAATGCGACTCCTTGAAGAACTTGGCTTTGGTCTTGATTTATCTCGTTGTGCTGCAACGGGGTGTCAAGAAAAACTTTATTATGTCTCACCAAAATCAGGGCGTGCTGTATGCGAGGACGCAGGATATCCTTGGAAAAAAAAGCTTCTAATTTTACCACAGTTTCTTGTACAAAGAACCGTCCGTCCTACAAATTATAGTGACATAATAAATGGTTTTATTTTAACAGGTTTTTTTTTAATGCGTCATGTCTGGGAACCACGGGGGATAAAGCAGCCATCAATGCGTATTAATTTAATACAATTGTTTGAACGACGGTTTTGTGCAGAAGCGTTAATTTGTTAATTTGAGAAAAATGAATAGAATATAAAAATGCGAATTTTAAGAAAAATTGCTGAAGTACGCGAATATATTGCAAAAGAGCGATGTTTAGGATTTTCAATTGGTTTTGTTCCAACTATGGGGGCATTGCATAATGGCCATCTTGCATTAGTACAGCGAGCAAGGACAGTGTGTGACCGAATATTGGTTTCTATTTTTGTTAATCCGAAGCAATTTGGTCCTCACGAAGATTTTGATCAATATCCAAGAGATTTGATGGGTGATTGTGCTTTATTGAAAAAAGCGGGTGTAGAATATGTTTTTGCACCTTCTGTGGAAGAAATGTGGCCACTAGACAATGAAACAAGTGTGAAGGTAGAAAAGTTATCATGCATTTTAGTGGGAAAGTTACGTCCAGAGCATTTTTGTGGTGTGACCAGCGTTGTTGCTAAGCTTTTTAACATTGTTCAGCCAGATAAGGCTTTTTTTGGGGAGAAGGATTTTCAACAGCTTCTGATTATTCGTCGTATGGTTGAAGATTTGGCTTTTCCTGTTGAAATTGTTGGAGTGCCTATTTTACGTGAAGCAGATGGTTTAGCAAGTTCTTCACGGAATCAGTTGTTAACATTAGAAGATCGCAAAGCTGCAAAAATTATTCCTGAGAGCGGTAAAGCTGCTGAAAAGCTTTATCTCCAAGGTGAACGGTCTGTTGATAAATTGTACAAAGTTGTGCACGATACTTTACAACAGGAATCGCGTGCGATTATTGAATCAATAGATTTACGAGATATGAAAACTTTATGCGAGATCAAAGGAACACTGGATACACCTGCAGTTTTATTACTAACTGTCCGCTTTGGTGATGTTAGACTTATTGATCAATATATATTGCAATAGAAGGGTTAAAAATGAGTGTACATAAAACCATAAAACGTATTACTGCTTCTGAAATACGATCAAGAAAAGGAAAAGAACCGATTGTTTCTTTAACGGCTTATCAAGCTTATACGGCACGGATTGCTGATCCATATTGCGATTTACTTTTGGTGGGTGACAGCGTTGGTATGATTGTGCATGGGTTTGATACAACACTTCCTGTTGACTTAGATATGATGATTCTGCATGGAAAGGCAGTTATGCGTGGGTCTAAGAGGGCACTTGTGGTTGTTGATATGCCTTTTGGTTCTTATGAAGAAAGCAAAGAACAAGCTTTTTCTAATGCGTCACGTATTCTGGCAGAAACAGGTTGTGGTGCTATTAAGCTAGAAGGTGGTGTTTATATAGCAGAAACAATTGATTTTTTATGTAAACGTGGCATTCCAGTTGTGGGGCATATTGGTCTTACTCCACAGGCGGTAAACTGTTTTGGTGGTTTTAAGACGCAAGGGCGTAAAGAGGGTGATTGGCAAAAAATTGAAGCAGATGGGGTGGCAATTGAAGAGGCAGGTGCTTTTGCTGTTGTTATAGAAGGGGTTGTGGAACCCTTAGCGGTAAAGCTGACAGAAAAGCTTTCTATTCCTACTATTGGTATTGGTGCATCCAAACAGTGTGATGGACAGATATTGGTCATGGAAGATATGTTGGGCTATGGTGCCTATGTACCTAAGTTTGTGCGTCGTTATGGTGTTCTTGAACAAGCTGTAGAAACTGCAATTAAGAGTTATGCAGATGATGTCAAAGCACGTGCTTTTCCAGCAGATTCAGAAGTTTATAAGCTTAAATAAAGTTCAGTTTAATATAAAAATTATCACAAGAGAGCATTTGTTTCTAAATTCTGATATTTAACATGCATTCCTTTATATGTACCTTGCTTGTATGCAAAGTGCAGCATGGTTTTTTGTATGTTATTTCATTTGTATAAATTGACCAATGAATTTGTAAATTTTCTGAGGTATGTTCGATATTGGATTGTCGCGAATGCTTGGGTTTAATGATGTTCATTTTTTGCAGATTTTAAGCTATGCGTTATTATAATGATAGCGATTGTAGAGTCCTAAAGCTTCACGGGATAATGATGAAAAAAGTGTTTGCTTCACTCTTTTTATGATTGTTCTCAAATATAGGTATGAATGAGAGAAGGCTATAAACTAATATATTTTTATGAGCTTTGTAGTTGCAATCATAAAGGATGAAAAGTCAGAAAAAATATTAATATGGTCTTTGAGTGTCAAGGTTATTAAAACGGGTTAAAAAGGTGTGTTCAATTTGTTGTGTGGAATATGATTGCAAAATAAGATCGTCGGGTAAAATATTATTTGGAGATCCAAAATAGTGGAGAGCTTCTTCTGAATTAAATCCAGCGAGAGTGATGGCTTCGTAGAATGCAGCAATACGGTCAGCTTGTTTAATTTTGTTTACGAGTTTTTGAGAAAGATCAATGGGGAGAGAAAAACGCATGTGAATAGCATCTTGTATACGCTTTTCGATGAGTTTATATTGCTCGCCTATGGCAGCTTTAAAGGGTGAGATCATATCGCCAATAACGTATTCTGGTGCATCATGAAGCAATGCACAAAGGCGTTCGTTGTTACACGATTGTGGAGAAATTTTCTGAAATATTTGCTCTACCAAAAGTGAATGTTGTGCGACAGAATAGGCATGCTCTCCTTGTGTTTGACCGTTCCAACGTGCAACGCGGGCAAGCCCGTGAGCAATATCTTCGATTTCAATATCAAAAGGTGAAGGATTTAGTAAGTCAAGTCGCCGTCCAGAAAGCATTCTTTGCCAAGCGCGCGCTTCTCCATTTTGTGATAATTCAGCTTTAGCCATTAGTTAGTTTCCACAGTGTTTTCAGGAAAGGTAAAATTCATATTTTCAGCAATATTTATTGTGACAGGGGCATTTTCTACTGTAAATGTGATATTGTTATTCATGGCATCTTTAACGTGATCAATACGCATTAAAGCTAAGGCTTCGTTTGCAGAACATGTTCCCAAACAACCAAGCACTTTTGTTCCTGCTGTAATGCTGGATTTTGAGGCTAGTTTGTGTTGGCTTTTTACTACCAAAATACGACGACGCGCCGCACGACGATGATGCATTCGTGAAATCACTTCTTGTCCGATATAGCAACCTTTATTAAATGTTAATCCACCGATTTGATCGTAATTAATATCATGAGGAAAGACTTTTCCTATTTCATAGTCTTCATCACTTTCTGCAATTGCATAACGGATACGCAATTTATTCCAAGTATCATTATATTCTGGAGCAGAAAAAGGTGTTTTTCCATAAGTTCGTAATATCCTCTCTTTTTGTGGAAATCGCTTATCAATAAAACTTAAATTACAATCTAAACTGTCTATTTCCTTTTCATTATTCCACAAAACCGTAACCATTTCTTGTAGTGGTTGTGTAATTTCTACTTTTTTATGCAATTTATAGAGAAGAAGGCGTTTTTGGAAGGTGTCCGCTAAAGATGCAACAATATCGATCAGATAGCCATCATTTATTTTGCCTATTAAAAAATCAGCAATAACCTTTCCTTGTGGAGATAAGAGAGCTCCAGGAAAAATTTCTTGTGGTTTAATTTGTTTTACGTCTGTTGTGATAAGAACTTGCAGAAAATTTGTTGCTTCTTCACCTGTAACTTTAATAATTTTACGGTTTTTAAAGCGAATGGCATGTTGTTTTTCGTTCATGGTTCTTGCCTTTCTGCTCAAAGTTACATAATCGATAAAGAGGGGATATGTTAGGAGCACGGTTATGTTTAAAACATTTGATACAATTTTAAAAGGTGCAATACTTGTGAACCATGATGGAAGTAGCAAGCGTGATATTGGTATCACAAACGGTCGTATTGCTGAAATTGGTGATCTGACATGTGCGTCTGCTGGTGAAGTGATTGATTGTACAGGGCTTCATATTTTACCTGGTATTATTGATAGCCAAGTTCATTTTCGCGAGCCAGGCAATGAACATAAGGAGGATTTAGAAAGTGGCTCATATTCTGCTGTTTTAGGAGGTGTTACAACAGTGTTTGAAATGCCTAACACCAACCCATTGACTACGTCGGAAGAAGCATTAACCGATAAGGTTAAACGTGGATTTCACCGGATGCATTGTGATTTTGCATTTTGGGTTGGGGGAACGCGTGAAAATACATCAGAATTGGCTGAGTTAGAAAGACTTTCTGGTGCTGCTGGAATTAAAGTTTTTATGGGGTCTTCTACGGGGAATCTTTTGGTGGATGATGATGAAAGTGTACGTCTTATTTTGAAAAACACACGTCGTCGTGTGGCTTTTCATTCTGAAGATGAGGCAAGGCTCAATGAACGTAAAATGTTGCGTATTGAAGGGGATGCATCATCACATCCAATTTGGCGTGATGAAGTTGCAGCATTAAAATGTACACAGCGTTTAGTTAAAATTGCACATGAAATGAAAGCGCGTATTCATGTGTTACATCTTTCTACAGCGGAAGAAATTGATTTTTTGAAGAATCATAAAGATATAGCAACAATTGAAGTAACTCAACATCATTTGACGTTAACTGCTGATGATTATCAGCGACTTGGCACATTGATTCAGATGAATCCGCCTATTCGTGAAAATTTTCATCGTGAATCTCTTTGGTACGGTGTTCAGCAGGGAATTGTTGATGTTTTGGGTTCCGATCATGCTCCTCATACGCTTGAAGAAAAGCATAAGCCTTATCCTTCTTCGCCTTCAGGGATGACAGGTGTGCAGACAACAGCAGCAATTATGCTGACACATGTAAATGCAGGAAAGATATCTCTTGAACGTTTTGTTGATCTCACTTCGCATGGTCCTAGCCGCATTTTTGGTATAAGCTGCAAAGGGCGTCTTGCTGTTGGGTATGATGCTGACTTAACTATTGTTGATCTTAAGCGGGAAGAGATTATTACGAATGCATTGATTGGCTCGCGCGCGGGGTGGACACCTTATGATGGCAAAAAGGTTAAAGGTTGGCCTGTTGGAACCATTATTCGTGGTATGCGGGTTATGTGGGAAGGTGAAATTGTTACACCTTCGCAAGGTGAACCTGTTAAATTTATAGAAGCTTTGGCATAATCAAATTAAAATTGATAAATCTTATAAGATGATTTTGTGAGTGAAAAAGGTGCTCATTATGCTTTGGTGGTATATAAATAAAAGTACCTTGAGAGTTTATTTTTTAGCAATTGAAGAGTTATCTTTATATCAAATTTGGTTGACTAGCTTATTTGTATTAGAAATTATTATCATTACTATAGCGTAAAGTGGTGACATGATATTTTTATACGGGTCAATTGTTAAAGCGCGTAAGAAGGTTTTCTGATAAGGATCTGCCTTCTGTAACGTATCGTTGGTTTGCTTCAATTGCTGATTGTGTACAATGATGATAATTTGCTGAAAAAGCACGATAAGCTTCATTAAACGCTTCGTAAAAATAAGCGCGTCTTTGTGGAGTTGGTTTTTCTGCTTCAATGAGTGCAGTCATGTGATTATACCATTGATTTGTTGGGGTATTGCAAAGATTTTGCAGATAATGCAGAGATCCCAAAATTTCTGCCAGTCGCAGTAATTTTGTATCATATGGTGGATATTGTTGCGCAAAAGTTGGTATTGATGTTACAAAAAATGTTAAAATAATAATTTTTATCAATATATTACGCATCATTTTTATTGCTCACTTTTAATAAATTTCTGTACGATTACAATCACGGATAAAGTGCTTTTGTCATTGAGTGTATTATTGAGGGATATGACAAAAATTATGCATTATCGGCCGATAGAAAACATATTATGAAATTTAGGGCAGGGGAGATAGTAAGGAAATAAACATGGGAATATTAAAAATTTTAACTGAGTTTTATGTTGTTAAAAATTTCAGATTTTCTGCATGTAATTTTTTTTGCGTGTAAATTTACATTGTTTTGCGTGTCGAAGATTTTCTTCTCTGATATTTTGATCATAAACAAATTGAGTATGATCTTTATCGATAATACTTTTGCTTAATCAAATAAAATACGATTGTTTTTGTTACGGATGGTGGATACAGCATTAGATAAAGTGGAGTGGTTATGAGAATTTTACACCAGATGCATAAAAATCTTATTCTAAGTTCGCATAGCTTGGTGATCTTAAGTAAAATTCACCTAAGAGCGACAAGTCAATATCGCTAACGGAGTATGATGATGAGAGAATTGCGATTTTATAATACGCTTACACGCAAAAAAGAAAATTTTACACCGATAGATGCGACTAAGGTACGTCTTTATGTTTGTGGTCCGACAGTTTATGATTATGCTCACATAGGTAATGCGCGCCCTGTGATTGTTTTTGATGTTTTATTTCGCTTATTGCGCCATATCTATGGTAATGATCATGTTATATATGCTCGTAATATTACAGATGTAGATGATAAGATTAATGCACGAGCAGCCTGCGAGTATTCAGAATTAGCTCTGAATGATGCTATCCGCCAATTGACTGAGCATACATATTCTCAATTTCAACAAGACACAATGGCACTTGGTTGTTTGTTGCCAACAAGCCAACCACGTGCAACTGATCATTTAGAAGAAATGCGCTCTTTGATTGAAAAGTTGCTTCAAAAGGGACACGCTTATAAAGCGGAAAATCATATATTATTTTCTGTAAGTAGCATAAAAAAACATCCTCATTATGGTACACTTGCAAAACGCTCATTAGATGAAATGAGAGCGGGTGCGCGTGTTGATGTTGCTGCTTATAAAAGAGAGGAGATGGATTTCGTTTTATGGAAACCTTCTGCGGAAGGAGAGCCAGGTTGGGCATCACCAGCAGGAATTCCTGTTTTGGGTCGTCCTGGTTGGCATATTGAATGTTCTGCGATGTCGATGGCAAAGCTATTAACTCCTTATGGTGGTGGCTTGATGTGTGATGATCCGACAGCGAATGTTTTTGATATTCATGGTGGTGGTATCGATCTAATTTTTCCTCATCATGAAAATGAAATTGCACAAAGTTGTTCAGTTTTTGGGACTGAACGAATGGCTAACCTTTGGATGCATAATGGTTTTTTGCAAGTTGAAGGTCAGAAAATGTCTAAAAGCCTTGGCAACTTCATTACTATCCGCTCTATTTTAGAGAGTAATTTTTTTGAATTTAATGATGCTGTAACAGATGAAGTGAAACAAAATTGGGCTGGTTTATCTACACGTTTTTCGATGTTACAAACGCATTATCGTGAACCATTAAATTGGACAGCTGAACGTTTAGCACAATCCAGTAGTGAATTGTATCGTTGGTATGAATTGCTTCGCTGTGAAAGAGAAAGCTTGGAGAAGAATGAGGTTTTTGAGGACTCTTTGATAAATATATTAAGTAACGATCTTAACACTCCAAATGCGATTGCTGTTTTGCGAAAATTTTATAAATCAGGTAATGCTGTAGCTCTTGCAAATGGGATGGACTTGTTTGGACTATTGCGGCAAGAGTGGGTTAGAGAAGTAAAATGCCCATTGTTTATGAGAAAAATCTCTCTTGATTCAAAATTTATTGATCGGCGCATTGCTGAAAGATTACGTCTTATCCATAATAAAGAGTGGACAGCTGCGGATACAATTCGTGATGAGCTTGCAATTGAGGGGATTTTACTAAAAGATGGAAAAGATCCACAGACAGGTGAGCGTATAACCAAGTGGGAAATAAAGCGTTTTTAATTACCCATATTTCAATAGCTTTCATGACATAAATAGAGGATTTGATGGAATTTTGTATCATTATAGATATTGCACTTAAATTAGTTGTAGACCTTATTGCTTTCCTCTTTATTTTAAGAACCACAGGGTGTGGCAGCCTTAATCAAAATAGCATCATTGGATTTGGTAAGTAATTTTTTGATGAGTATATCATTGAAGGAGTTATTTACAATCGTATGTTAAGCAGTATTCAATTGTTGCTTGTCTTATTCATTTGGCTCCTTGATTGCATCTTTTAATTTTTTAGCACGCTATTTAGTTTTCTCACCTTCTCATTGTAGAGCAAAGTTTATTACAGTGCAAAATACTGTATTAATTTCAGATGATATTTTTTAAGCTGATAAGATTAAAAACTTGGAGAACAGCGTGAATGATCCAATTATAATGTCGCGTATTAAACAATTGTAGTTTACATGAAGCTGCTTTTGTCTGTTTGGAAATCAATGGCGATTATGCAATTATTAAAAAGGCAGAGGGTAAGAAATTTACCATTCTCAAATGGTGAAACTCTTAATAAAGTCCTTAAAGAGATTAGTAAATCAAAGAAATGGTTTTAAGAGGGATTGAAAAAAGGTGTGTAGAAGTTGAGAGTTTATTTGTGGCAGAATGGTATGAGGATATAGACCAAAATAATAAACCTTATAGTGGATTATTTCTTGTTCCTTTTTCAAAAACAGTCTAACCTCAGATACTAATATCAAGTACTAATACGTGTAGCTTATAGGAAGCTTATAGAAAGAGAGGGGGGAATAATATGGCCCGTAAACTGATGCAGGAGAAGTATTGTATTGCCCATTGGGCACTTGAGAGAGAAATAGTAGTTTTATGAAACAGAATGAAATGATGAAAACTGTGTCGTCAGATACAGGTCAGACTTTGCGCACACTTTATAATTTATGGCCGTATATGTGGCCAGCAGATCGGCGTGATCTGAAAATGCGTGTTGTATGGGCGATATTTTATCTTGTTTTAGCTAAGCTGGTTCTCATATCTGTTCCGTATTTTTTTAAGTATGCTACAGATGTGCTTGATGTGAGATCTAAGTTATCTATGTGGTTTTCATCAAGTTTGCTTGCTCCCATCATGCTCGTTTTGGCGTACAATGCTGCACGTATCGTTCAAGCTGGATTCAACCAGTTACGAGATTCTCTTTTTGCAACCGTTGGTCAACATGCTATTCGTCGCTTAGCTTATAAGACTTTTGTGCATGTTCATGGATTATCTTTGCGATTTCATTTGGAAAGGCGGACTGGTGGGCTTTCTCGTGTGATTGAACGTGGTACGAAGGGAATTGAAGCTATCGTTAGATTTTCAATTCTCAATACAGTTCCAACGGTTTTAGAATTTGTGCTAACGGCACTTGTATTTTATGTCAGCTATGGAGGGCTTTATTTTCTCATAGTTGTAGCAACAGTTGGTTTATATACTTGGTTTACAATCAAAGCGAGCGATTGGCGTATTCGTATTCGACAAAAAATGAATACAGCAGATACTGAGGCCAATACGCGTGCTGTTGATTCTCTTTTGAATTTTGAAACGGTCAAATATTTTGGCAATGAAACTTTAGAAGCACACCAATTTGATTCTTCGATGGCAGATTATGAGAAATCTGCAACGAAAATTTGGACATCATTAAGTTGGCTTAATTTTGGTCAGGCTCTTATTTTTGGTATAGGAATGGCTATCCTGATGTTGATGTCAGCTTACGAAGTTTTTCATGGGACGCAAACTTTAGGAGATTTCGTTTTTATTAATGCACTTTTAATACAGCTTTCCATTCCATTGAACTTTATTGGCTCAATTTACCGTGAAGTTCGACAAGGTATAACAGATATTGAAGCTATGTTTGATCTTTTAGATGCTCGGCAGGAAATTGTTGACAAATCAGATGCCAAGCCATTGGTGGTAGGTGGCGGTACCATTCGATTTAATAAAGTAAAATTTGCTTATGATCAGACACGCCAGATTCTTAAAGATATTGATTTTGAAGTTCCAGGAGGAAAAACAGTTGCAATTGTTGGCCCATCAGGTGCTGGTAAATCGACTATTTCGCGATTACTTTTTCGATTTTATGATGTTGATGAGGGCTCGATTACAATTGATGAACAGGATATTCGTGATGTAACTCAAGAAAGTTTACGTGAAGCTATCGGTATGGTGCCACAAGATACAGTTTTATTTAATGATACAATTGCATATAATATTCGTTATGGGCGTCCAAGTGCTACAGATGAAGAAATGCACAAAGCTGCTCAAATGGCACAGATATCAAAATTTATTGAAATGCTTCCGGAAGGTTTTCAATCGATGGTAGGTGAACGTGGTCTCAAGCTATCAGGTGGTGAAAAACAACGCGTGGCTATTGCGCGAACCTTATTAAAGGCTCCGCCACTTCTTATTTTAGATGAAGCGACTGCGGCTCTTGATACGGCAACAGAACAAGAAATTCAACAGGCATTGGATATTGTAAGCCGTGGGCGTACTACATTGATTATTGCTCATCGTCTTTCTACTGTTATCAATGCTGATGAAATTTTGGTACTCAAACATGGTCGTATTATTGAAAACGGAACACATGATGAGCTTTTGCGTAAGAAAGGTTTATATGCTTCAATGTGGAATAAACAACTTGAAGCATCGCAGGCTGAAGAAAAATTACGTAAAATGCGTGAAGAGGATGAGCTGGGCATTGTTAATCGTAAAAAATAACCTGTGTGAAATGACCTATATTTCATATGGAGTGATTGATTTAGTGTGTAAAAAGAGGGAAAGAACAAAAAAAAATCATTACTTATGAGATTATATCTGAACAGGAAATTATATGAGTATTCTGCAATCTATCCATAATAACTTTGTGCCAATTCATAAAGAAGGTTATCCTTTTATTGTAGCGTTCTTTGTTATTTCTCTCATTCTTGGTTGGATATGGAGTCCATTTTTTTGGTGTGGTCTTGTTTTAACGGTGTGGTGTATATATTTCTTTCGCGATCCAAATCGTGTGATACCTTTGAATCCAAATTGGGTTATATCTCCTGCTGATGGGCGTATCTCGTTCGTTGAGCCGTGCATTCCACCTGAAGAGTTGGGATTGGGTAATAAAGAAATGATTCGTATTTCCGTATTTATGGATATTTTTTCATGCCATATTAATCGTATTCCTATAAGTGGTACGGTAGAGTCTATCGTGTATAGTCCAGGTAAGTTTGTGAATGCTGAGCTTGATAAGGCTAGTCAATTTAATGAGCGTAATGGGGTAGTGATTGACAGCAAACATGGGAAAATTGGTATAGTGCAGATAGCAGGAATGGTTGCGCGTCGGGTTGTTTGTTGGTCAAAAGAAAATGATTCAGTTATTACAGGACAACGTTTTGGTTTGATACGTTTTGGCTCTCGCCTTGATATTTATATTCCGATTGAAGTAAAATTACGTGTTGCGGTTGGCCAAGTAGCTATTGCTGGAGAAACAGTTTTAGGCTCTTTTGATGATAAGAGTGCTATAACTGATTTCAGATTTGACTAGGATAAACAATGAAAAATTTTTCATTATTTTCTTCATTTAATCCTGAAGGACAACATGATGACATTCCAAATCGGTGGCGTTCACCCACGCCGATGCGGTATGTCATCCCCAATATTATTACTGTTTTGGCAATTTGCGCGGGAATGAGTAGTATTCGCTTAGCTTTTGAGCATCGCTATGAGGCTGCTATTTTAATGGTACTTTTAGCAGCAGTTTTAGATGGTGCTGATGGTCGTATTGCTCGTTTAATGGATGGTAGTTCATCTTTTGGGGCACAGATGGATTCTCTTGCTGATGTTGTGAATTTTGGTGTTGCACCTGCACTTATTGTTTACTCTTTTATTTTAACGCAGGTTCATCAAGTAGGTTGGGTGGCAGCTCTTGTTTATTGTGCTGCTTGTTGTTTGCGATTAGCTCGTTTTAATGTAATGTTGGATGACGCTAATATACCAAAATGGAAGGGAAGTTATTTTATTGGTGTTCCTGCGCCAGCAGGGGCGCTATTGCTTTTATTGCCTGTTTATTTGGGAGCTCTTGGCTTGATACCAAGTTGGGGCTGGGCGTTGTTTTTTAGTCTTTATACTGTAGTGATTGCTTTTCTTTTGGTCAGTCGCTTGCCAGTATGGAATGCAAAAACAATTGATCAAAATTTGAGGCGTGATATTGTTGTACCATGCATGCTTTTTATTGTTATTTATGTGGGCTTTCTGGCAACTTACACATGGTATACTTTATTAATCACAGCTGTTGGCTATATGATTTTTTTACCCTGTAGTTTTGTGGCTTATAATAAGCGGGCTGCTTTTGAAGAAAAAAAGATTAATGTGAAAGCTATCAAAAAATCGTAAAGTTTTATATTTTTTTGTAAGATAGAATAAAAATATAAAAAATTGCGGTTAAAATACATGGTTTTTATGATTATAATTAATCAGGTGCATGATAATCCGTAAACCGATTTTTATGGACATTAAAAAGTTTACCTGTTTCTTTTAAATTGGGTGATAATAAATGCACTATTTTTTCTGCAACTTCTTGCGGTGAAGGTAAAGTTTGAGGGTTTTCATGAGGCATAGCTTGCGCGCGCATGGCAGTACGTGTTGCACCTGGATCAACACAATTAATCTTGATATGGGTTTGTTTTAGCTCTTCTGCCCAGCAACGAGCAACAATCTCTAAAGCTGCTTTAGAGGCTGCATAAGGTCCCCAAAAAGCACGTGCGAGATGAGCAACACTTGAGGATAGCAAAACAGCTCGTCCTGCATCAGATTTACGTAATAAAGGTTCAACTGCTTTCATTAAGCGCCACTGGCTCATGAGATTTATTTGAAAAACATCTTCAAATACCGTATTTTGGATATGACTTATTGGTGAAAGTGTTCCAAGGATTCCTGCATTTGCAACCATAATATCGAGTTTCCCCCAGCGCTTAGCAATAGAAATTCCGAGAGAGTCAATATGTTCCATATGATGTAAATCAAGTGGAATGAGCGTTGCAGAAGCACCTTTTTCTTGAATTTTATTGTTAAGTTCAGTTAAGCCACTAATTGTTCGTGCAAGAGCAATAATGTGAGCGCCACGCGCTGCAAGCTCTAACGCTAAATGATAACCAATTCCTCTTGAAGCACCTGTAACGAGTGCGATATATCCATGGAGATTAAAGTCAAGCTTTGTCATCATTAATTTCTTGTCTTAAGGACAGATGATTGACGCATTTTGGGAACCATTTCTTGATCAACAAGATGTGTAGGGTAGTGTCCAGTAAAATAATGATCAGTAAATTGTGGATCAGCGTTATTTCGCTTTTCTCCTGCGACAGCAAGATATAAACCGTCCGTTGAAAGAAATTCTAATGAATCTGCTCCAACAAAACTACACATAGATTTTAAGTCAGGATACTGATTAGCCAAAAGACTTTCAATTGTAGGTGTATCAATTCCATAAAAATCTGGATAAAAAATCATAGGACTAGAAATACGCATATGAACTTCTTTCGCTCCTGCTTCTCGGAGCATTCGCACAATTTTGACGGATGTTGTTCCACGCACGATAGAGTCATCGACCAAAATAACGCGTTTTCCTTCAATGATTGGGCGATTTGCAGAGTGCTTTAATTTCACTCCAAAAGCACGAATTTGTTGTGTTGGTTCGATAAAGGTACGACCAACGTAATGATTCCGAATAATTCCAAGCTCAAAAGGAATTCCAATTTCTTGTGCGTAGCCAATTGCAGCGGGTGTTCCACCATCAGGAACTGGAACCACAACATCACCCTCACAAGGTGCTTCCTGTGCTAAATGAATACCCATATTTTTACGTGCCATATAAACATTTCGTCCTCCAACGATTGAATCAGGACGAGCAAAGTAGACATATTCAAAAAGGCAAAGTTTTTCTGGCTTTTCTATCTCTGGCTTTATAACTTTTTTAGTGATTTCCCCATTTTTTTGTATTTCGCATATAATTATTTCCCCGTTTTTGACATCGCGGACATATTTTGCTCCAATAATATCAAGTGCACAGGTTTCGGAACAAAAGATTGGTTTACCGTCAAGTTCACCCATTACGAGTGGTCGAATACCAGTTGGATCACGTGCTGCAATAAGCTTTGTACGTGTGAGTGCTAACATAGCATATCCACCTTCCACTTGTCGAATAGCATCAACAAAACGGTCAGATGACGATTCATAACGGGAACGAGCAATCAGATGAAGAAAAACTTCAGAATCTGATGTCGATTGACAAATAGCACCAGATGCAATGAGTTCGCGGCGTAATGTAAGACCATTTGTGAGATTGCCATTATGTGCAATAGCAATACCTCCAGCTTTTAATTCAGCAAAGAGAGGTTGTACATTACGTAATGCTACTTCTCCAGTTGTTGAGTAACGTGTATGTCCGATAGCACGATTCCCTGGTAAACGAGCAAGTGTTGCAGGATTTGTGTAGTGATCTCCGACAAGACCAAGATGTTTTTCTTGATGAAACATTTTGTTATGGTAGGAAACAATTCCAGCTGCTTCTTGACCACGGTGTTGAAGTGCATGAAGCCCAAGGGCTGTTAATGTTGCTGCATCTTCATGCCCAAGAATACCGAAAACTCCACATTCCTCATGAAGGGTATCATCATCCAATGAGAATTTCTGAAAGGGAATATCAATTTTTGTCATTATATTTTTTCGGTTATGATATAAAAAATGGTTAATATCGTTACGTTGTATTATCTGATTTTTTTCCCTAATGGAAAATTATTCCTCATTTTGTTGGGACATATTTTTATCAGAATGTTTACCATTTGTGCTTGTATCGTCTCTTTTAAAAAGTTGTTCGGCCTTTTCGAGAGCATAGTCGAGATCTTTGGGTAATATGTCCCAAATTTTTTGACCCAGTGAATCTAAGATGGGCTTTGTTTTTGCATTTTTCAACCAATCAGATTGTTGTTCAGGTTTGATAAGCGCATTAATGAGTAATATGCCAATGACAATAATGAATAAGCCGCGGATTGCTCCAAAGATAAAGCCGATAGTGCGGTCAAGTACACCAATTCGACTATCAATAATAAAATCAGAAATTTTCATTGTAACAACGGAAATAATAATCAAAATAATAATGAAAATCGTAACCACTGTGGCGATCAATGCAACCGTTTTGTTAGAAAGATATTGCTCAAAGAAGGGCAGTACAGGTTTGAATAAAAATAATGTGACAACAGCTGAAATTGCCCAAGACATTAATGAAAGAATTTCACGTGAAAATCCTCGGAGCATGGAGAGAAAAGCAGATAACAAGACGATTATTACGACAATTCCATCAAGGATTGTTATAGCCATCTTTACTTATTCCTTATACATAAGATTGCGTTTTGTTTAAACAATATACGAGTGTGCTTCTGCTTCTTTGCTTCTTATAGCAAAAATCTTTTATATTTTGTAAATTTTTTTTATCATGCACGTGATACAGGGTGTTTTTTTCCTGCAACAATAGAGCCAACCAATTCAGGAAGTTCAGAAAATGTTTTTTGTTGAAAGGTTTGCGATTTTGTTGTTTGGGTTGTTGCAGTAGGCTGAACAGATCCTTGAAAGCCAAGTTTTTTAGCTTCATTAATGCGTTGTCCTGAATGCGCAACGGTGCGGATAGCTCCTGAAAGGCTTATTTCGCCAAAATATACGTAATCAGTCGGGAGAGGAATGTTTGCAAGAGAGGAGACCAAAGCTGCTGCAACAGCTAAATCAGCTGCTGGCTCTGATATACGGTATCCACCTGCAACATTAAGGTAGACATCATGTTGTCCAAAGCGAACACCACAATGGGCTTCTAAAACAGCTAAAATCATTGAAAGGCGATTTCCATCCCACCCAACAACAGCACGTCGTGGTGTTCCGAGTGAAGAGGGAGCAACAAGTGCTTGAACTTCTACTAATATCGGACGTGTTCCTTCCATTCCTGCAAAAACAGCAGCTCCTGGTGCTTTTTCATTCCGTTCACCCAAAAAAAGTTCAGATGGATTGGTCACTTCTCGTAGTCCTTTGTCAGACATTTCGAAAACACCAATTTCGTCAGTTGGTCCAAAACGATTTTTTACGGTTCTCAATATTCGATAATTATGGGCACCTTCACCCTCAAAATAGAGAACGCCATCAACCATATGCTCGACAACTCGAGGACCAGCAATTTGTCCGTCTTTTGTCACATGACCGACAAGAACAACAGCTGCTCCTGTTTTTTTGGCAAAGCGGATCATTGCTTGAGCGGCGATACGCACTTGTGTGACTGTTCCAGGCGCGGAGTCTGCTGCATCTGACCATAGGGTTTGAATGGAATCAATAATAACCATATCAAGTTTTTTATGTTCGCTTAAAGTTGCAAGAATATCTTCAACATTAGTTTCCGCCGCAAGTTTTATTTCCGTATTGGCAGCACCAAGTCTTTGTGCACGTAAACATATTTGCGCAATGGCTTCTTCGCCTGAAACATAAACAACATGATGTCCTTTTCGCGATAAAGCAGCGGCTGTTTGTGTTAGCAATGTTGATTTCCCAATGCCTGGATCGCCGCCAACAAGTAATGCTGATCCACGAACAAAACCACCTCCAGTTACGCGATCAAGCTCAGCGATGCCAGAATGGATACGTGGAGCATCTTCAATATTTCCAGAAAGAGACATAAGAGTAACGGCTCGCCCTTTACGAACATTTTGCATAGGACCACTGCCAATGCCGTTATTTGTGCTTTCTTCGATCAGGGAATTCCATTCTCCACAAGAATTACATTTTCCAGCCCAACGTGAATGGATGGTACCACAATTTTGACAAATAAATTGAACACGGATGCGTGCCATGGTGGCTTAACCAATTTGCTCTGGGAGATATTGACTGTCTGCCAAATCACTAAAACGTGTGAAATCAGGCTGAAAAGCAAGCTTAACTAGCCCAGTTGGTCCATGACGCTGTTTGGCAATAATAACTTCAGCTTGCCCTAAAAGATCATCCATTTTATCTTGCCATTCTTCATGCTTCCGTTTTTCATGTTCTGTGAACCCTATCTTGGGCTCTTCATTTTTAAAGTAATATGCTTCACGATATACGAAAAGAACGACATCGGCATCTTGCTCAATTGAGCCAGATTCTCGTAAATCCGAAAGTTGCGGACGTTTATCTGTTCGATTTTCAACTTGGCGCGAAAGCTGCGAGAGAGCGATAATGGGAACATTCAGTTCTTTAGCTAATGCCTTGAGACCCGTAGTAATTTCTGTAATTTCTTGAACACGATTTTCAGATGAGCGCTTTGAATTGCTGGTCATTAACTGTATATAGTCAATAATCAAGACATCCAAACCATGTTGCCGTTTTAGACGCCGTGCGCGTGCTGCCAATTGTGCAATTGATATTCCCCCTGTTTGATCAATGTAGAGTGGTGCTTTTTGTAAGTGTTGCATTGCACGGATTATTTTGGAAAACTGCTTTTCTGAAATATTGCCACGTCGGATATCAGAAGAAGAAAGCTCTGTTTGTTCTGAAATAATGCGCGTTGCAAGTTGTTCAGATGACATTTCAAGTGAAAAAAAGCCAACGATTCCTCCCTCATTTTCTGATGAAGAATCTTCTGTTTTGGTGTTATGATTGTAAGCATTAGCAATATTAAAAGCAATATTGGTGGCAAGTGAAGTTTTTCCCATACCAGGGCGTCCAGCTAAGATGATTAAGTCGGATGGTTGTAATCCTCCCATTTGCTCATCAAGTGTCTTAATATGGGTGGCTATCCCCGATAATCGTGAAGAACGCTTTTTGGCAGCACTTGCCATGTCAAAGGCTTTTTTTATAGCTTCATCAAAATTTTCAAATCCACCACCGTATTTTCCTTTTTCTGCCAGTTCAAATAAATTGCGTTCAACCATTTCAATTTGTTGAGCTGGCGTAAGCTCTATAGGTGCATCAAAAGCTGTATTAACAATTTGGTTTCCAAGGTTAATCAAAGATCGTCGGATAAAAAGATCATAAATAACTCGTCCATAATCTTCAGAGTTAATGATTGTTACCGCTTCTTTGGCTAAACGAATCGCATAATTAAATACAGTAATATCTCCGATTTTTTCTTCAGCTGGAATAAAGGGCTTTATAGTAACTGGATTTGCAAGTTTTCCTTTTGCGATAATTTGCGATAAAATATCATAGATTCTTTGATGCAATGGTTCAAAAAAGTGCTCTGGTTTTAAAAAATCTGAAACGCGGTCAAGTGCATCATTGTTAATAAAAATTGCACCAAGCAAGGCTTGTTCAGCTTCAACATTATGTGGGAGTTGTCGAAAAAGAGAAGGGTCTTCTTTTTCTGAAGAGCTGAAATTGGCAATGCTTATTTCTTTCATAACGATTTTCTCACTAAAACTGTGTATTTTGTTACTTTAGGCAATAAATCGAGTATTGTATATTAAACGAATTGGGTCCCAAATCCTTGCTTTAAGTTAAAATCATACTTTTATTTTAAAAGATTCTTATCCCAATTACTTATTCATAATTTACGTATAATTACATTTATATGTAACATAATTTTTTTGTATTTTTTTATAATTTAAAAATTGTAGTAAAAGCATAAAAATTAAAAAATTACATTTTCAGTTTTCTAAAAAAGCATGACGCTATATTCTGAGTATTTTGGTGTTATATAATCAAAGTTCAATGTTGAGAATGATAAGATTATGTGCCTTCATGGTCAAAATTACTTCAGATGACGCGAAGATGTAAGAAGTTGATCACTCATAAAAGATCTCATCTTTTTGAAACACAAAATTTTAAGTGATTCTTTGTTTTTATTTTAGGAAAATATAGTATATGAGAGTATTTTTATCACGCTATTCATAATTTTAGGCATACTTCAATTTTTACACCACACCAAATCCTGATTCTTATACAAGTACAAGAATTCAGTTTTGGAGTGATGGTAACAATAAAGTACTTAGATTTTTGATCTAAGCATTCTGCAATTATGTCAAAAAAAATTAAAAAAATAAAAAATGAAAAACAGGTAAAAAGCGATAATCAATCCTTTTTGTCAGCACTATTGGTATCGTTATTGTTCATTTCTTCTGCTAACAATTCTCCTTGATTTTCTACCAATGACTCTTCTGGTTCTTCTTGAATATCATATATTGCTTCAGCAGAAGTAAGAGTTTCACCTTCTGCTTGGCGTTGTGCTTCGCTTGTTGAACGTGCAACATTCATTGTCACAGAAATTTGAACTTCAGGGTGTAGGATAATCGTGATAGCATGAAGGCCGATAGTTTTTATTGGATGATTCAATTCAACCTGATTGCGTCCAATAGAAAAGCCTTCAGTTGTTATAATTTCAGAAACATCGCGTGTTGATACAGATCCGTAAAGTTGTCCTGTTTCGCCAGCTGAACGAACAACAATAAATGACTTTCCATCAAGTTTTTCAGCAATTTTTTGCGCTTCACTTTTGCGCTCAAGATTACGAGATTCAAGCTGAGTGCGTTGTGTTTCAAAATGTTTTTTATTCGCTTCATTCGCACGTAAAGCTTTGCCTTGAGGTAAAAGAAAGTTGCGTGCATAACCATCTTTAACTGAAACAATATCACCCATCTGACCGAGACGGGGGATGCGCTCAAGTAGAATAATATCCATATTTTTTCCTTTCGAACAAATAAATTAGTAGAGTTTATCCCGTGATTGAAAATTGTATTGAATAGCTGCCCAAATACCCATCAAAAGCATTATGAAAGAAATAGGTGGAGCAAGAAAGACAGTTAACATGGCAATAAAAATGGCAATATATACGAAAAAGAGTATAACAATCCGACCGTTTATCCCTTTTGTGATGTTGTGTAAATATGCTAAGCCACTGATTGATATAACGACAGTATATGCAGTGGTAAAGACGCGCGTGATCAAATTAAAAGTAAATCCTAATTCAATCATTGATGCTACACAAACAACAATAAAAATAACAAGTCCAGAAATTGGAAGACGGAAAGTTTTTCCCCAATCATCCCGAGGTCTTTTCAGCCAATTCATACGCTGTGCTGTTATCATCGAAAAATAAAGATTTCCAATGAAAAAAATCACACTATAAATAGTCAGAATAATAGCTGTCAAAGTTGCTGCATGCGTTGTTAAAATTTCGCTAAAAGCGAGTATATCAGCTTCTTTTATAGACTGCGATTGCTGCATAGCTTGCGTTATATTGGTAATGATTTGTTTTGTAATAGCAGGTATGGATGGACGCGTTTGAATGTAGAGTCCGATAAGACTTGATATAAGAGCGATGAAATTGGTTAAATGAAAAATTACCAAAAACAACGGATACCATATCAATAAGTTCCCCTCTTGTACTGGTCGTGCAAGCCCAAGCAACCAAGAAGCATAAAAAGCAGGAAGAAAAAATAATAACATAAAGCCAAAACCAATATAAACATTACTGGCTATGGCAAGAACAAGAGTGGCACTGATTAATGCAACAAAGCTGACTAACGTTCCCCAACCGAATGCAACAATGAAAATTGGGAGTGAAAGAAAGCAACCGAGAAGAAGAGAAAAAGAAGGTGCAATATTTGCGACACTAATGACTGCCATTCCTATAACAGCAACAAACAACCCAGCTAAAACACCAGTCATTATTTCATAGGTATGAAAACTTTTCATTTATCGCTGTCCTGCCTTCTGCAGTTAGGGGCGTTATAATGCCTCAACTTTTTATATTTTATACATCCTCGCACACGTACATAATTAATCGACGTATTGCTAAATCATAGAAAAAAGGCAGCTGAAAATACCTCAGCTGCATAGTAATTTGTTATTTTATAACGTATGGAAGCAAGCCAAGAAAACGAGCACGTTTGATAGCATTAGCCAATTCACGCTGTTTTTTTTGACTGATAGCTGTAATCCGCGAAGGGACGATCTTTCCGCGCTCCGAAATATAACGCTGTAACAATTTGACATCTTTATAATCAATCTTCGGAGCATTTGCACTTGAAAAAGGACACGTTTTGCGACGACGATGAAAAGGACGACGCGTTGCTGTTTGATTAATATCTGTCATCATTCTATTCCTTCTACAGCATCTTCACGTTGATGACGCGGAGAGCGAGGTCGCTCTCCATCTTGTCCAGCGTGATTATTGCGATCCATACGTGCAAACATAGCAGATTTTTCTTTTTCATGCTCTTTCACGCGAATAGTCATGTAACGTAAAATATCCTCATTGATGCGCATTTGACGTTCAACTTCAGCAATTGCCGCAGCTGGTGCGTCAATATTAATCAGTACATAATAAGCTTTACGGTTTTTACGAATACGATAAGCAAGGGTACGAAGCCCCCAATTTTCTACACGCCCAACTTTTCCACCATACGTCTCAATAACACCTTTGTAAACGCCCAAAAGTTCATCAATTTGCTGTGGTGCAATATCCTGTCGGGCAAGGAATATATGTTCATAAAGAGCCATTATTTTGCCTTTCTTCAATTAAACTTCACCTGTTTTAGCGCAAAGCCTCTGCGACTTGTCTTTTTTGGAAATCCAAAGAAGAAAGGACGCGTTTATAATTCGAGACATTCGAGAGTGAGGATACGGGAGGTCGGAAACATCACGTCTCCTACTGACACTATTTCTCAGTCCTCCGTTCAACCCCCAGCCAAAACACTGGTAACGAACGTTTGACGTTTACAGCTTATTTTTAAAAATAGCAAGTTTATGCTTATAAAAAATTAGTAAGTTTTGAATATATATTGCAGGATGCTCCACAAAAAATGACGACCTCAAGCTATAACAATTAAAATTAAGGAGATAAAAATGGATTTTTTAAACCAGATTGATTCCGCACTTTTAAAAATGCTTGCTGGCAACTATCAATCATGGTCAATTTTAGTTTTAATTGGTATTTTTTGTGCAAAATTTTTAATTTATGTTATTCCAGCACACCTTTGTATGTTGTGGTTTTGCGGAAAAATCATGGAACGATACGTAGCGTTAAGCATTTGTGCGAGCATTTGTATGGCTCTTTTCATAGGTTATCTCATTTCTCTTGTTTATTTTCATCCACGTCCATTTGTGGTAAATCTCACACCTCCTTTGATTAAGCACCGTGCAACAGCTTCTTTTCCTAGTAATCACGCTTTAACTATTGCATCTTATACGGCATGCCTTTATTTTTACCGGTATAAAACTGCCTTTAAGCTTGCAGTGATATTTTCATGTTTAATTTGTTGGGGACGTGTTTTTGTCGGTGTACATTATCCTTTTGATGTTGTAGCTGGTACAGTTTTAGGAGGGGGTGTAAGTTGGGGTGTTATTCGATTCATGGTACCGCATTTTCCTCAATTTTTATATCAAATTCCACCGTTGAAATATAACTTTAAGATAGATATTCATTCCAGATAAATTACTTTATCTTGATTCATATTTATGGACTAAGATTAAAAATAAATAATTTTGCATAATTTCGGAGGTGACTGATGGTAGCAGCATTTACTTTTCCAGGGCAAGGGAGTCAGATTGTTGGTATGGGCAAAGTGCTTGCAGAACAATTTGTTGCAGCGCGTATGGTTTTTGAGGAAGTAGATGATGCTTTAGGTGAAAAATTATCAGATATCATTTTCGAAGGACCTGCAGATACTTTGACTTTGACGATGAATGCACAACCAGCGTTGATGGCTGTATCTATGGCAATTATTCGTGTAATGGAAAATTTAGGGCTGAATATAGAATCAAAGGTAAAATTTGTTGCAGGTCATTCTTTAGGAGAATACTCAGCTCTTTGTGCTGCTGGTACATTTAGCCTTACCGATACAGCAAGGCTTTTACGGATTCGTGGAAATGCTATGCAGGCTGCTGTTGCTGTTGGTAAAGGTTCTATGGCAGCAATTATTGGTTTAGATGAGCAAGACGTTGAAAAAATTTGCGAAACTGTTTTAGGAGAAGGGCTATGCCAGATTGCTAATGATAATGGTGGTGGGCAAATTGTTATTTCAGGCGAAGTAAAGGCAATTGAGGCAGCAGTGGAGATTGCATCAAAAAAAGGTGCAAAACGTGCGCTTCTTCTTCCAGTTTCTGCACCTTTTCATTCAGCTTTAATGCAACCTGCTGCTGATGCCATGAAGAATGCACTTTTGACTGTTAATAAGGTGGCTCCAGTTGTTCCTCTCATTGCGAATATTTCTGTTGCACCAGAAAGTGATCCGGAACGTATTGCTATGCTTCTTGTTCAACAAGTGACGGGGCGAGTGCGATGGCGTGAAACAATAGAGTGGATCAGTGCCAATGAGGTTGATACGCTTTTTGAAGTTGGTTCTGGAAAAGTATTAACAGGTTTAGCTCGCCGTGTTAACAAGGATATAAAGGGATTAACAATTGGGACAGCTGGGGAAATAGAAGGAGCGCTACAGGTGCTTGGTGTTTAATCTTTAAGGAGTCTAAAAAATGTTTAAATTAACAGGTCGTAAAGCTCTTATAACGGGGGCATCGGGAGGCATTGGTGAAGCAATTGCGCGTTGCTTCCACGCACAAGGAGCGGTTGTTGGGCTCCATGGAACGCGTGAAGACAAACTTAAAGAAGTGGCTGAAGATTTAGGGCAGGATGTTATTGTTTTCCCCGCGAATCTTTCTGAGCCTGAATCCATTAAGCAATTAGCTAAAGCTGCGGAAAGAGACATGGGGGGTGTTGATATCCTTGTTAACAATGCTGGAATTACACGCGATGGTCTTTTTGTACGTATGCAGGATAAAGATTGGGATGATGTATTAGCAATCAATTTGACAGCTGCTTCTACTTTAACACGTGAATTGACGCACTCTATGATGCGACGTCGCTACGGGCGGATTATTAATATAACATCAATTGTTGGTGTTGTAGGAAATCCTGGACAAACGAATTATTGTGCTGCGAAAGCGGGTTTAATAGGTTTTTCTAAAGCGCTGGCACAAGAAATTGCATCACGAAATATTACTGTTAATTGTATTGCTCCAGGATTTATTAAGTCTGCGATGACTGATAAACTCAATGAGAAGCAAAAAGAAACTATTATGGCGGCAATCCCGATGAAGCGTATGGGGATGGGGAAAGAAATAGCTTATGCAGCTGTTTATTTAGCAAGTGATGAAGCAGAATATGTGACGGGTCAAACAATACATATCAATGGTGGTATGGCAATGATCTAAGAATTTGCTTTATTCCACATTGATTTATAAGCTGTAATATTTTAGTAATAACAAGTGAAAAGGAAACATGTACCTGTTTGTTTAACATGGTAGTTGACCAATTTATGTTTATGTCGGAATATCAAATTGATTTGTTTTTTTAAGGATATCCACAGGATGTTTTGAATCTCTGCTAAAATTTTAAAAGTAATGGATCTATTGTTTGATTAGATGACCCGATATAGTTAACCAGTTACAGAAAAATGATACAAATTCGAGGATTTCAACATGAGTGATACAAAAGAGCGTGTTAAGAAGATTATCGTGGAGCATCTTGGAGTTGATGCAGATAAGGTAGTGGAAAATGCAAGCTTTATTGATGATCTAGGAGCAGATAGTCTTGATACAGTTGAGCTCGTTATGGCGTTTGAAGAAGAGTTTGGTGTAGAAATCCCAGATGAGGCTGCTGAAACAATTTTCACAGTTGATGATGCAGTAAAGTTCATTGATAAGGCTTCTGCATAATTACTGAAAGGCAAAGGCGTAAAATGCTTTTGCCTATATTTTTGAGGGCTATTAAAAATATGGCTTTAAGAGGTAATTTCTCGGTTCAAGGTTAAAAATATGAGACGTGTTGTTATTACTGGTTTGGGATTGGTGTCTCCATTAGCTGGTGATGTCGAATATAGTTGGAAACGACTTCTTGAAGGGAAAAGCGGGGTTCGGCGTATTACTGAATTTGATGTGTCCGATTTGCCTTGTCAAATTGCTGCGCGTATTCCCTTGGGGGATGGAACCAATGGTACATATAATGCTGATTTGCATATGGAACCTAAAGAGCAGCGTAAAGTTGATTCATTTATTGTTTATGCAATGGCAGCTGCTGATCAAGCGCTTGCAGATGCTGGATGGTATCCCAAGAGTGATGAAGAACAGATTCGTACGGGTGTATTGATTGGTTCAGGTATTGGTGGCATTGAAGGTATTGTTGAGGCTGGTTATATACTGCGTGATAAAGGTCCACGACGTGTTTCGCCTTTCTTTATTCCAGGACGTTTGATTAATCTTGCATCTGGCTATGTATCTATTAAATATGGATTACGTGGCCCTAATCATTCTGTTGTAACAGCTTGTTCGACGGGTGCACATGCAATTGGTGATGCCGCGCGTTTAATTGCATTGGGTGATGCAGATGTAATGACTGCAGGAGGAACTGAATCCCCGATAAATCGAATATCTTTAGCAGGTTTTTCTGCTTGTCGTGCTCTTTCCACTAATCGTAATGATACTCCTGAACAGGCATCGCGTCCTTATGATGCTGATCGTGATGGATTTGTTATGGGGGAGGGAGCTGCAATTGTTGTTTTAGAAGAGCTTGAACATGCAAAAAGGCGTGGTGCTCATATTTATGCTGAGGTTATTGGTTATGGCTTATCTGGAGATGCTTATCATATTACAGCTCCTTCAGAGAGTGGTGAAGGTGCAAAGCGCAGTATGATAGCTGCTCTTGAGCGTGCACAAGTGAATATAAGCGATATTGATTATATTAATGCTCATGGTACATCAACGATGGCAGATGTCATAGAACTGAAAGCTGTTGAGCATGTTTTTGGGCATTACGCACCGAAAATATCTATGTCATCAACGAAGTCGTCTATTGGACATTTGCTTGGTGCGGCTGGTGCGGCTGAAGCTGTTTTTTGTGTTTTAGCCATACGGGATAATATAGCTCCAGCAACACTTAATCTTGATAATCCGTCGATTGAAACAAAAATTGATCTTGTTCCACATAAACCGCGTGAACGAAAAATTAATACGGTTCTCTCCAATTCTTTTGGGTTTGGTGGGACAAATGCATCTTTGGTATTCCGACGTTTTGGAGAATAAAAAACATTTCCGTTTGTATTTTCTGCTTCTGATTTATTATAGGATTTGAGTAAAAATATCTAAAAGTTGTTGGGGTTGATGGTTATGTCCGATGTGAAAAATGTGAGACCACTAAAGGACGTAGGTGATTCTTCTTCGAATTATTTAGTAGATAATGATGATATGTCAGTGCATAAAAAGCGAAAAAAGTCGTATATCTTACGTAGTCCATTGGTCATTCTTGGTCATTTTTTTCTGATGCTGATTATGGTTGTCATTTTAGCCACAGCTATTCCTCTTTATATTGGGAAGAGTATCTTTGAAGGAAAGGGGACAGCTGGAGAGGAAAAAGTTGTTCTTATTTATCCTGGAACAGGAATTCGTGAAATTGCGTCGCTTCTTGAAAAAAAGGGTCTTATTCGATCGTCTGATATCTTTACTTATGGAGTGAGTTATCATCAAAAAGCGGCATCTCTTAAAGCTGGCGAATATTTAATTCCAGCGTATGCTTCGATGCGGGATATTATGGATATTCTTGTAAAAGGCAAATCTATTGAATATACATTTACAGTGCCTGAAGGTTTGACGGTTCAACAAGTTTTTGATCGATTAGCTGCTAATGACATTTTAATTGGAGAGCTTCCAGAAGTTTTGCCTCCAGAAGGCAGTTTGATGACTGATACTGTTCATTTTATTCGGGGTACGACGCGCAAAGAAATTATAAAGAGATTGCGTGAAGGACAAACGAAATTAGTTAATGCAATATGGGCGACTCGCTCACCTGATTTACCAATCAAGTCCATTGAAGAATTTATTATATTAGCATCGATTGTTGAAAAAGAGACGGGAATTGCAGAAGAAAGACCGCAGGTTGCTGCAGTGTTTTATAATCGTCTTGCAAAACATATGCGTCTTCAATCTGACCCAACGGTAATCTATGGTCTTTTTGGTGGGAAAGGGAAGCCATCAGGTCGTGTAATTTATCGCTCAGATCTTGAGAAAGAAACACCATATAATACTTATAAAATTAATGGTTTACCACCAACGGCGATTGCGAATCCAGGTCGAGATTCTCTGAAAGCGGTTGCACATTTACCGAGCAGTGATGCACTCTATTTTGTAGCTGATGGCTCAGGTAGGCATGTTTTTTCCAAAACTTTGGAAGAACATAATAAAAATGTTCGTAAGTGGCGTGCATTAAAGCAGGCACACTGAATTAAAAAAATTTATTACCAAAGTTTTGATACAAAATTCAAGAAAAAGTAGAGTGGTATTATGACATCCTTTGAGAGTGAAGCTAATGCTAAAAAAATAGGTCAACGTCGTGGTTTTTTATTTATTCTCTCTTCACCTTCAGGAGCTGGTAAATCAACTCTTTCTCGATTACTTCTCAAAGATGGACAATTAGAACTCTCTGTAAGTATGACAACACGGCAAAGACGTCCTAGTGAGGTGGATGGTCTTCATTACCATTTTATTTCAAAGAAAGAGTTTGAACGTAAGCGTGATGGAGACGAGTTTATTGAATGGGCAGAAGTTCACGGAAATTATTATGGAACTTTACGTGAAAATGTTGAAAGCGTGTTAAGTTCTGGTCGAGATATGTTATTTGATATTGATTATCAAGGTACTGAGCAGCTTCAAAAAAAAATGCCCGAGGATACTGTCTCTGTTTTTATCCTTCCACCATCAATGAAAGAGCTTACTTCTCGTTTATATCGTCGAGCAGAAGATAGCCATGATATTATTGATCTGCGATTGAAGAATGCGCGAATGGAGATGCGGCATTGGTGTTCTTATGATTATGTTGTGATTAATGAAGATTTAAACCAGTCTTTGTTACTTATTAAATCGATTTATTTGGCAGAAACAATGAAACGTGAGCGATGCTTCTTTCTTCATTCTTTTATTGATCAGCTTATTGCTGAAAAAATTGATTAAATCCGTATTGTTAAAAAACTGGCAACTAGCATAATAAAAAGGCAAGCTTTTTAAACTATCAAATTTGCTAAAGTCACAAACTCGGAGATTGACAATGTTTCAGCTCGACGTGTTCCATCAATTCCAGCTTTTTCTAAAAGTGCTTCACCTCCGATAGTTTTCAAATTTTGGCGAAGCATTTTTCGTCTTTGTCCGAAAGCGACTTTTGTTACAAAGCTTAATTTTTGTGTAGAGCAGGCAAGAGGTTGCGCGCGCGGAATAATATGGACAACGGAAGAAGTTACTTTAGGTGACGGTATAAAGGCTTGAGGAGGTACATCAAAAGCAATTTTTGCAATGGTACGCCAACTTGTTAATACACCAAGACGCCCATAATGAGGGGATTGAGGTTTTGCAATGATACGTTTGGCAACTTCACGTTGAAACATCAAGGTCATGGATTCATAAAAAGGAGGCCATGGTTCAGCTAAAAGCCAATTTAATAAAAGCTGTGTTCCAATATTATAGGGAAGGTTTGCAATGATACGTGGTTTCTCTGGAGATATTTCAAAAATCTTTGAAAAATTTTGTTTCAGTGCATCATTACAGATAAGCTTTAGTTTTTGCGGATAGTATTTTTCTATATCTAATAGAGCTGGTAAACATCGCTCATCACGCTCTACTGCTGTTACGATGGCACCCTTTGCAAGCAAGGCACGCGTGAGACCTCCAGGTCCTGGACCAACTTCAATAACAGGTTTTCCTTCTATATTTCCTGCTTGATGAGCAATTTTGGATGTTAAATTGAGATCAAAAAGGAAATTTTGCCCTAAAGATTTATGAGCTTGCAATCCATATGTATTAATTACTTCACGCAAAGGAGGTAAATTATCTATCGGCATGGTAGTAAACTATTTTTTGTAAGTTGGTTTGCAAGTTTAAGAGCAGCAATAAAGCTTTCGGGAGAGGCTATTCCTTTATCTGCAATATCAAAAGCAGTGCCGTGATCTGGGGAAGTTCGAATGAAAGGTAATCCTAAAGTAACATTTACAGTAGTATCAAAGTCCAATGTCTTAACAGGAATAAGGGCTTGGTCATGATACATACAAAGAGCAACATCATATGTTTTTCGTGCACGTTCATGAAACATTGTATCGGAAGGTAGCGGACCTACAATATTGAGCCCTTTATTTTTAAGATACTCAATAGCGGGAGCGATAATTTCAAGCTCTTCTTTTCCCATTGCACCATTTTCTCCAGCATGGGGATTAAGACCCGCGACAGCTAATCGGGGTGAAACTATTTTAAATCGCGTTTTTAAATCATTTTCAATAATGAACGCAGTTTGAATAATTAAGTGGCGAGTAAGGTGTGAGGGAACTTCATGGAATGGAATATGAACAGTAACTGGTACTGTTTTTAATTGCGGTCCAGATAACATCATAACTGGGTGATAGCATTTATGAGAAGCTTGATGAGCTAAATGAGCTAAAAATTCTGTGTGTCCTGGAAACTTAAATCCAGCATCATAGAGACTTTTTTTTGTGATAGGGCAAGTAACTAAAGAACATGCTCTACCATTTTGAATCAACTGAAATCCACGCTTGATCGCTTCAATTATTCCAGCAGCATTGTTTGGTGAAGATAAACCAATTTGATCACTTTGCTGATTTTTTAATGGTATTATAGGAAGAGCATTTTGAAAATTTTTTACAAAATCATCTGTAAAGACAGTTTCTATTTCAATAGGGATTTGCAAAAAATGGGCACGTGAGCGAATAACATTTGGATCAGCAAGGAGAGCAAAAGATGGAATTTGACGTGTAGTACGCAAATTCCACGCTTTTATAACTACTTCAGGGCCAATACCAGCAGGATCACCACCACTAACAATAAGCACAGCCATTATGAATTCTGAATATGTGCATCTCGTCGCAATTCTTTCAAATATTTTTCGCTTAGGCTTTCAAGCTTTTGTGGGCTAATCTGTTTATTATCTTGAATTGCAAATATGAGTCGGGCAACGTAATCATTAGAAACTCTTTTTATTTGACAGACAGCACGGGCTTCAATGCCATATGATGTCTCTCGTAATTGGGTCATTTTTCCAACAGGTGTTGCACGAATATCCTGTTCCCACTCTGCGGGAAGTTGGGGATCCAAAAATTTTCCTAAATTTCGGATGGTAACATCTAACATACCTTTTGCTTGCTTTTTTGTGTTCGCGCATCCTTGAAAATGTGCACGGAAATTAATTGCTTCTCTTTGACGCCTTTGGAAAATTTCTGAACGACGATGTGCAGGAATGACAAAAATAATTTGCTGGAGCGTATACTCATTGGTTGAAGGTTTTATACCACCATTTTTTAATACTCTGCGTACAGCATCTTGTTCAGTAAGTACGCCAGTTTCAGCTTGATAGCGCGCGCTAACAAGACGCCCCCATCCCATTTGTCCACGAATGTAATTCTTAAAATGTTCTATTGTGATGTCAGTTTGGATCAAAATTTGGTTAAGTTGGTCAATACTCATATTATTTTGCGTTGCAAAATTTTCAAAAGCGCTATCAACTTCATTATCACTCACTTCAATATTATAACGCCTTATTTCAATTTTTTTAAGAGCTTCATCTATAAGTTCATTTTTAGCTTGTGCAGAGAGGTCTCCTTTTTTTTGTTGCAACTTGAGAAAAGCAATGCGTCTTTGAATATCGTAATTTGTGATAGGAGAGCCATTAACTATGGTAACAATTACGGTTTGGGCGAAAACTCGTGGAACAAAAAATTCACTTACCACTAAATTGCTTACGCTTAAAGTCGCAATACAAAATAAGGCAAGAGCACAATTTTTAAATTTGTTCATGTAAGTAACCCTTTGCATTGTTTATCAATTTCATCAGTTCATTAAAATATACGTTTTTTTTGGTAAAAACAATGATAACTTAATCTCCCTATATATCTCTCTTTATAAATCTGGTTTGCTGATATTTGAAATTGTACGGAGTGAAAGGGAAAAATTAAAATTTTGTAAAGGTGTTCTTTCACCTGGGTTAGTTACTTGCTGATAGCCAAATGTTAGTCTGAAGCATTCGTCTTTATAATCCAAGCTGATGCCCCGTTTTGTGAATATACCAGATGCTAAATCATAACCAGCATTGCTGTTAATAGACCAAAAGTTGGCCAATTTAATAGCAGCTTGAAAAGAAATTTCTTGGCGATCTTGCGTATATTCATAATTGGGTTGGCTTGAGATATGGGCATATTGCACTGCTGCCCAAAAATTTTTCCATTTTTGTGATGCTTCAATTTCACTATGGCGGATTTTCCCTGTTTTTTGATCAAAACGTCCACGAGTTTCTAAATAAAAGCCACTTTTATGATGTGCACCAAACATAGCAACATAGTCTGAGCGTGTTGTTTCAAGGCCAGAATGAGCACTTACATTAACAAAGTCTTTTTCTGTAAAAGAATTTTTGCCTGCAAGGTGAAAAGATTGCCCAATAAGAGCGTCAAAAGACCAATCATTGTTAAAATTTCCAGAATATCTCAAACCTATATTGGCTCTTGTTCCGCCTTCTACGCGATCATATCCAGAGAATTTGTCACGTTGGAATAGAGTGGTCGCATCAAATACAAAACTTTGTGCATCTTCATTAGGGATTTGCCCAATATATTGTTCATTATTGCGGACAAAAATTTGTGCTGTTGGTTCTATAATATGTGTAGAGCTGTTAGACGTAATGAGAAAGGGATATCGTAATTCCAAACCTGCAGTTGCCATGCCACGAATGGCTGAGCTGCGGATAGCTGATGAGAAGTCGTTTATTATATGAGCAGCGTGATTTTGGTGTGCATTTGTTGTAATGATATCAGTACGTAAAGCAAGGATAGGGGTTAATATTAATCCACCCTGCGTGTTGAAGCGCTTTTTCCATTCGAGCTCATTTGTTAAGCGAAAAATATTGCCAGCGATACCAGAAAGCCGAGCAACCTCAATCGGATGATTATTCCAATCAGTAGAATTAAAGTCAGCATGACGACGATAAATTGATTGCATATTGCTATGAAAGGTAAGTAATCCAGTATAAACTGATTCATTTGGTGTGAAAGAATAATTAATATGGGGAAGAATCCATGCTTGCCGAGAGTGGCGCTCATGATGGGTACTGTTTGCTATCAAATCTTGAATTTGGAAATGGTAAAAACGCATATCAAAGTAGTTTTTACCTGCAAGACCATTCAAATAAATTTGAGAAAGTTGTGTAGGATTACTGTAATTTTCAAGTTTATATGTACGGCTAAAATCTCGGTCAGATTGTGCGAGAATATTCCATCCGTAAGTCCAGCGTGAATTAATCCGAAAATCCCCTTTTGTTGCCAACATATAACGATTTGTATGTTGTGCATCGATTATATCATTATCAAAGTTGTGAGGTTTCATTTGGTGTATATAAGCGAAGCGAATATTGTAATCTCCTGTTTTTAAACGTTGACGCCATTCACTTTCGGTTAAAAGCCCTTGTTGGGTATAGGCAGTAGTGGAAAGTGTAAAATCATAATAAGGTGCGAGATTCCAGAAGTAGGAATTTTTTATGCCCATGCCGAGGTAACTATTGTAAAAAAAATGAGGCATAAGGAAACCGCTAGCACGCTTCACAGTTGGGTCATAGATCTCAAAAGTTGGAAGTTGTATAATCGGTAATCCAAAAACTTCAAAACGGCTCTTTTCAAATCGAATTGTTTTGGTGGTGCTATTCCATATGATTTTTCTTGCTTTAATTTTCCACAGGACTTCTTTGTCTGATTTATAAGAACAAGGTTCACACGCTGTATAAGTAGCATTGTCGAAGACTGTTATCTGGCTACTACTGTGTGTAGCATTTTCAGCCGCAAAATGAATATTGTGAGCTGTGTCGATGCGTAAGGAGTTTACGAACCCTTCGCCAAAATCTTTGGTCATATCAATTTGATTTGAGTAAATTTTATTACCATTTTTTTGAATAATTTCAACATTTCCTTGCGCTATAATGCGTCCTGTTTTTTGATTGTAAGTGACTTTTTGGGCGACAACTTTATTGCCATCATATTCGATCTGAACATTACCTTGTGCAGAAACAGTATTTGCATCGCGATTGTAGATGAGCTCATTTGCGGATAACAAGAGAGGGCTTATAGGATTTTGGATGCGATTTTGAGCAAGGGTAGTAAGACTTTGTACAAATGTATAATAGAATAAGAACGCACCTAAAATAAAGCCAATAACAGTCTTTAAAGCTAAGGTGCTTAATTTTGTTAAAATGATTTTTTCATTGATTAATAGTTTCACCTATCCATCCTCTTTATGAAGTAAAAAGGAGATTCCCAAAAATAATGCAATCATAACTGGTGTCCAAGCTGCGATGATTGGCGGAATGTATCCAGCGTTTCCAAAAGCTTGAACAAGTACAGAAATGACATAAAGTGTAAATCCAGCAATTATGCCGCTAAGAATTAATGTTCCAGTTTGTCCAAAGCGCGTAAAGCTTAAAGATACAGTCGCTGCAATGAGAGTCATTGCCACGAGCAGTGTTGGTAATGCAATCAACGATTGTAAATACATATCAAAGTTATTGGCAGAATAGCCAAATGAACGTGCAATCATGATTTTTGTTGGCAATTGATAAAATGGGATAGTTGCAGGATCCGCTAAGTGTTCAGTAAGGAATGCTGGCTTTATGTTAGTTGCTATCTTGAGTTCAGTAAATTTTTCAGGGGGGTGTCCTATTTTATAGATTGTTCCATTGGTTAATAGCCATGCGCCGTTTATTAGTATTGCTTTCTTGGTGTTAATCCAATTCTTGATTGTAGTATCGTCGTTGTATTGTACAAAAGTTGCATCTATAAGAGAGCGTCCTTGATCTGTGATAGATCGAGCACCAATGGTTGTTCTGCCTGAATTTGTGCGTTGTGTGAACCATGGGACACGCGTGTTAGTAAGAGATGTTAATACACTATTACTACGCCATTGAGTCATCATTTTTTCTGCTTGAGAAGATCCCCATGCGGCAAGTGGGTTAATGAAAAGAATTGAAAATAATCCAAAAAGAAAAGCTCCAAAACAAGCAGGCATGAGAAATTGCCATGCAGAAACACCGCTTGAACGAGCAACCACAAGTTCGGATTTTCTATTAAACGATATCAGCATTGCCATTGCAGAAAATAGAGCAATAAAGGGGATGATTTGCTGCATGATAAAAGGGATACGCAGAAGTGAGACGAGAAACGCATTTTTTGTTGTATAGTGGGGAAGGTACGCCAGTCGACTGGAGTTTTCTGTAAAGTCAATTAAAAGAACGAGAACAAAAATACTCAATAAAAAATAAAAGGTCGTTTTGAGATAACGCACAAAGAAATATCGTCCAAGTGTCCATCCAATCATAATATATCACCTGAGGGATATTGAGATTTACGATGTTCAAATTTTTCTATCACTTTTTTAAAAAATATTTGAATAATCTCATTAAGTTTCGCGAAGATGACGATTTTACGGTTTGTTAAGAGCATGAAAAAAATAAGTATAATCATTCCTATTGGAGTTATATAGAGCAAAGGAATGTATGCGAGATCACTTTTTGCTTTTTCGGCAAAAAAATAGCCTACCCAATAAACTAGCAAAGACAGGGAAATCGCAGAGAAGTTTGCTGATATCCGTGCTTGTCGGTGTGAGCGCACATCTCCTGCTGCTGCTATTGCAATTAATGAAAAAACAAAGGGATAGAGCCATTCTATAAGTCTGCGGTGAAACTCAGCTCTATATTGGATTGGTTTATACTGATAGTAGGGATCTTTCGGATCAGGATTGAGCAAATAAGAAAGAGGTCTATCTTTGGGATAAATGGTGGGAGTTTTATCATTAGGAGTGAATTCACTTAGGTTAAAGGTGTACGAGCTGAATTGAATAATCGAAACGCTGTCATTTTGATGATTGATTCTTTCTATTTCACCATTATTGAGAACTAAAAAATTGCCACTTGTATTGCTAATAACTGATGCGTCGGTTGCATAATAAAAAAGATCAGTTTTAGGGTCGCGCTGGTCGGCAATAAAAAGCTGCTTAAGGATTCCATCTGGATTCCGCTCACCAATTTCTATGTAAAGGTTATTTGTTAATTTTTGGAAACTACCTTCACGAATGAAAAGATTAATGAGATCAGAGTGAGCGCTTGCTAACATTTGTCGCATATTCAGGCGTGCTTGGGGAGCAACAAAATTGGCTATAAAAAAGGATGCACATGATGCAATAACAGCGAGAAGAAAAATTGGCTTCCAAATAGTACTTTTAGGAAAACCAGAAGCGCTAATGATAGTGAGTTCAGAGTCCTGATTCATTGTTGAAAGGGTGGTTGTAATTGCAATCACTAATGCAAATGGAATAACAAGGAAAATAACAGAAGGAACCAAAGAGAACGAAAAATGCAAGACTGTTAAAAATGTTTGTTTGCTTGTTGTGAGAAAATTGATTCGCGCAAGAATTTGCACTGTCCAACTAATCCCGATGGCTATCATCATTACAGCACTAAACAGAATAATAACGCGTTTTAGAATGTATAACTCAATAATACGCATAGACTGGGTGATATCCTCAGTTTTTAACTAGAAAGCAGATACTCTAAATGTTTTGAGTTTAGAAATAAAACAAAAATTAAAAAATCGCCTTATATTATACGCATATTATTGCCAGATAAGCAGTAAATAGGAGATAACCCACCAAATTTAACTTATTTTTCCATATATTGCATTGCATTTTCAAGTGTGGTGTATAAAAAAGTTAAAAAGTAAATTAAAATAGACCCTTTTATTAACTTTAAAATGATGATTTATCTTTTAGGGTGCATGAAATAAAATATGATACCCACATGGGAAAAAGAGGATCATTATATCTTAACCATTTTCTTTTGTGTTGGGGAGATAGAAGCTTCTCCAAAGAGGTGTTGGCTTTTATAAAGAATGATAAAGGCTAAGAAGATGGATATTCTTTTCTATCATTTGATGCAATCGACGCTAGAAGATATTTTGCCAACGCTTGTGGAACGTGCATTGGCTCGTTTTGGTAAGGTGACAATACAATGTGTGACTAAAGAACGACGTGATGCTATAGACACTCGCTTATGGGTTTATGCTGATGAAGCATTCATTGGGCATGGAACTGAATGTGACCAATATCCAAATTTTCAGCCTGTATTTCTTACCACAGGACAAGAAAATCCAAATGATTCAAAGATACGCTTTCTTACAGAAGGAGCAATTTGCTCAGATATCTATGCTTATCAACGACTTGTAGTGATCTTTGATGGACGAAATAATGAGGAGTTAAATCTCATTCGTGTGCAGTGGAAAAAATATAAAATGGAAAATCACACTTTAACTTATTGGCGACAGACAGAGGATCGCGGTTGGAAAAAACAAGTTTAATATATGTAACGTCTGCTAGTACAATTTTTTTATGGAAGCAATAAAGATGTGGTTTTTAACTAAAATATTTAAACGGAATGATGATGATTGTTGATAGAGTTTTACTTGTTATATGGGCTGTGATGTTAGCTTTTTTTTGTGTTTCGTGGTTAGGTACAACGCATATCCTCTCACAGATGTTTTCTATTGCTTATATTGGCAATATTGCGGATATTTTATTTTTTTTTCTAAGTGCACTGTTTGCTGGAATATTATGGTTGAGTGTACCTCAACCAATGTCTTTGAAAATGAAACTGGCGGCATTTTTACCGCCAGCAGTTATTTTATTTTCCTTTATAATATCCTAGTTAGATATTTCATCATCCCTAAATCCAACGAAGCAAACGAGTGAAATAAAAGAAGAAAGAAGCAAATAATAACCAATATAAGAAATATCAAAATTTTGCACGAGATATTCTGCAATATAAGGTGCAAGAGCTCCACCTACGATACCAGATAAGTTAAAGGTGACACAAGAGCCTGTATATCGAACTGCGGTTGGGTATGGTGAAGCCAAAACAATACCAAGCTGACTATATACTATTCCCATGAGTGACAGACCAATGATAGACATTGCAAAAATTCCTATAATTCCAGAGCTCAAGAAGTAAGGAATTGCGAAAGAATAGATACCAATAATAATTGTAGCGCAAATTATTAAAGTTCTGCGCTTAATATAATTAGCGATTTTTCCAGTGATGATGGTAAAAAATATGCAAAAAACAGCTCCGATACCTTCTACTGTGAGAGTCTGAGTAGATGACAATTGTAAATGTTTTTCTGAATAACTTAACGCATATACGGTAATAAGATAAAATAAAACAAATATTGTCATACCAGCAAATGTACCAAGAAATAAAATTCGTGGACATTTAAAAAAGACATTCATTATAGGTAAGCTGACACGCTCTTCACGTTCAAGAGTTTTTTTAAATTCAACAGTTTCATTAATCGAAAGGCGAACCCATAATCCCACAATCATGAGAACAACTGAAAAAATAAAAGGAATACGCCATCCCCACGCTAAAAGTTCATCATGGTTAAGAAAATGAAATAGACATAAGTAAACTATGATAGATAAGAGTAAACCAATGGAAACGCCTAATTGAGGAAACATTGCATACCAGCTACGTTTTTCTGGTGGAGCACTTTCTGTTGCAAGCAGAACAGCTCCCCCTGATTCACCTCCTAATCCCATTCCTTGACCAATCCGGCATATTGTTAAAAAGAAAGGCGCCCACCAACCAGCTGTTTCATAAGTAGGAAGAATACCAATAACAATTGTTGATATTCCCATCGTAAGAAGAGCGGCGATAAGTGTTGCTTTGCGTCCAATTTTATCCCCAAAGTGTCCAAAAATAACTGACCCAAATGGGCGTGAAAAAAAGGCTACTCCGAAAATAAGGAAAGATTGCAAAATGGTAAGTGTATCATCTTGAGTTGGAAAAAATAAATAAGGAAATATAAGAGCTGCAGCAGTTCCAAAAACATAAAAATCGAAATATTCAATTATTGGACCAATAAGGCTTGCAAACAAAATTCGGCGGTGAGAATTTTGTTTGCTCATATCTTGTTTCTCTGAGCTTGTAGACATGAATAAATGTCCCTTTCAGTGTATAGTAAATCAAATTTAAAACTAACGTTTCATAACTATAAAAATTTTGGATCAGTGTCGAGTCAGTATTGTTATGATTCTAGCGCATTAAAGCAATTAATGAAGGCATGATAAGCGTAGATGATTCTATTGTGGACACATCTAAGCTAAATGCAATAAAAGCACTTTTTAAAACGCCATAGAAGATAGAAATATATTTTTATAAACGGTTAAATTCATTTCATTGAATATTACTTTCTCCTTTAATACACGACACTGTTTTTATCTGTTTAGAGGTTAATCTTAATTTATAAACCAATGTTTAGTGTCATAAAAATGTTTTAAAAAGCTTTTATGAGTGCAATTAAAACAATCTTTAGTTGTATAAAAACCATTTTCTACTGTTAATTGTATATAAATTTAAAATACACACGTAATATTTGATCAATTAGAGCTCACAGTACACTTAATATTTTGTGAAAAACAGTTCGTTGTCATGAAGAGTGTGAAAATAAGCGGTCGTGCTATTTTTATTTGGAAATATGGAGGAGATGATGCGATGCAAATTTAAGCTGAGCTTTTGGATATTAATGGTCGTGAGCTTTTTTATAAAGACTGCAAATGCAGATAGAATAGTTGCCATAAAAGGGGATCCATTAACATCAGTAGGAGCAAGTGCGCAGTTAAGAAAAAAAAGAAAAAATCCTACAATTAAGAATGGTAAAGTTGAAGTTGTAGGACAAGGACAAACTTCAACAGGTATTTTTATCCGCCAATATGGGTTGCAAAGCGTTGAAGGAGGGGAAACATATGATGTTAAAATTTATAGTAATGGTGAGCAAATTGTTTTAGGAAGTGGTAGTTATGCTCATAATACCCAAGTTCGTGGTAAAAAGGAAATGCTAGGGAAACAGAATGTGTATAATGGGGGAGCAGCTTTCTTTACAAATGTGATGAAAGGAGGAATACAAAATCTTGGTACACAGCTTGGCGGTGAGAGTAAGGAAGGAGGATTGGCAGTAGACACTAAGGTTTTTAAAGGTGGTATACAGCGCGTTTTAGCGAAAGGTGTGGCGAATAATACCGTTTTGGAAGATGGTGCTCTTCAAGAAGTTTATTTTGGTGGATCTGTAGAGACTTTAACGATTAATAGTAATGCTAGTTCGCGGGTATATGCTGGTGCGATATTAAAAGGAGCAATAGCGGTTAATGATTTTGGAATGCTTAATCTTTACGCTGGTGGAAGTAATGAACAGGGCACTACAGTAGAAAATGTTATTTTAAATGGAAAGAATTCTCTATTACAGTTCTTTGCCACTGAATCTAATGAATCCTCTTTTCTTATTAAAAAACTAAGTGGAAATGGTCGTGTTGTTTTCGTTTATAAAGAGTCTGCCCCATATTATTCTAAGCTTTATATTGATGATCTTTCTGGGAATATGGATTTCTATTTCAATGTTAATTTTTCGGATGAGTGTAGTGATTCTCTCTTTATTGCAAATGGTACAGGAAGTCACAAAATAGATGTTGTGGATTATGGTCATGAAATTACAGACTCTTTTTTATCTCCACTTAATTTAGTTACTGATGCAAGCGGAGGAGCTCATTTTACTTTAAAAAGCCATCTTGATAAAAAAGCTGATGTTGTTGATGGTGGAGCTTATTTGTATAATTTGCGACATAAAAAGGGGAACGATAAAGATGAAAAAATTTGGTATTTGGCTGTTGCAGAAAGAAATCATAACTCTTTAAGTGTTTTTTCTGATACAAAATTGTCTGTGATTGCACCTCTTAGGCAAGAAAAAAACATCCTTACTTCGCAAGATCCTATATTCAACTTTTATGAAAGTAATTTTAGTCTTTACGCAGATGATTTTAGTGTGGGTGAAGATAAGTTCACTTTGCAAAATTTTACACTTAGTGATGATAAGGAAATTTATATATCCAATAATGGAGAGATAAGCGCTGCTCAATTATCCATTAATAACTTTGTTGAGAATGCTGGAATAATTTATGTTGAGGCAGGGGGTGTCAGTAAGAATGCTACAATTGGTAGAGGTGGTTCTGAGATTGTGAGAGAACAAGGAACTTCAGAATATACTATTATTTATGAGGGTGGAAAACAAAGTGTAGAAGGAGGAGGAACAGTGGTGGGGGTTCAAATTTATGGTGGTAATCAATCTGTTTTTGGAGATGATTATGTAAATGGTGTGATTGTTGGTAGCAGTGCTTATGAGACTCAAATTTATGGCCAAAATGAAACACTAGGAGAGCAGAATGTGTATGATGACGGAGTGGCTTGGAATACAAAAGTTATGGATGGAGGGGTACAAAATCTTGCTAAATGGTTCTTCGAAGATGATTTTGCACTAAAGAGTGGTGGTCTGGCAATGAAGACTGAAGTTTTCGCTGGTGGTAGACAGCGTGTTTTAGCAGGAGGTAAAGCGGAGGATGTTATTTTACATGCTGGTGCTGTTCAAGAAGTTCATGCTGGTGGATATGTGAAAAACTTAACGATTGAAAGTGGAGCCAATTCGTGGGTTTTCGCGGGTTCAATGTTAGAAGGCGAAGTAGCGGTTCATGATTCTGGATATCTTTATCTTTATGCTGGAGAAGACAATCATCAAGCTATAGTAGAAAGCATCAATTTAAATGAAGATAAATCTCGATTATACGCCGTTTCTAGTAACTTTGATGACAAAAATTCTCATATTAAAAACTTAAGTGGTGTAGGTGAGGTTATTTTTACTTCTGATGATTCTAGTTTATACTATTCTCGCCTTTTTGTGGATGATCTTTCGGGTAATATTCATTTTTATTTTAATGTTAGTCTTGCAGAAGAAAAGGGTGATTATCTTTTTATTAAGAATGGTAGCGGTTATCATGCAGTAAGCGTTACAGATTCTGGTATTGAAATCACTAATCCCTCCTCAACAAGTCTTGATTTAATTGTTGATCAAAGCGGAGAAGCTCATTTTACTTTACAAGATTTTTCTGGTGAAAAAATCAATGATATTGATGGTGGAACTTATAAATATGGTTTAAAGCGAAAAAAGAATTACTACGAAACAATTTGGTATTTAGCTGCGGTATTTCTTGATAAGGAAGTCAGTAATAATTTGTCACGCAGGAGAAGATCTCTCCAACATTTAAGTAAAAATCAACCAATTTCTACTTTTTCAACTTCTGTATCTCCAGAGGGGCATGTCAATACCAATAAGTTATCACGTCTGAGTGCTAGCCATCGGCATTTGAGGCAGGGACGGCAGCGTTCTGTTACTTTAACTGTTATATCTCCAGAAAATCAAGCTGTTGGATCATCACGTTTGGGTAATCGATCTCAGTCACCAAGTCAAAAATTACAGCCTGTTACTTCTCCTGCTTCTCGATCTTTAGCAGATGAAATGATTACGCGACCAAGTGTCCAAAATTCTCTTCTTTTGCAAGTAAAGCAGGATGAAGAGATAAAGGTTTCTGATTTTTTAACTACGCCTTCTACTGATGCAGTTTTGTCTATGGCAGTTGCTCCTGCACTTATTTTTAACAATGAGGTGCAAACTGTACGTTCTGGAAGAGGAATTTTAGACAGAAGTAAGAAAAATGCTTCTTTGTGGACTTATGCCATTAAGAGCAAAGAGCACGTTGCTACAGGTCATACAGATTTTAATCTTGAGCAGACGGGTATAGTGTTAGGTGTGAATGGTCTAAGCGAATTGACCAATGGAGAGTTTTATATTGGTGGTTTTGGTGGTTATGACCAAGCACGTGTTGCGCATGCACGAGGTGGTACAAGTGGTATAAACAGTTATAGTATCGGAACTTATGTGACTTATTTTGATCACAGTGGATGGTATCTAGATGGTGTTTTGAAATATAATCATTATAAAAATAATCTGAAGGCTATTTCGACGAATGGTTTATCTGTTCAAGGGGATTATACCCAGTGGGCAGTAGGCACATCATTTGAAGCAGGTTATCGCTTTAAGACGACACAAAACAGTTGGATGCAGCCTTATGCTCATTTAACATGGTTGCAGGTTGAAGGTAAAGAAATCAAGCTTTCTCATGGAATGAAAGGAGATATAAGTCGGTCAGTTTCCTTACGAAGTGAGGTTGGATTATCTTTAGGGTATGAATTTGGATCTGGCACAGGTACGTCATCGATGGCTTACATTACAGCAGCTTGGTTGCGTGAGAATATCAATAACAATCACACGACGATTAATAAACACCATAAATTTATCACGGATTTATCTGGAAATTTTGGTAAATTGGGAATTGGTTTGAGTGGCTCTGTGAGTGATAGATTAAAGCTTTATGCGGAAGGTCACTATCTTAAGGGGCGCAAGGTTAAGCAGTCGCTTCAGGGTGTTTTAGGTATCCGCTATAGTTTTTAAATATGCGTTTGTTCTTTGATTATGCTTAATGAGTGTGTGATTGTTTTTACAAGGTTAATCAGGGATTAAAGATAATTTCTAATGCTTTAGATTGAAAATAAATTTTGCAGAACTAATTACATTTTATATTTGCTAGATATAAAGGGGAAGGGTATAGCTATGCAGTATAAATGGAAATTAAATTGCTGGGTGCTTATGCTCAGCAGCTGTTTTGTGCAAACCGCAATTGCAGACAAAGGTAAGACGCAATTTTCTTGCTCATCTGTGAAATATAATATCAACAATAAAATACTCTATGATAAAGAGAGCTTGAAGGTAGAAAAGTGCATAAGTGCTAAAACATTGGCACATTCTCTCATAGAGACACACAGTAAACTACATTTACAAAAATTGGCTAATCTTGCTACGAGCGAAAGCCCTATAATATCTCCCAACACAGAACAAAAAATCGATGACAGCAATGTTAAACGTAGTGTGCAAGGAAGAAATATTGCAATGTTTAAAGACCCTGAACTTATTTTTGTTAAGGATGGGGCGATTTTAAAAAATTTTGTACTCGATAATAATGCACAAGCTTATGTTTCTAATGATGGTGCAATAGATGATCCAGGAAGATCCATCAACAATATAATTATGAATGGTGCAGTAATTTATGTTGATGCGGGCGGTCTTAGTGAGAATAGTAAAATTGAAAATGGTGGAGCTGAAATTGTTCGAGCTTCGAAGGGGCAACAAGGCTTTTCGCAAAATGCTGTAATTAAGTATGGAGGAAAGCAAATTGTTAGTAATGGAGGAAAAGCAGAAGGGGCTGAAATTTATGGTGGTGAGCAGTTTGTCTTCGGGGGCGTTGATGCTGAAGGACTGGTGAAAGATAGTACTGTTTCTAATACTATAATTTATGGTCAAGGTGAATCTCTGGGGAAGCAAAAAGTGTATGATGGAGGGATAGTTTGGAATACGAAAGTTATGCGAGGAGGCGTACAAGATATTACCAAAGAAGAGCAAAGTGCAAAAAGTGGTGGCTCTGCGTTTAATACAGAAATATTCGACAATGGTGAACAGCATGTTTGGGCGGGAGGGAAGGCTGTAGGGGTTACTTTAAATGATACTTCTATCCAAGAAGTATATGCTGGTGGATATGTAAAAAACTTGACGATTCATGATAATGCAACATCAGTGGTGTATGCTGGTGCAACATTAGAAGGTGCGGCGCTGGTGAATAATTTTGGACAGATTCATCTTTATGCTGGAAATGATCAGCATCGTACTACAGTAGAAGAGATTATTTTAAATGGAAAAGATACAAAATTGTACTCTATCACTGCTAAGTCTGACGGAAAAAGTTCTTTTATTCAGAAATTAAGTGGTGAGGGTAGTGTTGTTTTTTCATTTACTGGATCTGACCCGTATTACTCTCAGCTTCATGTTAACAATCTTTCAGGAAGTTTACATTTTGAGTTTAATACCGATCTTGCACATGGTCGGGGTGATTATCTTTTCATTGAGAATGGTGAGGGTAGTCACACAGTGAGTGTTGCTGATTCTGGAGTTGAGATTACGGATTCTAATTTAAAAAATCGTGATTTAATTACTGATTACAGTGGTGGGGCTCATTTCACTTTGAAAGACCTATCTGGCAAAAAAATTGATGCTATTGATGGTGGAGCCTATATGTATAGTTTGAAACAGAGAACGGATGAAAATGAAAAAATTTGGTTTTTATCCGCGAATCGCGTTGGTGCACCAGAATTTGTTATACCTGATGTGGAAAATCCATTTGCTCCGGGTGGGCTTGTAACGACTCCTTCAACAGATGCGGTACTGGATACAGTAGTGGCGCCTGATCTTATTTTTAACAATGAGCTGCAAACTATTCGTATGGGTAGAGGAATTCTAGACAAAAACAAAAAAAATACGGCTATATGGACATATGTGATTGAGAGTCGAGAGCGTGTTGCTACAGATCATACAAATTTTAAGCTTGAACAGACAGGTATAATATTTGGTGCTGATCAGTTAAACGAATTAACGCATGGAGAGCTGTATATTGGTGGTTTCGGCAGTTATGATCAAGCGCGTGTTATTCATGCACGAGGTGGTGCTAGCAATGTAGATACTTATAGTATTGGAGCTTCCGCAACTTATTTGGATACGCACGGATGGTATTTAGACGCTATTTTAAAATATAATTATTATCAGGATAATTTGAGAGCTTTTTCAACAAACGGTCTAGTCGTCCAGGGTGATTATAATCAGTGGGCAATAGGTGGGGCATTTGAAATGGGATGCTATTTTGAAACAGCGCAAAATAGTTGGATGCAGCCTTATATCAAAGTAACTGGAGTGCAAATTGAAGATAAGAAAATCAAGCTTTCCAATGGAATGACAGCTGATATAAGTACATTAACTTCACTTCGTAGTGAAATTGGATTATTTGCTGGGCATGAATTTATTGTTGGTGAAGGCACTCCATTAACAACTTATATCACAGCAGCTTGGTTGCGCGAAAATATAAATGATAATTACACGACGATTAATGAACAACATAAATTTATCACGGACTTATCTGGAAATGTGGGGAGATTGGGAATTGGCTTGAACAGTTTTGTCAGTGATAAGTTAAAGCTCTATACAGAAGCTTATTATTCAAAAGGGCGCAAAATTAAGCAATTATTTCAGGGTATTTTAGGTATACGTTATAGTTTCTAAATATGTGTTTATTCTCTGGTTAATCTCAAACATGCCATTATTTTTTACGCGCTAAATATTCAATGGTTGGATAATATTCCTTGGGAATGCATAGATATCGAAGATAATTCTACGATTTTTATAGGCGATGTAATTTTTTCATCCATTATTGTAAGTATTACAAATTGTGTTTTGAATTTTAAAACACAATTTGAATTTTTTTATTTAGCTGCGTTATTTTAAATAAAAATAGAAAATAATGTTTTAATTCATGAATTTATATCAAATTATTAAGATTATGATACCGTCATACAAATACATTACAACATAAATAAAACACATTATGATACAATCTAAAATAAACTACATATGTAGTGTTGGGGTGTATGTCTTTATTTGATGATGGAGTGTGGATTATGCGGTTTAAATGCAAATTAAGTTTTTCAGTATTGATGATTAGTAGTTGTTTTGTACAAATTGCGAATGCGGGTGAAAAAGAGAATGGGGAGCTAAAAAATATTTCAAAGGGAAGAATGACAGTTGGACAGAAGGTGCCAAAAGGCTCAACACTAAGTACTTTTTTGTTCAGCAATCGCACTATGGTTTTGGATGGAGGCGTAGAGATTGTTGAGAATGGGGGGAATGCAATGGAAGCTATTATTGAAAAAGGCGGGATGCAAACAGTTACGCGCGGAGGAACTGCAATAAATGCTGTAGTCCGCGGTGGTCAGCAGCTTGTTTTTGAAGAAGGAAGCTTTTTTAAGCTTAAGAATGTGCATAAACATAGCAGCGCTTATTATACTATAGTTTCTGGTATGGATGGATCAATTGGGCAACAAAATTTGTATGATGGCGGAATAGCTTGGGGTACGAAAGTTGAGAGTAAAGGAGAACAAAATCTTTATACAGGAAACGGCAATATTGGTGGTTTTGCATCAAATACTAAGGTTTCTGGTACTGGTAGGCAGCATATTTTAGCAGGAGGAATGGCTGAAAACATTACCTTAGTGGATAAAGCTGTTCAGATAGTATATCCTGGTGGGCAAATAAATGGTTTAACAATTAATGATTATGCTAGTTCATGGTTACACGTTGGTGCAGTATCACGTGGAGCAATAGAAGTCAGTGATCATGGACATCTCTATTTGTATGCTGGCGATAAAAAAAATCATATTACAAAAAAAAGACTTTCTGTCGTAGGCCGAAGTGACGAGGATTTATTTTTTGTTGGGATGCAGAATGGATCTAGTATTTATCTTGAGAAGCTAGGTGGTGAGGGAGGAACTGTTGATTTTTCTTCTGTTCCGTATGATCCACGACGTTTGTCGCTTCATGTTGGGCAGCTTTCAGGCGAACTACATTTTAATTTTAATATCGATATTAAAAATAATCGTGGTGACTACTTGGTGATTAACGGTGAGGGTGCGGGTGAACATACGGTAAGTGTTACAGATTCTGGTTCTGAATTTACGGATTCTCTTTCACAAAAAAATGGTGCAGTTCGGGTTTATTTGGTTACTGACAGAAGCGGAAGCAAGGATGTTAATTTTACTTTGGTGAGGGATTCTGGAGAAAAAACTTCAGCGATTGATGGCGGAACCTATATGTATGGTTTGTATAAAACAACAGGAAGTTCGATCGGTAGTCCTACGATGTGGTATTTAGGTACGAAGGCTGACTCTCATTCTTCAGATGTTAGTTCTCTACGTACGAAAAGTAGATCAAAAACCAAACCAAAAACTTCCACTCCTGATGCGAGTGCAAATAAACCACAATCTCATAGTAATTTCGCTTCTAATTTTCCCTCGTGGACTGCCTTTATGCGTAATACGGAGACGTTAAAACCCAAAGAACGTCCTCCTCGGCATTTAAAAGAGAATTTGCCTGCTCTTTTTCATCCAATTTCTTCCCTTTCAGAAGAACAACCTGTTGATTCTATTGTGGATGCAGATGGAAATGAAAATGGAGTGCTAACGGTGATAAGCCGTGGGAAAGAAGTGCTAAAGGGTTCAGCGCTGATTAGTACTCGTGTGAATACTGATGTTATAGTTAAAAATGGTGGTGTAGAGATTGTTGAAAATGGGATGAGTTCAATGAAATCTACTGTTGAAAGAGGTGGAATGCAGATAGTTACACGTAAAGGAACTGCAATAAATACTAAGATTCACGGAGGTACGCAGTTGGTTTTCGAGGAAGAAAGTTTTCGGCATCTTAAGGAGATAGCAAAACATAGCAGCGCTTATGAGACTGAAATTTCGGGTGTGAATGGAACTATTGGTCAACAAAATGTGTATGATGGGGGGGAAGCTTGGCATACAGTAGTTCTCAGTGGGGGAGAACAAAATCTTTATACAGGAAACAGCAATATTGGTGGTAGTGCATCAAATACTATTGTTTCTGGTACTGGTAGGCAGCATGTTTTAGCAGGAGGAACGGCTACGAATACAACATTGAGGGATCAAGCTGTTCAGATAGTATATCCTGATGGAAAGATCAATGGTTTAACAATTGATGGCGGTGCTAGCTCATGGTTACACGCTGGTGCGAGAATATTAACTAAAGAGATAAAGGTCAATAAGGGAGGGGATCTCTATTTGTATGCTGGCGATAGTACAAATTTTGTTACAGGAGAACAACTCTTAGTGGAAGACCGAAGTTCCGAAACAATTTTTCATGTTGGGAAGCGTGATAGTGGGAAGAGGTCTTGGTTCTTATTTGAAAAATTAAGTGGTGACGGAGGAAATGTTCGTTTTATCTCTATCCTATATGATAAACGCCACTTGTCACTTCGTGTTGAGGATCTTTCAGGTAGTTTAAATTTTTATTTTAATATCAATGCTACTGGAAATGGATATAGCAAGTACAATGGTACAAATGAATATAGCAATTATTTATTGATTAATAAGGGAGAGGGAAGTCATAAAATAAGTGTTGCAGATTCTGGCACTGAAATTACAGATTTTTTTTCAAAAAATGATATGAGTTCTTCTCATATCGTTTTGGTTGCTGATAGAACCGAAAATGGAGGAGCTAGTTTTACTTTGGCAGATTATTCTGGCAAAGAAATTAAAGGTGTTGATGGTGGAACCTTTATGTATGGCTTGCATAAAGGAAATATGGTCATAGGGACGGGAGATAATATTACAGTTTGGTATTTGGGTACAAAGAATGATGCATTCAGTCTTTCAAGTTATCAGCTTTCCTATATAAGTGAGCAATCAAAGGAGGAGTCTACGGCTGTTAACGTAAGTCAGTTACCGCATCAAAGCTCTTCTCGTTCTCGAAGGCGAGGATTCGCTGCGGGGAATGGTAATGTAAGAGAGCGCGATAAAGTGCCTAGGCTGCGGACTCCACGGCATTTGAGAGGAAATCAACAAGTTTCTATTTCTTCCTCAGAAAATCAAGCTGTTGGATCATCACGTTTGGGTAATCGATCTCAGTCACCAAGTCAAAAATTACAGCCTGTTACTTCTCTTGCTTCTCGATCTTTAGCAGATGAAATGATTACGCGACCAAGTGTCCAAGATTCTCTTCTTTTGCAAGTAAAGCAGGATGAAGAGATAAAGGTTTCTGATTTTTTAACTACGCCTTCTACTGATGCAGTTTTGTCTATGGCAGTTGCTCCTGCACTTATTTTTAACAATGAGGTGCAAACTGTACGTTCTGGAAGAGGAATTTTAGACAGAAGTAAGAAAAATGCTTCTTTGTGGACTTATGCCATTAAGAGCAAAGAGCACGTTGCTACAGGTCATACAGATTTTAATCTTGAGCAGACGGGTATAGTGTTAGGTGTGAATGGTCTAAGCGAATTGACCAATGGAGAGTTTTATATTGGTGGTTTTGGTGGTTATGACCAAGCACGTGTTGCGCATGCACGAGGTGGTACAAGTGGTATAAACAGTTATAGTATCGGAACTTATGTGACTTATTTTGATCACAGTGGATGGTATCTAGATGGTGTTTTGAAATATAATCATTATAAAAATAATCTGAAGGCTATTTCGACGAATGGTTTATCTGTTCAAGGGGATTATACCCAGTGGGCAGTAGGCACATCATTTGAAGCAGGTTATCGCTTTAAGACGACACAAAACAGTTGGATGCAGCCTTATGCTCATTTAACATGGTTGCAGGTTGAAGGTAAAGAAATCAAGCTTTCTCATGGAATGAAAGGAGATATAAGTCGGTCAGTTTCCTTACGAAGTGAGGTTGGATTATCTTTAGGGTATGAATTTGGATCTGGCACAGGTACGTCATCGATGGCTTACATTACAGCAGCTTGGTTGCGTGAGAATATCAATAACAATCACACGACGATTAATAAACACCATAAATTTATCACGGATTTATCTGGAAATTTTGGTAAATTGGGAATTGGTTTGAGTGGCTCTGTGAGTGATAGATTAAAGCTTTATGCGGAAGGTCACTATCTTAAGGGGCGCAAGGTTAAGCAGTCGCTTCAGGGTGTTTTAGGTATCCGCTATAGTTTTTAAATATGCGTTTGTTCTTTGATTATGCTTAATGAGTGTGTGATTGTTTTGTAAGTGAGGTTAAATGATGCAACAAGCATTTTAAAGGAATGTATATTGGAGAAGAGAGCGCTTTTTCTTTTTGATTTGTTTTTTTCTTAAATAGCAATTTAGGGAAGAAGAAACGGAGGTTATGTAATTGATTCAGTACAACAAGACTTTACAATAGAGGCAATAACACTATGAGAAGAGATCAATAATCGTGGGTATTTTTATTTTTTATTGAAGCTCATTTTATTGCTAACTACGTAACTTTAAATAATTAGTGCGGATTTTTTCACAGTCACTTGGCAAGATGCTTCTTGCTCGCTATAGAACGGCTAAATAATCTTGTAAATAATAAATAAAGGTGGTCAAATGGCTGTAGAACGTACTTTTTCAATGATTAAACCAGATGCGACGCGTCGTAATTTGACAGGAGAAATTACAAAAATGCTTGAGGATGCAGGGCTGCGTGTTATTGCATCTAGACGCGTGTGGATGAGCCAGCGTGAAGCTGAAAGGTTTTATGCTATCCATAGAGAGCGCCCATTTTTTAAAGAATTAGTTGAGTTTATGTCTTCTGGTCCAACTGTTGTACAGGTTTTAGAAGGCGAAAATGCAATATCTAAAAACCGTGAAGTGATGGGGGCTACAAATCCTGATGATGCACAGGAAGGAACAATTCGTAAAGTACATGCTTTATCAATTGGTGAAAATTCTATTCATGGTTCAGATAGTACTGAAACCGCAAAAACAGAAATCGCTTTTTGGTTTTCCGAAATGGAAATTGTTGGTTAGTAAAAGCGTGTAAAATATAAAAACAAGAGAATCTCGAAACAATATGTTTCGGGATTTTTTACGAAGTTGTAGAATGCCCTGCATCTTTAAAAAGGTAGTAGATGTTGCCATGTGTTATGGAATAACGTGTTTTAGTCCTGCACGAAAATAATCCCATCCTGTCCACAATGTAAGAAGAGCTGCAATCCATAGCATAATGATACCAAATTCTGTTGTGTAAGGAACAATTTTATTGCCAGCTGGTCCTGCTAAAAGAAAGATAATTGCTATCATTTGTACAAAAGTTTTCCATTTTGCAAGACGAGAAACAGGAACACTGACTTTCAATTCAGCCAAATATTCACGTAATCCTGATACAAGAATCTCTCTGCAAAGAATGATAATAGCTGCCCACAGTGTCCATCCAGCAATAGTACTATCTGCGGCAAGTAATAGTAAACAGGCAGATACGAGAAGTTTATCTGCAATTGGATCTAACATGCGACCGATATTGGAAGTTTGTTCCCAAATACGTGCAAGGTAGCCGTCAAAAAAATCAGTAATAGATGCTATCACAAAAATGGAGACAGCAACCCAGCGTGCGATATCGCTCGATTGTAGTCGTCCTTCTAAAAAAAAGCATGCAACAACCATTGGCACAGCAACAATTCGTGCATAAGTTAAAATATTAGGAAAAGAAAAAGTATGATTTTTCATAGAGTCATTTTCAATTCTTTGTAAAATATGATATATTTTATGAACGTAACAAGGCAAAGATTATGAAACAAGCCTTATTTTTCATTAAAGTGATTATGAATTTTTTGTGCAATTGCGGTAGAAATTCCTGCGACTTTTGTTAAATCTTCAATGGAAGCGCCAGCAACAATTTTGCTACTTCCAAAATGATGCAGCAGCGCACGCTTTCTTTTCGAACCAATATTCTCGATTTCGTCAAGTGGATTTTTGAATGTTTCTTTTTTTCGTTTTGCTCTATGAGTTCCGATTGCAAAACGGTGCGCTTCGTCACGTAGACGTTGCAAAAAATAAAGGATAGGATCTCGTGGGGGAAGTGTAAAGGGTGCTTTGCCTTTGATAAAAAATCGTTCACGTCCTGCTCTACGGTCAGCACCTTTAGCTATGCCCACGACTGTGATAAGATTGTCTAATTTTAATTCAGATAATATTGTATGTACGCTATTTATTTGTCCTTTACCGCCGTCGATTAATATAAGATCAGGCCAAGTGGGGATAGGATCATCGCCTTGACTCTTTTCTCTATTGCTCTCATTAGGCAAACCTTGTTCCTTGATAAGACGTGAAAATCTTCGTTTAATAACTTCTTTCATCATGCCAAAATCATCACCAGGTGTTACATCGGTAGAACGAATGTTAAATTTGCGATATTGATTTTTAATAAATCCCATTTGACCTGCAACAATCATTGCACCCACAGCATTTGTCCCCATAATGTGAGAATTATCGTATACCTCTATACGACGGCATGGGGTATGAGGGAGTTGGAATATTTCGGCAATGCCGTGAAGCAGTTTTATATGTGTGGTAGTTTCAGCAAGCTTATGTTCAAGTGCCTCATAAGCATTGATATAGGCGTGATTAACAAGAGCTTTGCGTTCCCCCTGTTTTGGTAAAGATAAGAATATTTTACGACTTGCTTTTAGACTGAATGCTTCTGTCAGCAGTACTTTTTCTTCAATTGGTTCAGATAAAAGGATGAGTTTTGGAATAGGTTTATCATCATAAAACTGAGCAAGGAAACTTGCTAAAATTTCAGCACTAGAAAAAGATGGATCTGCTTTGGGGAAATAGGCTCGATTCCCCCAATTTTGTTTCATACGGAAAAAGAATACTTGAATACAGGTTACTCCTCCTCGCTGCGCAATCGCAAATACATCTGCTTCTTCTATAGTTTGAGGATTAATTCCTTGATGACTTTGTATATGGGATAGAGCTGATAGGCGGTCACGGTAGGATGCTGCTTGTTCAAAATCAAGATTTTCTGCGGCTTTGTGCATAGCTTGAACCATATCATTTTTAACCGATTGGCTTTTTCCTGAAAGGAAAGCTTTTGCTTTTTTTACCAATTCTATATAATCGCTATCACTAATTTCATGGGTACAGGGTGCAGAACATCGCTTGATTTGATAAAGTAAACAGGGACGTGTACGGTTTTCAAGAACTGTATCGGTACAGGTTCGCAATAAAAAGGCACGTTGTAAAACGTTGATTGTTTGTGTAACTGCACCTGAAGAGGCAAAAGGACCAAAATAATGTGCTTTTCGCGTTCGAGCGCCGCGATGTTTATAAAGTGCAGGTGATCGATGATCATCAGTGATAATGATATAAGGAAAGCTTTTATCATCACGCAGTAACACATTAAAACGTGGATGCAATCTTTTGATAAGATTAGCTTCTAGGAGTAGTGCTTCTGTTTCTGTGTGGGTGATAATAAATTCCATATGGTATGTCGCACGAATCATGCGGGTAATGCGGTTATTGTGTCCCTGTTCACGGGTATAGTTTGAAACGCGTTTTTTTAGATTACGCGCTTTACCCACATAAAGAACATCACCATTCTCATCCAACATTCGATAAACCCCTGACTTGTGTGGAAGGTGTTTAACAAATTCTTGTATGAGTTTGGCACCTTTGAATTGGTTTTGATCATCTCCCTTATTGGCGTTGTCCCATGTAATGTTAAAGAGAAAAGATGATTTTTCTCGTTCATTTTGGGGACAAGTTGTGTTGTTTTTCAAATTCATTTGGTTAATCCAGAAGCGTTTTGTGTGTTCCATATGAAATAGTTTTTTTTATCAAGTGTTAGTCACTTATGTGATTATGATTTTTTTTTAAATATGGAGACAATTTTAGAATAATAAATCTGTGATGATTGGAAATCACCCAAAATAAACTTTGTTAAAAAAATCAAAGAGATTATAGTACAGTGTTTTCTTCTGAACCAATTTATTTTCGTTCAAATCTATACATAATAGAGGGCCTTATGATTATTATACAGTTTTTGTGATAAGCTTACTAATGGCATTCAGGATATTATATACAATCAGTACTTATAGTACACGGAATATTGTAATAATAAAACTCTATAAAAAGAGTTATTAAGTAGTCATTTTAGATATGCACTAAACTAATTTGCAGATTTAAAACGTTTAAAACATGAAAAAAGTAAAAAAATTAGAAATAACAGTGTTTGTTAAGAGCAATAAAAAAAATTTTTCTGCTTCAGTTTGTATCTTAGGAAACAGTTTTTCATAATTTTTTTGCTGTACAATAATGTTTGGTACATATGAAATAGAGCTGCTATTTTTTATTTTTAGAGCATCTTTAACGACTTGTTAAAAAACATTTTTTTATTCGGTAGGGCATGTTAATGCTCTCTTAAATATTGGTACAAATTGTTAATGATGTTTATCATAGGTAATATAAATTTTTCCATTTCAAATTTCATAATTATGATCTAAGTATCCGTAGCAGAGAAGAGATTTTTAGAGCTTTAGTTTTTATATGATATCGAAATATAGCTTTTAAAAATTGATATCAGATATATAAATTATCTCAATTAAATTAAGGGTTATTGATCAAAATAAACATCAAGGTATTGCGATAATGTCAGAAATAAAAGCTATGATCATTAGCATTTCTGGTTGTTCCCTGAAAGATGATGAAAAAGTGTTCATTGCTAAATATAAGCCTTGGGCTTTTATTTTATTTGCACGCAATATTGGTACAGCAGATGATGTCAAGGCACTTACTACGTCTTTACGTGAGGTAAGTGAACGTGATGATATTTTCATTTTTATTGACCAAGAAGGAGGAAGAGTGCAACGTTTGCTTCCACCTCTGGTGCCTCGTTATCCCGCAGCCGAAACTTTGGGGAAGTTATACAAAAAAGATCAGGATAAGGGAATGCGTGCTGCATGGGTTATGTCTCGACTTCATGCTTTTGATTTAATGAGGTTTGGTATAAATGCTAATTGTCTTCCTGTTTTAGATATTCCAGTGGTAGGTGCACATAATGTTATTGGAACACGTGCTTATGCTCAAGAGCGAGAAATAGTTACAGCTTTAGGACGTGCAGCTGCTGAGGGGCTTTTGGATGGAGGTGTTTTGCCAGTGATGAAACATATTCCTGGACATGGGCGAGCGCTTTCGGATACACATTTTGAATTAGCACGTGTCGATGCACCACTTGATATTTTAGAAAAGTATGATTTTTTTCCTTTTAAAAATTTAGCTAATTTGCCAGCTGCGATGACTGCGCATATTGTTTATGAGGCAATTGATAATAGGATTCCTGCGACACTGTCTGAGAGGGTTATTAAAGATGTTGTCCGTAAGAAGATAGGGTTTGGCGGGCTTTTAATGTCAGATGATGTGTCAATGAAAGCTCTTTCAGGGAATATACTTTCGGAAAATTTTTCAGATTTAACACGTAAAATTTTTGCTGCAGGCTGTGATATTATTCTTCACTGTAATGGTAATTTGGAAGAGATGCTGGCTATTGCACATGCAACTCCCTTTTTAGAAGGAAAAGCGTTAGAACGTGCATATGGTGCTTGCAATAGCGTCTCACACTCCGATAAATCAGATGAAGCGTCCTTAAGAGAAGAGTTTTCAAATCTTTTAACTTTTATTTAAAGATATTTATCATCTTGTGTTTATCTGACTTTATTATAACGTGTTGAAAAAATTGTTGATAGGGACAGTCAGACTGTAACAAAAAGTATGCGATGGATTTTCATTTGATAAAAGATATAAAGCTTAAATATGGTCATATTTGGTACATTTTCTTACAGAATAGGCGTGAATAAAAGTATGGAAGGGAGTGATGGGGAGTATTTTTTACCAACATATTTGATTGTTATTTTCATGATTATCCTTGTACTTTTTGAGTGTGAGAAAATTTCTAAGTTAATGGGTGATGTTGCTAAGAATATGAAAGCTTTTTAAACAATATGAGGGAAGAAGAGAACAGCCTAGAGGATAAGTGTGAAATGGTTGCTTATTTTCAGATAGTTGATGTTGGATCTCAATCGTTATCAGCAAAGCTTGCAGGAAAGGTTCTTTTCTTATGAAAGAGATAAGATACCTATTTATAAAAATGGTTTAACGAAGGCACCATTATAATTGTGCATTATTTTTTAAATAACATATGTATAAACAATGTTTGAGATTGATGGGGTAAGGTTTTTCGTAATCTTATTTTCGTTGTTGTCGTTATGCTAAAAATTTTTCTAAAATGCTAAGCGGATTGGTAAAAGCAATGGTTTATGTGCGTTTAATAATAAATGAATTTTATCATTAATTTGGTGATGCAATGAGATAAATTGAGCTTGATGACACAAAAAACATTATCAGATATTAGTATCCTTAATCTGCACAAGGAGTTAAAAAAGGCTTTTGATCCTATTCTATGAGGTGTAAGAGGAGATGAGAGTTTTGGTGTAAGCACACACACTCTAATCCCAAAAAAGATAGAAATTTTTTGAAGTGTAATAAAGAAATTCTAATGAAAATTGAATAATATCTAATAGTTCTCATAATTCTGGGGGCATTTCAGTCTTTTCTAAAGAGAAAGGAAGTGTGTCATGAAAATCTTAAGAAAGATGAAGTTAACGCTAATATAACGTATAATGCTGCTTTTAGAATATTTGACTAAATTTCATTAACAAACTATTTTTGTTTTGGTCGTGTTTTTTATGGTTTTATCCGTGAACAATAAAAATTGCTAGGCGGGTATATTGAAAATATTCGTTTGAAATTAACACAAATATGAAAAATCCTTTTTAAGGAATATAAAATTTTCTGCTTTTGATGCAGCCACGTTTTCCTTTTTCTTATACCAATTTTTAGTTTTATAACTTTATTGCGCTTAAAGCTTTATGAAAATAAGCGTATAGCCTTTTTTCGTTTTTTATTAGTGGGATTATTTTTTTTGCTGGTGGTGTGTTTGTTTATGTTTTTTGAGGGCTGATAGTGCTTTAGTTTAGTTTTTTAGGCAATTTCGCCCTTATCATTGGTTTTTGAATGAAAGCTGGATTTTAAATATTTGATGTTTTGGTATCCAAATAAAAGTGAGCTATCTTCGTTTTTTATAGTTATAGCAGTAATAATTTCGTTAAATTTATATTTGCAGTGGTTTTACTAATAATAAAGTTTTACGAAATTTCAATTTTAATTGCTTACTGAAAAAAGAGACAAAAAACCTCTTCATAAAAATTTATATCTTGTATGATAAGGAGTTAAAAAACGATGCAAATGAGGAATTTTGATGCTTGATATTAAGTGGATTCGTGAACACCCTGAAAAATTAGATGAAGCGTTAGCAAATAGAGGTATTGAGCCGCAAGCTGAAAGGTTAATAAAACTTGATCTTGAACGTCGGTCGTATGTCGCTAAAGTGCAATTTGCGCAGGAACGTCGTAATGCAGCGTCAAAAGAAATAGGACAGGCTTTAGCTGCAGGTGATCAAAAAATGGCTGAACGTGTTAAAGCTGAGGTTGAAGAGATTAAAGTTTTTCTTTCATCTTCTACAACAGAAGAAAAGCGGTTAACTGAGAGCTTTGAGAAAGCTCTTTCAGCACTTCCGAATATTCCATTGGATGACGTTCCAAAAGGTAAAGATGAAAACGATAATGTGGTCATTCGACATTTTGGTACACCTCCAACGTTTGACTTTACACCAAAGGAACATTTTGAGCTTGGTCAAAACCTCAAGCAGATGGATTTTGAACGGGCAAGTCGTTTGTCTGGTACACGTTTCACAGTTCTTTCAGGAGCATTGGCACGGCTTGAACGCGCATTGGGTCAGTTTATGCTGGATATGCATGTTGAGGAACATGGCTATACAGAGGTTTCGGTGCCTTTTCTTGTGCGTGATGAAAGTGTTTATGGAGCAGCTCAGTTGCCGAAATTTGCTGACGATCTCTTTCGAACTACAGATGGCCGGTGGCTTATTTCTACAGCAGAAGTGCCGTTAACTAATTTAGTAAACAATGAGATCCTTCAAGAATCGGATTTGCCATTGCGATTTTCTGCTTTGACTCCCTGTTTTCGTTCAGAGGCGGGCTCTGCGGGGCGTGATACACGTGGTATGTTGCGCCAACACCAATTTTGGAAGGTGGAGATGGTATCAATTACTACCGAAGAGCAGTCTTTAATTGAACTGGAACGCATGACAAAATGTGCAGAAGATGTGTTGAAACGGCTTAATTTGCCTTTTCGTACGGTAGTTCTTTCTACTGGTGATATGGGGTTTGCTGCACGTAAAACTTATGACATTGAGGTTTGGCTTCCTGGTCAAGGGTGCTATCGTGAAATTTCCAGTTGTTCAGTTTGTGGAGATTTCCAGGGACGGCGCATGAATGCCCGATATCGTAAAGAAGGTGATAAAATATTACATTTCGTTCATAGTCTTAATGGTTCTGGTACGGCTATTGGTCGTTGTCTTATCGCTGTTCTTGAAAATTATCAGCAGGCTGATGGATCAATTATTGTTCCAGATGTTTTACAGCCCTATATGAGAGGTGTGCGTTGTATTACCGCTTAACTTTGCAAAAGGAGAACCAATATGTGTTTATTGCTAACAGATGATGGCATGCAAACGCAAAGTTTTGTTGTTTTAAAAAAAATAGCTTACCGACACAGAGAAATAACTACTCCATTGGAGAGCAAATGATACTATGGAGCAAAAGGGTGGTTTACGATTTCGTGAAGAATTGGCAGCTCTTGTATTGAAAATGCGCAGCAAAGGCGTTGATGATGTTCGCTTTTTTACAGCATTTGAGAGGATTTCACGTCAACAGTTTGTTGCAGCTCCTTGGCTCAACAATGCTTATGATAATAAAGTGATTCCGATTGAGTGTGGTGAATATATTGAGCGCTTAGAGGAGCAGCTCCTGATTCTTTTTGCGTTATCGTTGAAAAAAAAACATCGTGTCTTAGAAATTGGTACGGGCTCTGGTTTTTGTACAGCTCTTATGGCATGCCTTAGTGATCGTGTAATAACAATTGATCGCTATAAAACACTTGTTGATTTAGCACGACAAAAATTTCAAACTTTAGGAATTGAAAATATCATTGTACGGCAAATTGACGGGAGCCGTACTGTGACAGGTTTGGGGTCATTTGATCGTATTCTTATTTGGCCATCACGCCCTAGTGAACCAAAAGAATTTTTAGAACTTTTAGCTGAAAATGGGATTCTCATTCAAGCTATAGGTCCAGATGAAGGAGTACAAATGGTTACGCGTTATACAAAAATTGGTAGTCAATTTGAACGTTCAGAAATGTTCAACGTCCGCTACCAACCCTTTATTGAAGGTATAGCGGAAGTGCTTTGACCCTTAAATTACAGCACGGCACCAAAATGCCTCCATCTTCTTTAAAGATAAATCCATTTTGATCTTATTGTCAAGATATTTATGTGAAAAATACCTGATTTTAACTCTTAGGTAATATTAAAAAGTTTTAATAAAGTGAATTGAATATTGGCGGATGAGAAAAATTATGCATTTCAAAACTTTAGGTAATATTTTTCAGCGTAATTTTCAATGTATAGCTTTTTTGATGATAACAGTGATTATTGCAGGATGTAGTTCTGGTACGCAACGTTTCGATAACTTTTTCTCTCATCATGCAATTTCTGCTCGATCAGATGAGTCTGCAGTTTTTTCTGATGACCCGCAGATGCTATCATATGGTGATATGATACAAAGCACTGAATTACCACCTGTGGAGTCGAGTAGTGATCAATGGAGCTATGACAGTGCTTCGTATAACTCTTTAATACAAGACAGAGGATCTGTTTCTGATGGGCAAATTATAGGGGATCCGCCACGCAATCTTGGAACGCTCTCTCGTTCACAAGTGAGTGATACTTCTGTTTTTCGGCGAAATTCTTACATTGTTCAGAGTGGGGATACATTATTAAGCATTGCGCACCAAACAGGGGTTAGTGTTGATACATTAAAATTAGCAAATGGCATAAAAAATAATTCTATTTATGTTGGTCAGATTCTTACAGTTCCAAGCAAGCGTACAGTGGCGAATTCAAATGCAAAAAATAATAATTTATTTACATCAACACAAAAATCTTCATTTCAAGCTAGATCTTCCCAAAAATACGAGAAGACTCCACCTACGTATAAGAATCTTGCGCCAGTTGTACCTTCTGAAAAAATTAAAAAGTCAGATATTCAAAAAAATTCTTCTCAACAGATGACAGCATTGAATCATAGAAATGGTCTGTCAGATACAGTTCCTCATATAAAGGATAAGCTTCCTTTGCAAGCGACAGGAATTTCTAAGATGCGTTGGCCAGTACGAGGGCGTTTATTAAGTCAGTTTGGTCAAAAAAGAGGGACAGAAATTAATCGGGGAATAGATATCGCTGTACCTGTAGGATCATCGGTAAAGGCAGCAGAAAATGGTGTTGTTATCTATGCGAGTGATGGGTTAAAAGATCTCGGTAATGTTGTCATGATTCGACATGAAGACGATATTATCACTGTTTACGGATATAATAGTAAACTCGTTGTTAACAGAGGACAAAGGATACGGCGTGGTGATGAGATTGCTAAGTCTGGAGTTTCAGGAAATGTTAAGACTCCACGTGTCCATTTTGAGGTACGTAAAAATCGTATACCTGTCGATCCTATTAAGTATTTAGAAAACTGATTAATAATGGTTTTATTTAAGAAATTTATAGCTCATATAGATTTCAAGTTAAACAGGCGATGATTTAATCTAATCACGCAGATTTGAGCTAAAAGTTCTGTACGTTTGAAAGTAATTGATCAGTCTTTCAATTAGAGAATAAAAAGTCATTTTGTATCATCTATTTTTTTAATTAGTAAAAATATTTATATTTGTAAAAGAATAAATCTGTTTTTTAGAAATTTTTGCTTGTTGCCTTCTGTTTCTTGAAGATTTATTACCTTTTGGTAAGATTACAGCTACGTTGTGTAGTTATCGATATGTATAATATTTAAAAAACTTATTTTAGTAAAGTGGGAAATACCTGAAGTTTAATCTATAGGAGATAAAAATGTTTATTACCAACGCTTATGCTCAAGTTGCAGGCGGTGTTCCTAACGGGGTCTCATTTGTTACCTTTGTTCCGTTCATTTTAATTTTTGGAATTATGTATTTTTTCATCATTCGCCCACAGCGTGCACAAATGAAAAAACGGCAAGAAATGCTTAGTGCTGTGCGTCGTGGTGATACAGTTGTAACAGGGGGTGGTATTATCGGCAAGGTGACGAAAGTCCATAATGAGAGTGATGAATTAGAGGTTGAAATTAGTGATGGTGTGCATATTCGCGTTATTCGTTCAACATTGGCGGATGTTCGCGTTAAAGGCAAACCTATTTCGGAAAAAAGATCAAAACTTGATGCTAAAACAAAAGCATCGCAAAAGTCTAAAACTACAATGAAGACAAGTGTAGGGGAATCTGATGAGGCAAAAGCTGCGTCAAAAGAAGACAAGCCTTAGAGTATAATTATAGTTTGTTAAGCTTTTAAACTGATTTCTGTAAAGACGAATGACTTTTATATAAAAGTTATTCGTCTTAAGTGGGTTGTTTTATAGTTGATAAACAAACATTATATCTTTTTTGTTCTGTATGAGGTCATTTTAAAAAAAATTGTCTTAATTATGGAGTATTAAGACAATTTTCGCTATCCTTTAAATTTAAATAATGCCATTGTTGCATATGGCAAAAATTGCTTATTTTTGAGTAAAATAGGCTAAGATAAAATTTTCTTTTTTTAAATTGTATGTTTAAATGGATGTAGCATTTGATCGCGTTTTATTGTAAATTTTTTATATTACCTTAAAATATTTTGCATGTATTGCTTTTTGTATTGCCATGGTAGTGCTTTGATATGAAAATTTTACGTTAACATTGCTATATGGGTTATTATTGATAATCTCAGTGTTTTATTATTACTCCTTTGTTGATTTATAGGAGGGAAACGCGATTGGGGTTTTAAATAAAGGGTATTTAGGTATGTTTCATGCAATTCAAATTCGTGAGGCACATTTTCCAGGGCGCGCACCCATTGACGCTTATGGGAATGGTGGATTTCGTTTTGCTGATATGTCACATAAAGGTTCTATTATTTGTGTACCATCGGGTATCTATGGTATCGATATGGCAGAGCCTATCCCCACCCTAAAAGATATATCTCGTATTTTAAAAGAGTCAGAAGAGATTGAAGTTTTATTAGTAGGTACTGGAACCGAATTATTACGGTTACCTGAAGAGTTACGCGTGCTTTTATGGGAAAAGCATATTTCATCAGACGCAATGAGTACAGGAGCAGCAGTGCGTACATTTAATGTTTTGCTAGCTGAAGATCGTGCAGTTGCTGCGTTGTTGTTTGCGGTAGAATGATAAATTTCCTTCCCTATTGTCTTGATATTTTACGTGCTACAGATCGTGATCGTTATATGTCGGTCTTATTTGCGCCTAAAAAAAAGCGCAGTGCGTTAGCCGCTCTTTACGCTTTTAATGCAGAAATTTCTCGTGTTCGTGAAAGTGTGCATGATCCACTTATTGGTGAAATGCGACTTCGCTGGTGGTATGATTCTATCGCTAACGGTGAGATACGAAGTAGCGAAAGAAATCCGATTTTGAATGATTTGTTTACTGCAATTTCTCTTTTTAATTTACCGAAGGCGGATTTTTTACGTTATTGTGATGCACAAATTTTGGATCTTTATAAAGATCCGATAGCAACTATTCACGATCTTGAAGCTTACTGTAATAAGACAACAAGTATAATTTTAAAGCTTTCTTGCCAGATATTAGATTTTGATGCGGCACAAAACTTTACAGATGCCTGTAAACATGGAGGATTTACTCAGTTATTAAGTGGAATATTGCGTCTTTTATCATTTATGCGATCACGGTATCAATATTATTTCCCTGTTGAGATGCTAAAGGCTGTAGGAATAGATAGAGAAGAGCTCGAGTCTAATCGTATTAATGATGAACAAAAGCGCTACATAGTTGAAGCTGTGATAGCGTTATCGCAAGAGCATTATACTAAGTTTTACGAATGTTCTATTACTTTGCCTAAGACGCTTAAACCAGCATTTCTTCCATTAGCAATTGTGCCAGAATCTCTTCAAAAAGCAATGCAGTTGGGGGCAGCGGTTTTTCAAGAAAGCGCAACTTTGCCATTGCTTCATCGCTATTGGTTGATAACAAAAGTCGCGATGAGTGGGAATCTCCCAAAAATATTATAAGGGTAAAAGAGTGTGTTATAGTGTGTTATTAAGAAAGGAGGGAGCAGTAAAAATGCAAGTAAATTTTTTGTATTGAAAGTACGAGCAATATTATAGAGTTACATCCGTTACTTTCGTTATTCAAAAAAGGGTGCTGATAAGTTGATTAGGATGATCTTAAAATTTTTAAAGATTAGACTTATGGTGTTTAAAAATAATGCGTATCCTCTCATTTAGTGTACCATATATCAATAATTGATTTAAAAAATGCAAAACATAGGATTAAATATTGTACAGTATATGGGCTATTTTTTGCTATAATTTAGGTTTTAATCCTCAGCAGCTTAATGTGTGCAGTATAATTTACTTTATTGATGAAATGTAGTTTTTATTTTGATGAAAAAATATCTTTATCAGCTACGAAAAAATTATGGCTGCGGATAAACCGTGAAGCCATAAGTAATTTTTACGTTCCATGATATAATATAGGCATGATAATTTAAACAAACAGCATTCTTTAATGCACTGAAGAAATCGTATTTTAAGTTTCATCCACTTTTTTTACAAGCCTATGAACTTGCAAAAAATCATACTAATTTATACAAATAACCATTTATCCTGATATTAGCAAAGAAGAAATCTATTTTTTCTAACTGCAAAAGAAGTGCTCCTAACCATTTTATTCAATAAATGTTAAAATCGCTGTAATATTTTTACTGAAGAGCGTTTAAGATTTGATGATAGTTAGTACTATTAATTTTCAAAGGGTGCTCTTTATTCGCAACTTTGAGCATTTCTAACTTTAGGTCTTCTCTCATCATCTTATCTATATTGGTACGTATATCAGGTGAAAGTGTATGAGCGGTAATATTTTCGGGTATAGTGACGGTCTTTACTTGATAAACGATACGATTGGTTGGATCCAAACCTTTTACTATGCCGTAATAGTCTTTTGGACCCAAGAATAAAGCTTTAACGCCTTCAGATCCGAGGATTTCAGATGAATCTTGGCGCCGTAAGGCTTGTGTCGTTTGTTTTGTGACACCAAGCTCATGTGCAAGAAAATCAAGATTTTTTCCTTCATTGAGCTGTTTGAGAACATCTTTAGCTTTTTCATCAAGAAGGCGTTGAATTTCTTCATTTTTCCATTGGGCAAGAACCTCTTGTTTAGCTTCTTCAAGCGTTTTATCGCGAGCTGGGATGATTGTATCTACTTTATACCAAAGATATCCACCTTCTTGAAAAGAGAGAGGATCAAGATCAGTTCCTTCATTTGATTGATAAATGGAATTTAGTAAAATATCTTTTTGGGGTAAATCTGTAAGTACTGTACCTTCAATTGTTTTGCCTGTTTTATCAAGAGTAAGTGTGCGCAGGGACAATTGATATTGGTCAGCAAGTTCTTTGAGAGAGGCTCCTTCAAAACGAGCATTCTCAATTGCCGTATAATTGTTCCGTATATCATCTGCTGCACGATTTTTTGCAAGAGTTTGACGGATAGTTTCTTCTACCTTTTCAAAGGGAATAGGGCTTGAAGGTGCAATATGCGTAACGCGAATGATTACAGGCCCTTGTAAATCATTGATTACAGCACTAACTTGCCCTTGTTTAAGTTCAAAAACCTCAGATCCTAAATAATTAGGCAATTCATTTTTTGTCAAAGGCCCTTTTGTTATTTCATTGAGAGTCTTTTTTTCAGCTTTCACCAAGTCATCAAAATTCAGTCCATCAGCTATTTTTTTCGCTGCATTATCAGCAGCTTCACGTGTGGAAAACCGTAATTCTTCAATGATACGTTTTTCAGGGTCAATAAAATGTGATGCATTTTGAGTATAGTAGGTTTTAACCTCATCAAGTGAGATATCTTTTGGTTTTATAAATTCAGAAAGTTTCATAGATAATAAAGAAACAGTGCGGTATTCTGGAACGCGAAACTGATTTTTATGAATTTCAAACCATTTTTGCAATATTTCTTGATCTGGATTAGCAATTGTTGCTTTTTCTTTTAAATCAATAATGAGATAATCTGCGATACGAGTTTCTTCTTGATAAAGAGCAAGTGCTTTATAAAAGAGATCTGGTGCCTTCATACCAGATAGAGAAGCTAAAATGAGTTGATTACGCTTCTCCTTTTTGGCGTAATAATCAAGGAAATTATTTTCGCTAACATGTAATTGCTGAAGATAGTTATGAAATAAATTTGGATTAAAGACATTATTTTTTTGAAACATGTTATCAGCGCCAATGATATGGGCTATTGCATCTTTTGAAAGACTAATTTTCATTTTCCGCGCTTGTTCATCAAATAGCACATCTTGTTGTAGCTGACTGAAAACAAAAGCAGGAATTTTGTATTGTTGCATTTCGTTTGGTGTAAACATTCGTCCAAAATAGAAAGTGCGCGCTAAATGTGCGCTTTGATCAGCGAGTGCGAGACGATAATCATCGATAGTTGCTGTGGATTTTCCAGAAGTGATGAGATCCCTTTCATCTTGCGTATGTAATTGCGGTACACCCCATAAAAGAATAAAGCATAAGAGCAAAATAGCGAGAAAAGTTCTAGCAATCCAAGATTTGGTGGCGTTTCTTATAACGTCAAGCATTATTCAACTCCATTTGTTGGCACAATTATCATCAAAGCAATAAGGGAAATCTGCAATAAAGATGCTGAAGATGCAAGCTGAAAGACTTGCTTTCGTTTTATAATTTGATATTTAAGGGTAAATGATGTGTTGTGATAGCTTTGAGGTAAAAACATGTCTCCAAACATTCGGCCTTTGATTGCTGGAAATTGGAAAATGAAAGGGACTGGTGAGTCTCTCGGAGAATTACGTGCTATTGCTGCTGGTATTAGCTCTGATTTAGGTCGTTTATTAGAGGCGCTTATTTGTGTTCCCGCAACGCTTTTGTCACGTGCTTTTGATACACTGGAGGGGGGAAATCTTTTTTTAGGAGGGCAAGATTGTCATTTTGATGATAGTGGTCCTTATACTGGGGATATTTCAGCTTTTATGCTAAAAGAAGCAGGAGCAAGTCATGTTATTATTGGACATTCAGAACGTCGCACGGTGTATTATGAAAGTGATGAAGTTATCTGTACTAAAGTGCAAGCAGCGTGGCGAGCAGGTCTTGTAGCTCTTGTTTGTATTGGTGAAACATTGGAAGAGCGTGCAAATAATAAGACATTGGATGTTCTTTTACGTCAACTTGAGAGATCTTTGCCAGATGGTGCAACAGCACAAAATGTGATCATTGCTTATGAGCCTGTATGGGCTATAGGTACAGGCAATGCGGCAACTATAGAAGATGTTGCAGAAGTGCATGAGTTTATTCGCCATAAGATGCACTCTCGTTTTGGTGATGAGGGGTGCAAGATGCGTTTGCTTTATGGTGGGTCAGTGAAAGCATCTAACGCATTAGAGCTTTTAAGTGTTGCACATGTGAATGGTGCTTTAATCGGAGGGGCAAGTTTAAAAGCGGTTGATTTTTTAGCTATTTGCGATGTTTATCGTAAATTATAATGGAGGAATCTTGTTCCCTCTTGGCTTGTGTGTAATTTATGTGTAAACAGCTATAAATAGTTATTTAAAGAGCAGGGTTTATGCAAACGGTACTTATTGTTATTCATTTTTTGGTTGTTATTGCTTTGGTTGGCGTTGTATTGCTTCAGCCTTCAGAAGGCGGTGGACTTGGTGTTAGTAGTGGTTCGGGACTTATGAAGACGCGTGGAACTAAAAACGCATTGACGCGTTTGACAGCGATCTTGGCGTTTTGTTTTTTTGTAGTATCCATTGCACTGATCGTGGTTGGAAATATATCAAACTCTAGTTCTGATATTCTCAAGCGTATCCCAGTTAATTCAGAGCAAGATTCAACAAATAAAGAAACTTCAGGAACTGCATCGTCAGAAAGTGGATCTCAGCCTTCTATTCTTGAACAGCTTGGCGGTGTTTCAGTGCCTCCTCGAGAAAAAAGTGAATCTGCGGATCCTGCAGTTGAAAGTCCAATTCCACCACTGCTTGAAAATTCAATCTCTGGGAACGATGAGAAATAGTTTTTTTTAAGATAATACGGGTTTTAAAAAGGTGATTTTTCACCTTTTTTTATTTTTATGAAGAAAAACTATTTTTTTTGCATTTTTTACTGGAAAAATCATCATAAACTGCTTATCACCATAAGCCCATGGCACGTTATGTTTTTATTACTGGTGGTGTGGTTTCTTCCCTTGGAAAAGGGATTGCAGCAGCAGCTTTAGCTGCATTGTTGCAAGCGCGTGGATATCGCGTGCGGCTTCGCAAACTTGATCCTTATTTGAATGTTGATCCAGGTACGATGTCACCTTACCAACATGGTGAGGTATTTGTTACTGATGATGGTGCAGAAACGGATCTTGACCTTGGTCATTATGAGCGTTTTACTGGATGCTCTGCGAGTAGCCAAGACAATATTACAACAGGGCGTATTTATCGCAATATCATTGAGCAAGAACGACGTGGTGGTTATTTGGGGGCAACAGTTCAAGTTATTCCTCATGTTACAGATGAAATTAAGAGATTCATTACAACAGGAAATGAAGAATTTGATTTTGTTTTGTGTGAAATAGGTGGGACTGTTGGTGATATTGAGGCAATGCCTTTTCTTGAAGCGATTCGTCAGCTTCAAAATGAATTACCAAGGCAAAGTGTTGTCTATGTGCATCTTACATTGATGCCTTATATTGCGTCAGCAGGTGAGTTAAAAACTAAACCTACTCAGCATTCCGTTAAGGAGTTGCAATCAATAGGGATTGCTCCTCATATTTTGTTAGTGCGTGCAGATCGATCTATTCCAGAAACAGAACGACGCAAATTATCCCTTTTTTGTAATGTGCGTCCGAGCGCAGTTATTCAGGCATTGGATGTGCCAACGATTTATGATGTTCCTATAGCATATCATAACGAGGGTTTAGACTCAGAAGTTCTGTCCGCTTTTGGAATTGATCCAGCTCCTAAACCAAAAATGGATCGCTGGAAAGATATTGCACATCGGATCCATCATCCTGAAGGAGAGGTGGCAATTGCAATTGTTGGAAAATATACGGGCTTAAAAGATGCTTATAAATCTCTTACCGAAGCGATTGCGCATGGTGGGTTGGCTAATAAAGTAAAAGTTAATATTGAGTGGATTGACGCGGAGCTTTTTGAAAAAGAGGATCCTGCACCTTATTTACAAAAAGTTCATGGAATTTTGGTTCCTGGCGCTTTTGGGGCGCGTGGTGCAGAAGGTAAAATTCAAGCAATTCAATTTGCACGGGAGCGTAAAATTCCGTTTTTAGGTATTTGCTTTGGGATGCAGTTAGCTTGTATAGAGGTCGCGCGCAACATTGCACATATTGAGAATGCTTCATCAAGTGAATTTTATGAGACACAAAATCCGATTGTAGGGTTAATGAAAGAGTGGCTCAAAGAGGGTGTCCTTGAGAAGCGTACAAAATGTGAAAATTTTGGTGGTACAATGCGGCTTGGTGCTTTTGCTGCTGAATTAAAAGAAGATAGCCATATCGCTCAAATTTATGGAAGAACAAAAATTTTTGAGCGGCATCGTCATCGTTATGAAGTAAATATTGATTATAAAGAGAAGCTTGAACAGTGTGGTTTGATTTTTTCTGGTATGTCTCCAGATGGTGCCTTGCCAGAAACGATAGAGTATGCAGATCACCCTTGGTTTATTGGTGTTCAATATCATCCAGAACTAAAATCACGTCCATTTGATCCACATCCGCTTTTTGCTTCTTTTATTAAAGCGACTGTAAAACAGAGTCGATTGGTGTAGTTTGTGAATTTTGTTATTCGCTTTTTTGAGGAATAAATGTTTAAATCAAATGCTATTGTTAATGTTGGAGATGTTATTTTTTCAAATAAAGCACCTCTTTCATTAATTGCGGGTCCATGTCAGATGGAAAGTCGAGATCATGCTTTTGAAATGGCGGGTCGAATTAAAACAATTGCGGATCAAGTTGGTATTGGGTTTGTTTATAAATCTAGTTACGATAAAGCTAACAGAACGTCTCTTAATGCAGCACGTGGTATTGGTCTTGAAAAAGCAATAGATATTTTTTCTGATTTAAAGCAAGAATTCAATTGTCCAGTATTAACTGATGTACACACGCAAGAACAGTGTATGGCCGTTGCTTCAACGGTAGATGTTTTGCAAATACCTGCTTTTTTATGTCGTCAAACAGATCTTTTGGTGGCTGCAGCTAAAACAGGGCGTGTTATCAATATTAAAAAAGGTCAATTTTTGGCTCCATGGGATATGGAAAATGTTTTAAAAAAGGTTACTCAAAGTGGTAATCCTAATGTTATGCTGTGTGAGCGGGGTACTTCATTTGGTTATAACCGACTTATTTCTGATATGCGTTCATTGCCTATTTTGCGTTCATTTGGAGCTCCTGTTATTTTTGATGCAACGCATTCTGTTCAGGAGCCAGGTGGTAAAGGTGATTCATCTGGTGGGCAGCGCCAGTTTGTTGAGGTTTTAGCGCGTGCAGCTGTTTCTGTTGGGGTTGCAGGTATTTTTTTAGAAACACATCAGGATCCAGATAATGCTCCCTCTGATGGACTTAATATGATTAAAATTGATAACTTACGAAGATTGCTTGAGAATTTGATGGAATTTGATCATTTGGCAAAAAAGATGAATTGAATATACATTATAGAGGATATTTCATTATTATGGGCGTTTAAGATGAATCGAGATTTTTATTAAATAAGGAACTTCACATGAGTGTAATTGTTGATATCATTGGGCGTGAAGTGCTTGATAGCCGAGGGAATCCAACGGTAGAGGTTGATGTTCATTTAGAAGGTGGGGCTTTTGGTCGCGCTATTGTTCCTTCAGGTGCATCGACAGGGGCGCATGAAGCGGTAGAACTTCGTGATGGTGGTATACGCTATCAGGGGAAGGGAGTTGAAAAAGCAGTTTCTGCAGTCAATGGCGAGATTTTTGAAGAATTAGGTGGGCGAGATGCAAGAAATCAAATAGCCATTGATCAAGCAATGATAACCTTGGATGGAACACCAAATAAGGCACGTCTTGGCGCTAATGCTATTCTCGGCGTTTCATTGGCTGTTGCGAAAGCAGCAGCGCAATCATTGCATTTGCCTTTGTATCGTTATATTGGCGGCACACAAGCACATGTCCTTCCCACGCCAATGATGAATATTATTAATGGTGGCATACATGCTGATAACCCGATTGATTTTCAAGAGTTTATGATTATTCCTGTAGGGGCGTCTACACTGAAAGAAGCAGTTCGTTATGGTGCTGAAGTTTTTCATACATTGAAAAAGCGTTTACAAGATGCAGGTTATAATACTAATGTTGGCGATGAAGGTGGTTTTGCACCTCAATTGAAAAATGCTGAGCAAGCAATTGATTTTATTATGGAATCTATAATAGCATGCGGATATAAGCCAGGAGAACAAATTGCTATTGGTTTAGATTGCGCTTCAACAGAACTTTACAAAAATGGTTCATATTTTTATAAAGGTGAAGGAAAGTTCCGTGGTGTTCAGGAGCAGGTAGATTATTTAGCTCAACTCGTTGAAACTTATCCTATTATCACAATTGAAGATGGGATGGCTGAAGATGATTGGGAAGGTTGGAAGTTGCTTACTGACTCAATTGGTAAAAAATGCCAGCTTGTTGGTGATGATTTGTTTGTAACAAATTCAGCGCGTTTGCGTGATGGTATCAAAAAGGGTGCTGCCAATTCTATTCTTATTAAAGTTAACCAGATTGGTACATTAAGCGAAACGCTTGATGCCGTAGAAACGGCTCATAAAGCAGGTTATCGTGCTATTATATCGCATCGTTCAGGTGAAACGGAGGATGCGTTCATTGCAGATCTTGCTGTTGCAACGAACTGTGGGCAAATTAAAATTGGTTCACTTGCGCGTTCAGATAGATTAGCGAAATATAATCAGCTTATTCGCATTGAAGAAATGCTGGGAGCGCAGGCATGTTATGCTGGTGGTTTGCATCGTTAATGGTTATGAGCATAGAATGTAAAATTCCGATATTGTTTAATTATTTATTGGTGATATACAGATGAAAATTTTATAGAGGGGTAAAGATGAAAGGTGTAATTATTGGTAAAAATCAGGGGACTTATCTCGTTGCGGGTGATGATGATAAGCGTTATCAGTTTGAGTCTTGGGATTGGTCAGGAAAAAATTCCCCGAAGGTTGGTGACCCTGTTCATTTTGTGTGTGAAGGTGATGTTATTAGCTCTGTTTTTCCGTTGTCGAATCAACAGTCAGGACACTCCAAACTATTGCTGGCGATCATTTGTCTCTGTTTTGGTACATTAGGTATTCATCGCTTTATGGTTGGTAAAATTGGGACGGGTATTTTAATGCTTATTCTAACTATAACATTGTTTGGAGTATTTATTAGTTGGATTTGGGTATTCATTGATTTGATACTTATTATATCTGGAAATTTTACAGACAAAAATGGGGATAAAATCTGTTAAAGTTGGTTGCTTTATCTATGACAATGAGCAGCAGCTTTATAGAGGATAAAAATGAGAAGCGTGATTATTAACCAAGATCAAGGAACTTGCCTTGTTTCAGGTGATGATGGTAAGCGTTATCAATTTGCAACTTGGGATTGGTTAGGAAAAAAATCACCTAAACGTGGAGATTCTGTTAATTTCGCATATGAAAATAATGTTGTTAATTCTATTTTTCCATTATTGAGGAAACGGTCAGAGCAACTAAGAGTGCTGCTTGCATTCGTTTGTCTGTTTTTGGGAGTATTTGGTATCTGTCGCTTTGTGATTGGTGAGTTTGGAACAGAAATTTTAATGATTCTTTTCTCTTTATCAATCATCGGGTTGTTTACTATTGTGATTTGGATAATGATTGATTTGATGCTTATTGTGTTTTGAAAATTTGAATAAAAGTGGGGATGAATTCATAATTTAAAGATTATTAATTTAACTATTTTATTAGTAATAAAGTAGCAATTTTATAGGTGATAAAGATGAGAGGTGTGATTATTAGCCAAGATCAAGGGATTTACCTCGTTTCAGGTGATGATGGTAAGCGTTACCAATTTGCAACTTGGGATTGGTTAGGAAAAAATCCACCGAACATTGGTGATACTGTTGATTTTTTGCATGAAGGTGATTCTATCAATTCTGTCTTTCCATTATTGAAGCAGCAGCCAGAACAATTAAAAGTAATGCTTGCACTTATTTGTTGGTTCGCTGGTATATTTGGTGTTCATCGCTTTATGGTTGGGAAGTTTTGGACAGGTATTTTAATGCTTATTCTTTCTTTATCACTCGTAGGGTTGGTTATTAGTGGAATTTGGGCAATTATTGATTTTATAGTCATTGTGGCTGGGAAATTTTCTAAAAAAAATGGGGATAAAATCACAAATTAATAAGTCTATATGTTGTTTTTATAAAATGTAAAAAGTGGGAGGATATATTTTTGTTGTAGTAGAGGGGGGCAAAGGAGTGAGCGTAAATTACTTAAATTGGGGATTTGGTAAGAAGGCATTAATGAAAAGTATGCATAGTTAATTAGAGTATTTAAAGAAGACTGTGCTATTTTATGTGGACAAAACAGAAACGCAGATCGATTAAAGCGCGCTTTGTACTCCCGCTTATAACAGTGGGAGTTTTGAGCTATTTTAGTTATCATATTTATCATGGTGAGTATGGGTTATATTCACGCAGTAAAGTTAATCAGCATATTGTTGAATTGGAGGAAGAACTTCATCAAATAGAAGCAGAACGTATATCAATTGAGAAGCATATTTCTCTTTTACGTGATGGGTCTATTGAAAAAGATATGCTAGATGAGTATGTCCGAAAAAATTTAAACTTTTCTAAGTCAAATGAATTGACAATTTTAAATCCCTTTAACGATATTAAAAATGATTAAAAATCGTTTATTTTAAAACAATTCTTTATGATATTGTTTAAGAAAATTGATAATACTTGTAACTTTTGTCCGTAAAGGTTATTCCTAAATAATCATAAAAGGGAGTTCAATATGGCAGAACGGCTTAAAAAAAATTCTGCGTCGGTAGCGCATCTTGCATCAAATACCGCAAAAATAGCACAAGTCGCTAATTTTACAAAAGAAGAAGAAGTTGATGCCTATCGCGAAATGCTTTTGATTCGTCGTTTTGAGGAAAAAGCGGGGCAACTTTATGGCATGGGTCTTATTGGTGGATTTTGTCACCTCTACATTGGACAGGAAGCTGTTGTTACTGGAACACTGAAATCTACAAAAGAAGGTGATCAGGTTATTACTTCTTATCGTGATCATGGTCATATGTTAGCGGTTGGTATGAGCCCACGTGGAGTAATGGCAGAGTTAACAGGGCGTCAGGGCGGCTTTTCCAAGGGGAAGGGAGGTTCGATGCATATGTTTTCTAAAGAAAAACATTTTTATGGTGGGCATGGTATTGTTGGTGCGCAGGTTCCAATTGGTACAGGTTTGGCACTTGCGAATCAGTATCTTGGCAAAGATAACGTGACATTAGTTTATTTTGGTGATGGTGCTGCAAATCAAGGGCAGGTTTACGAAAGTTTTAATATGGCTTCGCTTTGGAAGCTTCCTGTTGTTTATATTATTGAAAATAATCAGTACGCTATGGGAACATCAGTTGCGCGTGCATCTGCAGAAACTGATTTTTCTCGCCGTGGTCTTTCTTTTGAAATTCCAGGTATTATTGTTGATGGCATGGATGTTCGTGCGGTAAAAGGAGCTGCTGATGAGGCAATTTCTTGGGCGCGTTCAGGTCAAGGACCAATCATTCTTGATATGCAAACTTATCGCTATCGTGGTCACTCTATGTCTGATCCAGCAAAATATCGATCAAAAGAAGAGGTTCAGAAAATAAAAAATGAGCACGATCCGATTGATCAAGTGAAAAGTCGGATTCTTAAACAAGGTTTTGCGAGCGAAGATGATTTAAAGTCTATCGATAAAGAGGTGCGTGCGATTGTTGCTGATGCGGCAGACTTTGCTCAAAGTGATAGAGAGCCAGATGTTTCTGAGCTCTATACTGATATTTTAGTGTAATGCGAGGGGAGCGAGTATGTCCATTAATATTTTGATGCCAGCGCTTTCACCAACGATGGAAGAAGGTAAGTTGTCTAAGTGGCTCAAGAAAGAAGGCGATAAAGTGAGCTCTGGGGATGTGATTGCTGAAATTGAAACTGATAAGGCAATGATGGAGGTAGAAGCTGTCGATGAAGGTACTCTTGGTAAAATTTTTGTACCTACAGGTTCTGAAGGAGTGAAGGTTAACACTGTTATTGCTGTATTATTAGAAGAAGGTGAAAGTGCTGAGAGTATTTTGCAGACTGACGATACTGTAGCTTCTCAAGCTGCTCATAAAAAGTCTGGAGAAGGCTCTCCCTCTCTTTCTTTGTCAATTCCAGCACTGCCTACTTTGGATGTTGCTTCTGATCCCGATATTCCAATGGGGACTCAAATGGATACAATGACGGTGCGTGAAGCACTCAATCAAGCTATGGCTGAAGAGATGCGGCGCGATGAAATGGTTTTCTTGTTGGGAGAAGAAGTTGCGCAATATCAAGGCGCTTATAAAGTGAGCCAAGGTTTGTTAGAAGAATTTGGTGCGCGCCGGGTTATCGATACACCAATAACGGAGCACGGTTTTGCAGGGTTGGCTGTTGGTGCTGCATTTGGAGGGTTACGTCCCATTGTCGAGTTTATGACATTTAATTTTGCTATGCAGGCAATTGATCAAATTATTAACTCAGCGGCAAAAACTCGTTATATGTCTGGTGGGCAAATGTCTGCTCCCATGGTTTTTCGTGGTCCCAATGGTGCGGCTGCGCGTGTTGGTGCTCAACATTCTCAGTGCTATGCTGCATGGTACAGTCATGTGCCAGGTCTTAAAGTCGTTATGCCTTACAATGCTGCTGATGCAAAGGGTTTGCTGAAGGCTGCTATTCGTGATGACAATCCTGTTATTTTTCTTGAAAATGAGATTTTGTATGGTCATCAATTTGATGTTCCTAAAATAGATGATTTTATTTTGCCTATTGGTAAGGCACGTATTCATAAGTCTGGTCAAGATGTTACGATTGTAGCGTGTGGGATTGGGATGCATTATGCGGTTCAAGCATTACCAGAGATTGAAAAACTTGGTGTTGATGTTGAATTGATTGATTTACGAACCATTCGTCCAATGGATTTGCCAACGATTCTTACTTCAGTCAAAAAGACAGGTCGTTTGGTGACAATTGAGGAGGGATATCCTCAGTCATCTGTTGGAACTGAAATTGCAACACGTGTTATGCAGCAGGCTTTTGATTATCTTGATGCGCCAGTTGCCACAATTTCTGGTAAAGATGTTCCCATGCCTTATGCTGCCAATCTTGAAAAATTGGCTTTACCAAACATTGCTGAAATCATTGAAGCCGTTAAGGCTGTAACTTACAGAGCATAACGGAGGAAAGTACTATGCCCATTAAGATTACAATGCCTGCGCTTTCTCCTACGATGGAAGAAGGAAATTTGTCCAAATGGAATGTTAAGGAGGGAGATAAGGTTTCCTCTGGTGATGTTATTGCTGAAATTGAGACGGATAAGGCAACAATGGAGGTAGAGGCTGTTGACGAAGGAACGGTTGCTAAAATTGTTGTTCCTGCTGGAACGCAAGGAGTTAAAGTTAATACTTTAATTGTTGTGTTAGCAGAAGAAGGTGAAGACTTAGCTGAGGCTGCAAAGATTGCAGAAGAAGTTTCTCCTTCTTTTGCAGCCAAAGAATCACAGGATGTGAAACAGATAGATTCAAAGATAACACCAATATCTAATTTATCACTGTCACAGCAATTTATGCAGAAAGATAAAAAGAGTATACGTCTTTTTGTGTCTCCTTTGGCTCGGCGATTAGCAGCTCAGGCAGGACTTGATTTATCACTTATTTCTGGTAGCGGTCCACATGGACGTATTATTAAGCGCGATGTAGAAAAAGCCGTAAGTGATGGTACTTGTGAAGATTTTTCTTCATCACAAATTGGACAGTCAGTAGTTGCAGATGCTTCTGATAAACAGATATTGCAACTTTTCAAAGAGGATGAATATACACTCATTCCTCATAATAATATGCGTAAAACAATCGCTAAACGTTTGGTTGAATCAAAACAAAAAGTACCACATTTTTATGTGACGGTAGATTGTGAACTTGATGCTTTATTGGAGATTCGTGCGCAATTGAATGCTTCTGTACCGATGGTTAAGACGCAAGAAGGATCTAAGCCAGCTTATAAAATTTCAGTTAATGATATGGTTATTAAAGCTGTGGCGCTCTCTTTAAAAGCTATTCCCGATACTAATGTGTCTTGGCTTGAAGGAGGAATCCTTCATCACAAACACTGTGACATTGGGGTTGCTGTTTCTGTTTCAAATGGATTAATTACGCCAATTATTCGTCATGCAGAGGAAAAATCTTTATCGGTAATCTCTAACGAAATGAAAGATTTTACAAAGCGTGCGCGTGAGCGTAAATTAAAAATGGAAGAATATCAAGGAGGAACAACAGCTGTATCGAATATGGGGATGTATGGTGTGAAAAGCTTTTCTGCCATTCTTAATCCACCACATGCAACAATTTTTGCAATTGGTGCAGGTGAACAACGTGCAGTTGTTAAAAATGGTGCATTAGGAATTGCGACAGTTATGTCAGTTACACTTTCTGTTGATCATCGTGCTGTTGATGGTGCGTTAGCGGCAGAGCTTGCTCAAGCTTTTAAGAAGATAATTGAAAATCCGTTAACAATGTTAGTTTAAGCTGTTTAAAAGTGCCTCACATAATTGTGTGAGAGTGGTGATTGGTATGATAAAAGCAGATTTAAAAAGCTCGAATGGCAATATTTCTGCTTTTGCTGATTTTATAAAGGCGTTTATGTGAAGCTTTTAGTGTGAAAGATACGGGCAAATTTTGTCATGTTGATTTTTGGTTTTAAGCTCAGAGAATGCATATCCGTTTGTGTATATCTATGGAGGAATTACTGTGGCGAATCTTTATGATGTAGTTGTGATTGGTTCGGGCCCTGGCGGATATGTGACTGCAATTCGTGCAGCGCAGTGTGGTTTCAAGACGGCAATTGTTGAGCGTGAACATTTGGGTGGGATTTGCTTAAATTGGGGTTGTATTCCAACAAAGGCACTCTTACGCTCTGCAGAAATGAAGCATTTTGCTGAACATGCAAATGATTACGGCCTAAAGCTTAATGGTTCCATTGAGGCAAACATTAAAGATATTGTGGCGCGTTCTCGCGGAGTTTCAGCGCGTTTAAATGCCGGTATTGGTTTTCTCATGAAGAAAAATAAAATTGACATTATTTGGGGAGAGGCAAAGCTCACTAAAGAAGCTAAAGGGAGTCAGCTTGCAGAAATTATTGTTTCTTCATCATCTAAACCGATTATGCAACCGCAAAATCCAGTACCTAAAGGAACGTTAGGAGAAGGGACTTATCAAGCAAAGCACGTGATTATTGCAACTGGTGCACGTCCTCGTTCTCTCCCTGGTATTGAGCCAGACGGAAAGCTCATTTGGACTTATTTTGAGGCTATGATCCCACGTACGATGCCGAAGTCGCTTTTGGTAATGGGGTCTGGGGCAATCGGTATTGAATTTGCCTCTTTTTATCATGATATGGGAGCTGAGGTGACTGTTGTTGAAATGATGCCTCACATTATGCCAGCTGAGGATGTTGAAATTTCAGAGTTTGCTCGTAAACAGTTAGAGAAAAAAGGTATTCGCATTCTTACTGAAGCTAAGGTAACAAAAGTTGAAAAAGCTTCTGATTCTATTACTGCGCATATTGATGTTAAAGGTAAAACACAAACAATTACAGCTGATCGATTGATTTCAGCTATTGGTGTTCAGGGTAATATTGAGAATCTTGGATTGGAAGCATTAGGTATAAAAACTGATCGTGGATGCATTGTAACTGATGAATGGAGCTGGACAGGTGTGGAGGGCATTTATGCTATTGGTGATGTAGCTGGTCCTCCTATGTTGGCACATAAAGCAGAAGAAGAAGGCGTAATATGTATTGAACATCTTGCAGGTTTGAAGAGCGCTCATCCGCTTGATAAGAGAAAAATTCCAGGGTGTACATATTGCACACCGCAAGTTGCCTCTGTAGGCTTGTCGGAAAAAATGGCAAAAGAAGCTGGCTATGATATACGTGTTGGTCGTTATTCCTTTGCAGCTAATGGCAAGGCTATTGCTTTAGGTGAAGATCAGGGATTGGTGAAAACTATTTTTGATAAAAAAACAGGGCAGCTTCTTGGTGCACATATGGTAGGGGCGGAAGTAACAGAGCTGATTCAAGGTTTTGTTATTGCCATGAATCTTGAAACAACCGAGGAAGAATTGATGCATACCGTCTTTCCGCATCCGACATTGTCGGAAATGATGAAAGAAAGTGTATTGGATGCTTATGGTCAGGTTTTAAATGCTTGATGGCTGGATTGTATGAAAGATCCTACGTTTTGGATTTTTCATTGGCACTCCATATCTACAAGACAGAGGCTTAAATGGTTACGGTTGTTGATAGAGTTACGAATAGGCGTCTGCGTCATCCTGAAAAGGCGCATCGTCCTGATACAAGTGTTCAGAAAAAACCAGATTGGATTCGTGTAAAAGCACCAACATCAAAAGTATATAAAGAAACGCATGGTATTGTGCGTGCTAACAAATTAGTGACCGTATGTGAAGAAGCAGGTTGTCCAAATGTCGGTGAATGTTGGAGCCAGAGGCATGCCAGTTTTATGATTTTGGGTGAGATATGTACACGGGCTTGTGCTTTTTGCAATGTTGCAACAGGTATTCCGCTGGCAGTTGATGATAATGAGCCAGAACGTGTAGCGGATGCTGTTGCGCAGATGGGATTACGACATGTTGTGATTACATCTGTCGATCGCGATGACCTCGCTGATGGTGGTGCACAGCATTTTGCAAAAGTTATTTATGCTATTCGTCGAAAAGCTCCTAAGACAACAATTGAAGTTCTTACGCCTGATTTTCGTCATAAGGATGGTGCTCTAGAGATTATTGTTACTGCCAAGCCGGATGTTTTTAATCATAATTTGGAGACAGTTCCATCTAAATATCTAAAGGTTCGTCCGGGAGCGCGTTATTTCCATTCAATCCGATTACTGCAACGCGTTAAAGAGCTTGATCCAACAATCTTCACAAAATCAGGAATTATGGTTGGCCTTGGGGAAGAACGAAATGAAATTCTTCAATTAATGGATGATTTACGCTCTGCTGATGTTGACTTTATGACAATTGGGCAATATTTGCAGCCTACACGAAAGCACCATCCAGTTATTCGTTTTGTGCCCCCTGAAGAATTTGAGTCTTTTGCTAAGATTGGTAAAGTGAAGGGTTTTTTGCATATGGCTTCCAATCCTTTGACACGTTCATCCCATCATGCAGGAGATGATTTCGCAATTTTGCAAAAAGCACGAGATGAAAAATTCGCTTTACAGAGGTAGTTATGCCGACTTTTACAACACATCGGCAAATTGCCCATAGCGCCCATGAAATGTTTAATCTTGTTTCAGATATTGAACATTATCCCGAATTTTTACCGATGTGTGAGGCTTTGGTGGTGCGCTCTCGGAAAGAGGCTGAGGAAAAGACATTACTTCTTGCTGATATGACAGTTGGCTATAAGGTTATCCGAGAAACTTTTACGACTCAAGTTTTTCTTCAACCGAAGAAAAATCTCATAGAGGTTCAATATATTGATGGTCCATTCAAGTATCTTGAAAATCGTTGGATGTTTCATCACATTGAGAATAAAAACGCGTGCAATGTAGAATTTTTTATTGATTATGAATTTAAAAGCAAAATGCTTGGATTGGTAATGGGCTCAATGTTTGATATTGCTTTTCATAAATTTACTGACGCTTTTGAAATGCGTGCGCACCAAATTTATGGTTCCCCAGTATCATAATTTATTTAGTTAATTTTATTGCATAATAAATATCGTATTTCGTAATCTGTGCAATTTATTTTCACTCTTTATTTGTTGCATGATCAAACTTAATATTCTCATTTAGAAATATTAAATATAGCTTTTAATCATTACTACGCGAAAATAATATAACAATACGTTAGTGAATGAATCAACAATAATTCTCTAAAGAAATTATCAAAAAATCAATAATAATGATATTTGATGAAACTATATTGATAACAAATTATTTATCAATTATCATAATTCGATAATATTTTATAATAAAATATGTAAGTTTTATTAAGATATTTCAGCACTTTAAAATATGTGGATATAATCCAATTATATATTTTATAATTATCAATCATTATTATAATTACGACAAATAATAATTTTGTGGTGCAAGCAATATTTATGCTGATATTGAGATGATAAGAGTAGATTTTGATAATTCTGAGTTTTTTTTGCAATCTTTATTTTTGAATGATTGAGATCAATCGGTTAGGTGTAAGTCACTTAAATAATCAGTGCGAAAAAGAAGGAGGAATAGAGAGAGGTATGTAAAATATGTTGATATTTGAGTATGCAGATATCCTTAGAAGTATTTGTGATGCAGACACCCTCGCTGCTGTTGGCTCTATTTTGGCTGCTCTTTTTACTGGCGGTTATTTGGTCTCATGGGAATTATGGAGACGTAGAGAGCGTAAAAAAGAAGAATTAGGAGAAAGATTAAAGATTTCTTCTTGTAGACTTTATGAGTACACAAAGGATGAGAAAGACGGATCGGCTTATTTTCATGTAGATTTAACCATTTATCACCCTAAAGAACAATTAATTAACATAAATTACATTGAATTCCCTTCTGACAGTCCATTTTTGTTTTCAGAATTAGCACATGAGAAGGATGACGGTACGTTGAAAGAGGTGGGGATATCAGATGATGTAAATAAGTTAAGCAATCGCATCGATTTTAGAAATCCCATAAATGAAATGTTTCCAGTGAATTTTTCATGTATGTTTTCTCAGGAAGAACTTAAACTTTGGTTTTTAGTGTATGTCAAAAATGAAAAAGAGCTAACCCAATTTCATCCCATTTTTATTACTCTAGAGCATACCTCATCAAATGATCCAAGAGAAACGCTTAAAGTTATTTTCCCTCTTGGGTTTATTAAAAGAGTTGGAAAGGAAAAGATAGTCGCTCTTGGTAGTGAAGGTCGTGCTTCTTATGAATCGAAAACGAGACTTCTTTTGATAGAATAACAAGCATTTTACGTTCATTTATATTTGAAAATTTCCCATAGATTACAAAAGCTCAAAAATAAATGACTGATAACACTTTGAGACAATAATACACGAAGGCGTCTGTAATATCGATAACAACTGTGAGAGCTTATTTGAATTTACTTTTTGCTGAATTAAAAGCCTGTCAATTTAATATTATGGCTTAAAATAGTATTGCTTTTTTAATTTATCTTTATTTATCTTTATAGTAGCTTAATTGAGATAAGTAATAAATTATTTCAAAAAACATGGACTTGTAATTTTGGTGCAATAAAATGGAACAGTTTAATGTGGGGAATGTTATTGCAGAGATGTCAAAATCATTTTAAAAGCATTTTCAACGGTTGCAGAGCGGATAGTATTGCGATCAAGATCTCCGAAGTGTACTTCTGTATGCAGGGTTTCATGATTTTTGTAAGCAACTGCGAAGTGCACAAGTCCTACAGGTTTACCAAGACATGCCCCTCTTGGTCCCGCGATTCCTGTTACAGAAATTGCAATTCCAGCTTGTGAATATTTTAATCCACCCTCGGCCATTGCAATCGCAACTTCTTTTGAAACTGCACCGTACGTTTTAATAAGTTCAGCGCATACACCAACAAGGCGTATTTTTGATTCATTTGAATAAACAACAAATCCACAATCAAGTACATCTGATGATCCTGCAATATTGGTAAGATTTGCAGCAATAAGTCCTCCTGTGCAGGATTCAACGGTTGTTAAAAGCAAACCTTTTTGGCGACAAGCTGTAAGGACTGCATATGCTTGCTCTTCACAAAAATATGTCATTTGGGAATTTCTCCTAGATAAAGAACGGTAGCAGTTGCAAGAGCAGCAATGCCTTCTTCACGACCAATGAACCCAAGTTTTTCATTTGTTGTTGCTTTAATGGAGATGCGATCAGGTGAAATGGTGAGTATTGTCATAAGGTTTTCTGTCATTGTGTGTCGGTAGGGGCTAATTTTAGGATTTTCAGCGATCAGTGTTATATCAACATTGGTAATACGCCCACCCGCTTTTTTTACAATATCAATGGCATGACGAAGAAAAATTTCTGATGATGTATTTTTCCATTGAGGATCAGAAGGAGGGAAATGTGTGCCAATATCTCCTGCACCTTGAGTAGCAAGAAGGGCATCTGTTAGTGCATGAAGAGCAACATCAGCATCTGAGTGTCCACTTAATTTTTTATGGAAAGGAATTTTTATACCGCATAATGTAACAGAAGTTCCTTCTTCGAAAGAATGAACATCATAACCATTTCCAGTGCGGATATCAGGAAATATTTGCATTTTTTTCTGGAGATATAAATGTGCCGTATCAAAATCTTCATGCCATGTAATTTTTATATTTTGAGGATCTCCAAGGATGGTACGCATAGGTATACCAAACCATTCGGCAATTGCTGAATCATCAGTAAATTCTTGGTCGCAGGTTTGTTGTGCTTTTTCATGGGCAGCTAAAATGCGTTCAAATGGAAAGCACTGTGGAGTTTGTGCGCTATAAAGATTAGTGCGTGGAACTGTTTCTAAAACATGCTGTGTTTTATTTACACGTTTGAGGGTATCAGAGATGGCAAGAACAGGGAGAACGCCTTCTTGATGGCTAATGGTGGTATGGATTTTTTCGAGGAGCTTGTTTTCGATAAAGGGACGTGCACCATCGTGAATATGAACATATTGTGGCTTTATATTTTTAAGTGCATGAAGCCCACATAAAGTGGACATTTGACGTGTGTTGCCTCCTTCAACTATGATGAGGCGCTCTTTAAAGTCAGCTATAGCTTGCTCACAGATTTGATGATCTTCTGGATGAATTACTAAGATGATCGTTGAGATCTCTGGATTTTGTAAAAAGCAACGCACAGTATGACGAATTACCGGCTCATGTCCTAAAAGTCGGTATTGCTTTGGAATTTTTTGTAAATATCCTGCTCTTTCACCACGACCCGCGGCTAATATTATAGCTGCAATAGAAATAATGAATCTCCTTTCATATTATCTCACCTCATTGTTTTCATGATTATTTATTTTAAATTGGCTTCGAAAAGATGGTTTTTGCAGATCAGCAAGGGATGTTACTGATAATACATCAAAAAAAGCATTTAATGCTTTTTTAAGTGCTGTATTTAAGCCACAAAAATCTATTAATGGGCAGTTAGGTTCTGCAGTATCAAAGCATTCTGCCATGGAAAAGTTATCTTCTGTTACTTTCACAACATCAGCTACTGAAATTTCTGTTGCAGGTTTTGCTAATTTAACGCCACCATTGCGTCCCCGTACTGTTTGTATAAAACCTGCTTCAACAAGTGGCTGAAGGATTTTAAATAAGAAAAGCTCGGAAATGGCATATGCTTTAGCAATTTCTGGAATACGACTCAAAGATCCTTGATTATCTGCACAGTACATGAGCATCCGGAGGGCATAATTCGTCTGTTTGGTTAACCGCATCTCACCTCCTATGTTATATAAAGCATCATCGAACGTGCTTTATTTTTAAAGATATTCTGGAAAATGTAAAAATTTTCTCTTCATTTGTTAGGGGCTGTATTTAAAACGTGGTATTGGTATTGTCAATTTTTGTCACAAAGGGTTATATATATAGTAGGGTAAAGTAACGTAAGCTCATCATGAATACAACATCCGTGACAAATCTTCAAAATATAGATAAAGGTAGCTATAAGGATGAATTGTATCGCTTAAATAAAGTCTATACATTTTTAGGTGTTACAATCATTGTGTTGGCTTTGCTAACGGCTTCTATTTCATTTATCATTCTTATCGGATTAACCCCAGTTGTTCCCAATAGAGCTGTAACACTCATCCTTATAGGGATTAACAGTATTTGGGTTTTTGGGCTTGTCATAATTGTTTGTTACGAGATGATACCCATTATTCGTACTTGGCGGTTAAAGCGTGCTGGCTCACGTCTTCATGTGCGTCTCATTTCACTATTTACGCTTGTTGCAACAGTCCCAGCTGTTGCTGTAGCTCTTGTATCAGGTCCTGCACTTAACTTAGGGCTTGATCGATGGTTTGATACGACAACTCGGCAAATTGTAAGTTCTTCTATCGATTTAGCAAATGCTTATGCAGATGAAATGCTTCAAAATTTAAAAAATTTATCCTATACTATGGCATTTGCACTTGATAATAAAAAACTTTTAGAGCGTAATTTAGCTGAATATCGGATGCAACTGACGCGTCATGCTGCAGGGCGCAATCTTCGTGGTGCATTTTTGTTAAGTTCGAGTGGAACTGTTTTTATATCGAGTGATCTTGGCGATGAGGATAATCTGCCTATCCCACCACCCAGTCTTATCAAGCGAGCAACGCGTATGAGCCCTTTTTCTTTTCAGCCTGGGGTTCACGATTATTTTGGTATCATTTTAAAATTTACCAATATACCAAATACATTTTTGTATTTAGTGCGTGACATTGATAAAGACGTTTTATCTGCTTTGCGTTTAACAGAAATTAATACAGATCGTTATCGTGATTTAAATGAAAATCGCCTCCCGACGCAAATCGCATTTGGTATGCTTTATCTATGCCTTTTCTTTAGTTTATTTTTGTCAGCTATTTGGGCTGGTATTGCTGTTGCTGATCGCTTGGTACGCCCTATTCGCCTTCTCATTAATGCAGCTGATGATGTAGCTTCTGGGAATATGGAAGTCTTTGTGCCAGTGCGAGCGAGGGATGGGGATATTGGTCAGTTATCAAAAACTTTCAATTACATGGTGAGTGAATTAAAAAATCGGCGCAATGAATTAATTACGGTGCGTGATCAAATTGATGAAAGGCGACGTTTTTCTGAAGCTGTTTTGTCTGGTGTAACAGCAGGTGTAGCTGGAATCGATGATAATGGTGATGTTACAATTATTAATCGTTCTATTGAAACGATGTTTGGTATTCGTTCTGAACAGGTTATTGGATGCAATCTTTTATCGTTAAGTGCTGAAATTTGGGAAGTTTTTAAATTAGCGCGTTTTTTAGGTCGTAAAAATCATCGTGAACAAGTGACCTTGAGTGTTGCTGGGCAAGAACGTGTTTGTAATGTGCAAGTTACTATGGAAGAAGATGACGGACGGGGACAATCTTGGGTTTTGACGATTGATGATATTACAGACCTTGTTGAAGCACAACGCTCATCGGCTTGGGCAGATATTGCGCGCCGTATTGCGCACGAAATTAAAAATCCGCTTACGCCTATCCAGTTATCAGCTGAACGTATTCGGAAACGTTATGATAAAGCTATTACACAAGATCGTGAGGTCTTTGAGCGGTGTATCGATACGATTATTCGACAGGTTGGGGATATTGGGCGTATGGTTGATGAATTTTCTTCTTTTGCACGTATGCCCAAACCCAAAATGCATATTTTAGATATACGTGGATTACTACGTGAAGCATGTTTTTTAATAGAAGTCGCTCGACATGATATTCATTTTGAGCAAGATTTAGGAAATGTACCACTTTTAGGTGCGTTTGATAACCGTCTTATTGTTCAAGCTTTTTGCAATGTTATCAAAAATGCGAGCGAGTCTATTGATTCCGTTACGCGAGAGGAGGGCATTCGCGGTCATATTTTTATACGCTCTTACCGTCAAGAAGAACGCTTGGTTGTGGATGTTATTGATAACGGTAAAGGACTTCCTAAAGAGCAAAGGCAAAAATTATTAGAACCTTATATAACAACGCGAGAAAAGGGAACAGGGCTTGGGTTAGCCATTGTGCGAAAAGTTATTGAAGATCATGGTGGTTATATGGAATTATATGATGCTCCGAAGAATTTTTATGAAGGTCGTGGTGCTATGATTCGTTTGGTATTTCCAGCGGATGGGGCTGAGCAGGATAGTGTTGCACAAGTTATAAATTATAAAATAGGGGAATAAGAATGGTATCAGATATCTTAATTGTTGATGATGAAATGGATATTCGTGAGCTTGTTTCTGGTATTTTAGATGATGAAGGCTATGAAACGCGTGTTGCAAGTAATTCTGATGAAGCATTGGCGCAAATTAGTGAACGTATTCCAAAACTCATTTTTTTAGATGTTTGGTTACAGGGAAGCCGTTTGGATGGTTTAGCACTGCTTGATGAAATTAAAGCGCGCTATCCTGCTCTTCCAGTGGTTATGATCTCTGGGCATGGTAATATTGAAACAGCTGTGTCTGCTATAAAACGAGGAGCATATGATTTTATTGAAAAGCCTTTTAAAGCTGATCGCCTTGTATTGGTTGCTGAACGGACTCTTGAAAACTCAAAATTAAAACGCGAGCTTTTAGAATTGCGCAAGCGTTCGAGTGAAACACTAGAGCTGCTCGGTACGTCGTCTGTTATGAAACATTTACGTCAAGTCATAGAAAAAGTAGCGCCAACCAATAGTCGCATTATGATCACTGGTCCTTCAGGTGCGGGAAAAGAGATGGTGGCGCGTGTTATTCATGCGCGTTCAGCGCGTTCAAATGGGCCATTTGTTACAATAAATGCGGCAACGATTGTTCCAGAAAGAATGGAAATTGAATTGTTTGGTAACGAAATGGAGGGGAATGAACGTAAGATTGGTGCATTAGAAGAAGCTCATGGAGGGATATTATACCTTGATGAAATTGCTGATATGTCTCGTGAAACTCAAAGTAAGATTCTTCGGGTTTTAACAGGTCAGGCATTTGAAAGGGTTGGTGGCACAAAACGTGTTAAAGTGGATGTTCGTATAATTTCTTCAACAGCACAAAACCTTGAAAATCTGATTGCTGATGGACGCTTTAGAGAAGATCTTTTTCATCGTCTTTCGGTTGTTCCTGTTTCTGTTCCACCGCTTTCTGCACGTCGTGAAGACATACCAGAGCTTGTACATCATTTTGTTAAAATAATATCGCAGCAAGTTGGTATTAAACCGCGTGAAATCAGTGATGATGTTATCTCTATTTTGCAAACACATGCTTGGCCCGGTAATGTGCGGCAGTTACGCAATAATATTGAACGACTTCTTATTCTTGTGCGTGATGGTGATGGTCCAATAACAGCGGAATTGCTTCCTACAGAAGTGAGCAATTCTTTGCCTCATATTCAAATGAATGCAGATGAAAGTATAATGGATTTACCGTTGCGTGAAGCACGAGAACTCTTTGAAAAGAGGTATTTAATGACGCAAATTGGGCGCTTGGGTGGAAATATATCGCGTACGGCTGAATTTATAGGGATGGAGCGTTCAGCTTTGCACCGTAAGCTTAAAGCACTTGGAGTTTCATAGGTTATGCATGTGATTATTTGCGGAGCGGGACAGGTTGGTTATGGAATAGCAGAGCGTTTGGCTGCAGAGAATCACGATGTTACTGTTATTGATATTGAAACAAGATTGATTGAAAAAATTCGTGATACGTTGGATGTGAGAGGTTTTGTTGGTCATGGCTCACGGCCTGAGGTGCTTTTAGCAGCAGGTGCAGATAAAGCTGATATGTTGATTGCAGTGACTTTATTTGATGAAGTTAATATGGTAGCTTGCCAAGTAGCACATTCATTGTTCAATATTCCAACAAAAATAGCACGTATTCGCTCACAGTCCTATTTAGAACCACGCTATAAAACTCTTTTTGCCAGAGAGAGTATTCCTATTGATGTGGTTATTTCGCCAGAAATTGAAGTTGGGGAAATGGTTCTACGCCGTATTGCTTTACCTGGAACAATAGATGTACTGTATTTTTGTAATGATGATATTGTTGCATTAGCCTTGGAGTGTATGGAAGATTGTCCAGTTATTAATACGCCTTTGCATCAATTAACAGAGCTTTTTCCAGATCTTCGAACAACGGTTACAGCTATTAAACGTGGTTCAGAGTTATTGATAGCGCATTCAGAGACAGAATTACGTGTTGGTGATGTGACCTATCTTGTTGCTGCCCGTGATCAGATGCGTCGTGCGGTTGGGCTTTTTGGTCATAAGGAACGGGATGCACACCGCATGATTATTGCAGGAGGTGGTCACATTGGTCTTTATGTTGCTCAAGCTATTGAAAAGCGTTTACATAAATTAAGACTGAAAATTATAGAATCGCACAGAGAGAGAGCGCTGACAATTGCTGATCAACTCGAAAAGACAACTGTTTTATATGGTAATGTATTAGATCCGGTGATTCTTCAGGAAGCTGGAATTGGTCAAGCCGATTTAATAATTACACTGACAAATCAGGATCAGGTGAATCTTTTAAGTGCTATTATTGCTAAAAGACTTGGGTGTAGAGCTAATATGGTATTGATTAATAATGTTGCTTACCAAGAATTTAGCCGTGCAGTTGGTGTAGATGCGTATCTTAATCCCCATAGCGTTACTATATCAAAAATTTTGCAACAAATGCGCCGTGGACGTATTCGTGCGGTTCACTCAGTTTTTAATGGTCAAGCAGAAATTATTGAGGCTGAAGTGATGCAAACGTCTTCATTGGTTGGTAAATCATTGTCAGAGCTCGATTTATCAGATGGTTTGAGAATTGGTGCAATTTATCGTAATAAAACAATAATACAACTTTCGGCAGATACGCGCATTTTGCCAGGTGATCGGATAGTAATTTTTGCTCTTGCTGATAGTGTTCATGATGTTGAGCAATTATTTCGTGTAAGTTTAGAGTATTTTTAATATTGCCTATGGATATTTGTACGTTTTGGTATGGAGAACAATTGAGGTCTGTTGATTGGTTGTGCTTAGCATCAATGGTTAAGACTGGTCAGCGTGTTAAGCTTTTTAGTTATGAAAAGGTGGCAAATGTGCCTGTTGGTGTTGAGTTACATGAAGCCGAATCAATTTTACCACGTTCAGCATTTTACCGTCTTGACCCTAATTTTCCTGATTATGAACCCAATCGTACGATTGTTCAATTTTCAGATATTTTCCGCGTTATGCTAATGAAATATCAACAAGGTGTTTGGTTAGATACAGATGTTTACCTTGTGAAACAGTTTCATCCAGAGGCAGATCGTGTTTGGTTGGCAAGAGAAAATGCTGCAAGGGTAGGAGTTTCTGCGCTTTATTTGCCTCCTGATAATCCCATTATAAAAGCATTTGAAGATTATTTGTCGGGTACAGAAATTGTTCCAAATTGGTTGGGGTTTAAACGCCGTATTTGGAGGCCATTTTGGTTAAAGAGAAAAAAATTGCCGATTTTACCAGGAAGACTTGGAATTACTATATTTGGTAATGATGGTATCTCTCGGTTAGCCAAAAAGTACAACTTTTTTCATGAAGCAAAGGAAAAAGAAACTTTTTATTATTGGACAGGGCGCAAAACTGAAAGGATTTTTGATCCAACTTTTGGTATTAAACCAGTAGAAGATTCACGGTTTATAGGCTTTCACATTCACAGAAAAGCAAAGACAACTCAAAAGCCACAGGAAGGAAGTTTTTATCATTGGGCAGTATCACGTATTCCTAATGCTCAAAGTTTATTTGAGTAGGATTATTATTGCTTTTTTGACCGCTGTGACTTTAATCCTGCTTGAATAGCGTCAATTGTGGCTTGCACAAAAGAGGCATGTTGGCTTATGGGTGAAGGTATTGAATACATAAGAGCGATTGTTATATGAATGGGAGTGGAAATATGAGTGATTCAATGAAAACAGCATTAAGTCTTGTTCCTATGGTTGTTGAACAGACTAACCGTGGTGAGCGAGCTTATGATATTTTTTCCCGTCTTTTAAAAGAGCGGATCATTTTTATTAATGGTCCTGTTGAAGATGGTATGGCGATGCTTGTTTGTGCGCAATTGCTTTTTTTAGAAGCGGAAAATCCTAAGAAAGAAATTAGTCTTTATATTAATTCGCCAGGCGGTGTGGTGACATCTGGTATGGCAATTTATGATACAATGCAATTTATTCGTCCTCCTGTTTCTACACTTTGTATGGGACAGGCGGCATCTATGGGATCACTACTTTTAACAGCTGGAGCGAAAGGTCATCGTTTTACATTGCCAAATGCGCGTATTATGGTACATCAGCCATCTGGTGGTTTTCAAGGTCAGGCTTCGGATATTGAACGGCATGCCCAAGATATTATAAAGATGAAACAGCGTTTAAATGAAATTTATGTTCAACACACAGGTCAAGATTATGAGGTTATTGAGAGAACTCTTGATCGTGATCATTTTATGACAGCAGAAGAAGCTAAACAATTTGGCTTAGTTGATGACGTTATACAATATCGTACAGAGACCGAAAAAGAAGAGAAAAATTAAGAGTTTTTATAGAAAAAGTAGCTATTTTAGATAGAAAATTTTGTAAAAATATCGCAAGAAATAATAGAAAATAGCTAACAAATAAAGATATTTTGATGCGCGTGGTTTTTTATATGTCTTTTGGTTATTATTATAAAGAACTTCCTTTGAGAAGATGAAGTATTCATATATCGTGGTGAAAGGAAAATAAAATGAGCAAAATTGGCAATAGCGGGAGCGAATCAAAAAATACTCTCTATTGCTCGTTCTGCGGCAAAAGTCAGCATGAAGTGCGTAAGCTCATCGCAGGTCCTACTGTATTCATTTGTGATGAATGCGTAGAGCTTTGTATGGATATTATTCGTGAAGAAAATAAATCTTCTGGAGGTAAGGTGCGTGATGGTGTTCCTACTCCACAAGAAATTATGACAGTTCTTGATGATTACGTTATTGGTCAGCAGCATGCAAAGCGTGTTCTTTCCGTTGCTGTCCATAATCATTATAAGCGACTTGCGCATCAGTCTAAGAGCAATGATATTGAGTTAGCAAAATCGAATATTTTGCTTGTTGGTCCAACGGGGTGTGGTAAAACTTATTTAGCACAAACATTAGCACGCATCATTGATGTGCCTTTTACTATGGCTGATGCGACCACTTTAACTGAAGCAGGCTATGTGGGGGAAGATGTTGAAAATATTATTTTGAAGCTTCTTCAATCTGCTGATTACAATGTCGAGCGTGCACAGCGTGGTATTGTTTATATTGATGAAGTTGATAAAATTTCTCGTAAGGCTGACAATCCTTCTATTACAAGAGATGTTTCTGGAGAAGGAGTTCAGCAAGCGTTATTAAAGATTATGGAAGGGACAGTTGCTTCTGTTCCTCCTCAAGGAGGACGTAAGCATCCCCAGCAAGAGTTTCTTCAGGTCGACACAACAAATATTTTATTTATTTGCGGAGGCGCTTTTGCTGGTTTAGAGCGGATTATTTCAGGGCGTGGTGAAAAAACGTCCATCGGTTTTTCTGCTACTGTTAAGGCACCTGATGAGCGTTGTGTTGGTGAAATTTTTCGTGAATTAGAGCCTGAGGATCTTATTAAATTCGGTTTAATCCCAGAGTTTATTGGTCGTCTTCCTATTGTAGCAACCTTAGAGGATTTGGATGTTAATGCGCTTGTTCAGATTTTATCACAACCCAAAAATGCTTTAGTAAAGCAATATCAGCGTCTTTTTGATATGGAAAATGTTGAGTTAACGTTTCATGAGGATGCTTTACGGGTTATTGCCAAGAAGGCGATTGAACGAAAAACTGGTGCACGTGGTTTACGTTCAATTATGGAGAAGATACTTCTTGAGACTATGTTTGAATTACCAGCTCTTGAAGGTGTTCAAAAAGTGGTCATTTCAAGTGATGTGGTTGATGGAAATGCTCGTCCTCTTTACATTTATTCAGAGCGTACAGAGGATAAAGAAAATGTATCGGCATGACAGTGTGCGATAATGAAAAGTGGCAATGAACACCATTTAAAAGTGGATATTTTGAGATATTATAAGGCATAATGCTTGATTTATATGTTCGAGTTACCACTTCATGCATTGTGAAGAGCTAAAGGCTTTTTAAAAGGCGGGCTTGTGTGTGGATAAATCATAGGCTCCAGAAAGGAGAATTATGCAATATATTGATGAAAAGACAGACGGAGTAAGGGAGGGGCTTTATGCTGTTTTACCTCTTCGTGATATTGTTGTCTTCCCGCATATGATTGTTCCACTTTTTGTGGGGAGAGAAAAGTCAATTTGTGCTCTTGAAAAATCAATGGCATCTGACAAACAAATATTGCTGGTCACACAAAAAAATGCCTCGGATGATGATCCAAAATCGGAAGATATTTATGATATAGGTACGTTTGCTGATGTTCTTCAACTTTTAAAACTTCCTGATGGAACTGTAAAAGTTTTGGTTGAGGGTACTGCGCGTGCAAAAATTAGCCAATTTACTGAAAATAATGATTATCATCAAGCTTTTGCGAGTGTTACAGAAGAGCCCAAGGAAGATGCTGTTGAGATTCAAGCTCTTTCTCGGTCTGTGATTTCCTATTTTGAAAATTATGTAAAACTTAATAAAAAAATTTCTCCTGAGGTTGTTAATGCGGTTGGTCAAATTGATGACCCTTCTAAGCTTGCTGACACTATTGCTTCACATTTGGTAATTAAGCTTTCAGAAAAGCAGGAAATATTAGCTTTATTGCCTATACGTGACCGTCTTGAACGCATTTTATCGTTCATGGAAGGAGAAATTTCTGTTCTGCAGGTTGAAAAACGGATTCGTTCACATGTTAAACGGCAAATGGAAAAGAATCAGCGGGAATATTATCTTAATGAACAAATGAAGGCTATTCAGAAGGAGTTAGGGGCAAGTGATGATAGTCGCGATGAGTTGTCTGAATTAGAGGGACGCATCACAAAGACTAAATTTTCGAAGGAAGCGCATGAAAAAGCTGTGGCAGAACTGAAAAAATTACGGAATATGTCTCCTATGTCTGCAGAGGCAACTGTTGTACGTAATTATCTTGATTGGCTTTTAGCAATACCTTGGGGTAAAAAGTCAAAAATTAAAAATGATCTAAATTTTGCCGAAAAAGTCATGGATAATGAGCATTTTGGTCTTGAAAAGGTCAAGGAACGGATTGTTGAATATTTAGCAGTACAAAGCCGAGCATCGAAAATAAAAGGTCCTATTATTTGTTTGCTGGGACCCCCAGGTGTTGGGAAGACATCGCTGGCGCGTTCTATTGCAAAAGCGACGGGTCGTGAGTATGTTCGTATCTCATTGGGAGGGGTGCGGGATGAGGCAGAAATTCGTGGACATCGTCGGACTTATATTGGTTCTATGCCTGGAAAAATTATTCAGTCAATGAAAAAGGCAAAAAAGTCTAATCCGCTTTTTTTGCTCGATGAGATTGATAAAATAGGACAAGATTTTCGTGGAGATCCTTCATCGGCTTTATTGGAAGTACTTGATCCTGAGCAAAATGGTACATTTATTGATCATTATTTAGAGGTAGAATATGATCTTTCTGATGTGATGTTTGTTGCGACGGCGAATACGCTTGATATTCCAGGACCGTTAATGGATCGGATGGAAATTATTCGTATTGCTGGTTATACCGAATGTGAAAAGATGGAAATTGTTAGGCGGCATCTTTTACCAAAGGCGCTGAAGGATCATTGTCTTTCTAAAAGAGAATTCAGTGTTTCTGATGATGCCATAAGATCTGTTATTCAATTTTACACACGTGAAGCGGGTGTGCGTAACCTTGAGCGTGAATTAATGAAGATGGCACGTAAATCGGTTACGAAAATTTTTAAGACTCATCAAAAATCTGTGAAGATTACAGAAGATAATATTGGTGATTTTTTGGGTGTTAAACGTTATCGCTATGGGCAAGTCGAAGGTGAAAATCAGATTGGTATTGTTACGGGGCTTGCATGGACTGAGGTTGGTGGAGAACTGTTAACTATTGAAGGTGTTATGATGTCGGGAAAAGGCAAAATGACAGTAACTGGGAATTTGCGTGATATCATGAAGGAATCCATTTCTGCAGCAGCATCTTATGTGCGCTTTCGTGCTGTTGATTTTGGTATAGAGCCGCCACTGTTTGATAAACGTGATATTCATGTTCACGTTCCAGAGGGTGCTACGCCAAAAGATGGACCGTCTGCTGGAATTGCAATGGTTACAGCAATTGTTTCGGTATTAACAGGGATAGCTGTGCATAGAGATATTGCGATGACTGGGGAAATTACTTTACGTGGTCGTGTTTTGCCGATTGGTGGATTAAAAGAAAAGTTACTTGCAGCTCTTCGGGGAGGGATAAAAAAAGTGCTCATTCCTGAAGAAAATGTAAAAGATTTGATTGATATTCCTGATGTTGTCAAAAATAATATGGAAATTATTCCAGTAAATCATGTTAGTGAAGTTCTTAAACATGCTTTGGTTCGTTCTCCAGAGGCTATTGAATGGACGGAATCTCCTACAGTGGCTTCAACTGTCAGGACGGAAAGCGACGGTGGAGGAAGACAAATTGCACACTGAATCATTATTCACTGCCGTTGTGTTTGTAAGAGTTGCAGGGGCTATTTTTACAGTTACCGTTTCATTTATTTAAAAAAAATGAAAAATTCCGTGAATAACTGTGATTATTGCTAAAAAAACAATGCTTTGGATAAAAATAAGACTTCTGTTTACTGTACTTTTCAATAAACTGAGCGATGACCGTTAGATTACGTTATTTGATAATATAGGGAAAGGAAATGTTTAATGAATAAAAGTGAATTGGTTACTTCCGTTGCTGAAAAAGCAAGTGTTTCAAAAGCGCAGGCAGGCTCTGTTATTGATGCTTTTATTGCTTCTGTAACAGAAGCCTTGGCTTCAGGAGGTGATGTTCGCCTTCCAGGTTTTGGTTCTTTTGAAGTTTCTCATCGTGCTGCTACAAAGGGGCGGAATCCTTCAACTGGTGCTGAAATTGATATCCCAGCGCGTTCTGTTCCCAAATTTTCTGCAGGGAAAACTCTTAAAGAAGCTGTTAATAAAAAGTAATTTAAGCCATATAAAAAACCCGATTTATTTATAAACGGGTTTTTTTAAAAATGTTCTGTATATGTTTTTACATAAAATTTTACAGGATGTGTTTGTTTTTGTTCAAATGAAATATTGGATTATAGGGGGTGTAGCTTGTAGATATTGGCTTAAATTTTAGTCATGCCAAGAGGCTACAGCGTTTTCATGTAGCAGATGTTTGTGACAGTGATCAGGGTATTGGTATATACTTTAACTGCTATTATAATTGCAACATACATATTATGACAAATTTTTTAACAATTGAAGCGCGTTTAAAATCTATTTTATGGTTTTTATAGCAAAAGATTTTTAAATAAAGCTTCTGTGCTGTTTAAGTTTAATAAATGATGGTTCTTATACTTATTGTTTATTGACTGAGATTGTTAATTCCATAAAAAAATTTTAGATTATTTTTGTGGAGTGATAATCTAATAGATCAAAGATTAGTGATGTGTATCTCATGGAAATCAAAGACAATAATTAGTTTAGAAATTATTTTACGCTCTATTTTTTAACCATTGAGCACAATCATGTAAGGCTCTAGCAGTTATAGCTTGTTTTTTTGCTAATTTTTTTTCTTTACTTAGTAAACGTTTTTCTGAGGAGGCGACAGAAATAATAGGTGGAAAAAGACCAAAATTGATATTCATTGGTTGAAAAGACTGTTTTTCTGTTTTTGTTACGATGTGTCCACCAGTAATATGGTTCAAAAGAGCACCAAATGCTGTGGTTAGTGGTGGGGGAGAAGGGCAGTTATGATTATATTCAGCAGCAGCAAAATGCCCAGCGAGAAGTCCTATTGCAGATGATTCTACATAACCTTCACATCCTGTAATTTGTCCAGCAAAACGTAGCTGAGGTCTTTGCTTCAAACAAAGGGTTTTATCAAGGATGATTGGTGAATTAAGATAGGTATTGCGATGAAGTCCACCAAGACGGGCAAATTCTGCTTTCTCAAGACCAGGAATCATTCTAAAAATGCGAACTTGTTCACCATATTTCAGTTTTGTTTGAAACCCGACCATATTATAAAGGGTTCCAAGCTTATTGTCTTGACGTAATTGGACGACGGCGTATGGTTTAATTGTAGGATTATGGGCATTAGTTAAGCCCATAGGTTTCATAGGTCCATGTCTTAGGGTTTCAAGTCCACGTTCAGCCATAACTTCAATTGGCAAGCATCCATCAAAATAGGGTGTTTTTTCAAAGTCACGAAATTCTGTTTTTTCTGCATTTTTTAATGCTTGAATAAATATTTCATATTGTGTTTTATCAAGGGGACAATTAAGATAATCTTTTCCTGTTCCTTCAGGGCCGATTTTATCATAGCGTGATTGATACCAGCAGATGTCCATATTAACACTATCAGTATAAATAATGGGCGCGATAGCATCAAAAAAAGAAAGCGATTCTGTTCCAGTAATTGCTTGTATTGCTTGAGCAAGCGCTGGTGAGGTAAGAGGACCTGTTGCAATGATAATGTGTCTTCCATCTTCAGGGAGATCTTGAATTTCCTCACGTTTTATAGTTATAAAGGGATGGCTTTCAAGTGCTGTTGTAACGGTTTTGGAAAATCCATCGCGATCAACGGCCAGTGCACTTCCAGCTGGTACTTTATTGGCATCTGCAGCTTTCATAATCAGGGATTTTGCTAATCGCATTTCAGCATGTAAAAGACCGACAGCATTTGTTGATGAGTCATCAGAACGGAATGAATTTGAACATACTAATTCTGCGAGTCTATCTGTTTTATGAGCATCAGATTTTTTTTGAGGACGCATCTCATGCAAAATAACGGGGATACCTGATTGAGCGATCTGCCAGCTTGCTTCACTACCTGCAAGTCCACCGCCGATGACATGAATTGGATCATTGAACTTATTTAACATAATTCCCTTTTAGTAGAAGTATTTTCATCTGAAAAGCATAAATTTTGTTTTTGTAATTTGTAAAGAAGGGTGTGTATTTGGATTTTTAAATATATTTATTTGCTTTTTTTCTTTAATTAATGGTATAGAAACGCCGCCTATGTGAGGTTATTGGTTTTATAGGTTTAAGCGGATGTGGCGAAATTGGTAGACGCACCAGATTTAGGTTCTGGCGGGAAACCGTGGGGGTTCGAGTCCCTTCATCCGCACCAAAGGAGTTCTTTGAATATTACGGACTTCTCTGCGTAACTGGAAGTTTGTTTCATAGTGCTTTAACACTCAAGTGTTAGAATGTAATTATTATCAGAGCAGGTTTATCCTTCTCTTTAGAAAAATAAAGGTTGTTTGATGCAAGTTACCGAGACGCTTAATGAAGGACTGAAGCGCGAAATTAAGATCGTTGTTCCAGCGAGAGATTTAAAAGAAAAGTTGAATGAACGATTGGATGATACCAAGGGTAAGATTAAGCTTAATGGTTTTCGTCCTGGTAAGGTGCCTACAGGTCACCTACGAAAAATGTATGGCAAGTCTTTTATGGCGGAAATTTTGAATGAGATTATCAAAGATGCTCCCCACTCTATTTTAGCTGATCGTAATGAACGTTCAGCGATGCAGCCGCAAATTGATATAGATGAAAATGAAAAAATTTTAGATGGTGAAGCCGATTTTGTTTTCAATTTAAAATATGAAATTTTACCGAAATTTGAAATTAAAGACTTCGATCATATTGAAGTTGTTCGTGAAATTGCGATTGTTCCTGAAAAAGAAATTGATGAGCAAGTAAAGCGTACCCTTTCTTCTACTCGTAGCTATTCGCTGAAAGACGGTTCTGCTGAAGAAGGTGATCGTGTTACAATAGATTATTTAGGGAAGCTTGAGGGTGTTCCATTTGAAGGTGGGAAAGATAGTGATGCGCAATTGATTCTTGGGTCAAAGCAATTTATTCCCGGTTTTGAGGAACAATTGATTGGTGTAAAAACAGGAGATAAGAAGACAATTTCTGTTAAATTTCCTGATAATTATAGCGCTGTGCATTTGGCAAGTAAGGATGCAGAATTTGATGTTACTGTTAAAGCTGTCTTGAAACCAGATGAGCTGAAGATTGATGATGAAGCAGCTCAAAAGCTTGGTTTGGAATCTCTGGATCGCTTACGTGAAGTTGTTCGTGGGCAGATTGAAAGTCAGTATGGTTCAATGACACGTCAAAAAATTAAACGTCAAATTCTTGATGCTTTGGATGCTGATTATGATTTTGAGATTCCTGAAGGGCTTTTGGAAATTGAGTTTAACAATATCTGGACTCAGGTGAATGAGGATTTAAAAAAGGCAGGCAGCAATTTTGAAAGTGAGGGTGTTACAGAAGAGCAGGCGCGGGAAGAATATCGTGGGCTTGCACAACGTCGTGTTCGTCTTGGTTTAGTGCTTTCTGAAATAGGGGTGAAGGTTGGTGTTAAAGTCAATGATGATGAATTAAAGGCAGCAGTTTTTGATCAGGTACGCCAATATCCTGGACAAGAGAAAGAGATTATGGATTTTTTCCGTAATACACCAGAAGCTGTTGCAAATTTACGTGCCCCGATTTTTGAAGAAAAAGTTATTGATCATCTGTTAGCTCGGATAAAAGTTAAAGATAAAGAAGTGACAGTTGAAGAGCTGATGAAGGAATATGACGAATCAGATTTAATTGAAAAAAAACCGATAAAGAAAAAATCTGCAGTCAAGAAAAAAGCTACGGAGAAGGCTCCAACGAAAAAGGCTCCTAAAAAGGATTAATGTATGCACTCACAGAATAAGCCCGATGAAATCGGGCTTTTTTATTAGATTTATATTCTAAGCTTGCACTTATAGTGATTTTAGATTAGCCATCAGATATATTTTTTTAATATTGGTAATGGACTGGCAATGGAAATCATTGATACGCGTATTCCTGATTCTAAGCGTTTTATTTCTGGAACTACAGGTGATTGGGAAGTCATTATTGGCATGGAAGTTCATGCTCAAATCATATCAAATTCAAAGCTTTTTTCAGGTGCATCAACTAAATTTGGTGCTGAGCCAAATAATCACGTATCGCTTATTGATGCAGCGATGCCTGGTATGTTGCCTGTTATTAATCAAGAATGTGTTCGTCAAGCGGTTCGCACTGGTTTGGGATTAAAAGCTCACATTAACTTAAAATCTGTTTTTGATCGTAAGAACTATTTTTACCCAGATTTACCGCAAGGGTATCAAATTTCTCAGTTTCGATATCCAATTGTAGGTGAGGGGAAGGTTATTGTATCTGTCGGTCCAGATTCGAATGGTCAATTTGAGGATATTGAAGTTGGAATTGAAAGGCTACACCTTGAGCAAGATGCAGGAAAATCGATGCATGATCAGCATCCGACAATGTCTTTTGTAGATTTGAATCGTTCTGGCGTAGCTCTTATGGAAATTGTTTCTAAACCAGATATGCGTTCATCAGATGAAGCCAAAGCCTATATGACAAAGTTGCGTACGATTGTTCGTTATTTAGGGACTTGTGATGGCAATATGGATGAAGGTTCTATGCGTGCGGATGTCAATGTATCGGTTCGCCGTCCTGGTGAAAATTTTGGAACACGCTGTGAGATAAAAAATGTTAATTCTATTCGCTTCATTGGTCAGGCGATTGAGTATGAGGCGCGTCGTCAGATTGCGATTTTAGAAAGTGGTGGTGTAGTAGATCAGGAAACTCGGCTTTTTGATGCAGCTAAAGGTGAAACGCGGTCTATGCGTTCAAAAGAAGAGGCACATGATTATCGTTATTTTCCCGACCCTGATCTTTTGCCATTGGAATTTGATCAAGAATTTGTAGACTCTTTGGCAGCGGAATTGCCAGAGCTCCCTGATGATATAAAAGCGCGCTTTATTAATGAGATGGGATTGACAGCGTATGATGCTTCCATTCTTGTGACAGAAAGGGCTATTGCTGATTATTTTGAAGAAGTTGCACGTGGGCGTGATGGAAAAATAGCTGCTAATTGGGTAATTAATGACCTTTTGGGTGCTTTAAACAAAGATAATCGTGAAATTGAAGATACACCAGTGACACCAGATCAATTGGGAAGCATTATTGATCTTATTAAAGAAGGAACTATTTCTGGAAAAATTGCTAAAGATCTTTTTGAGATTATTTGGAATGAAGGTGGTGATCCACGTCAAGTTGTGGAGCAGCGTAATATGAAACAGGTAACAGATATAAAAGCTCTTGAAAAAGCTGTTGATGAAATTGTTGCCAATAATTCTGATAAAGTTGCACAGGCAAAACAAAAACCTGCTTTAGTTGGTTGGTTTGTTGGGCAGGTAATGAAGGTAACAGCTGGTAAAGCAAACCCTCAGACTGTTAATGAACTGATTAGGGTAAAACTTGGCATAGATTAATAATAGGGTAGAGAAAAGCTAATAAATATGATATCTTTTTACAGCTGAAGAAATACGAATTAAAAGTTTTTATCCAAAAAAAATCATGATAGCTATTTACAGGTGGTTTCTGTTTTCAGTAACTTCAAATGTTAAGGTAGGCTTATTGTAACAGCTGATTTTAGGGTATGCTAAAAAATGGAAGAGAAGATGGCTGGTTTTTTTAAGCAAGTCTTTACATGGTGGAATGGTAATACCGTTAATACACGCTTCTTTACGTGGTGCAAAGGAAAACGCATAGGGGAGGATCAGTTTGGTAATATTTATTATGAGGGTGGTTATCATAAGGATGGTTATCCGCGTCGTTGGGTAGTTTACAAGGGTTACTCTGAAGCTTCAGCTATTCCGCCAGGGTGGCATGGTTGGATTCATCATCGCTGTAATGTTCCACCTACACAGGAAAAGTATCAGCCATATGAATGGGAAAAGCCTCATGTTAGGAATATGACAGGAACAAGCGAAGCTTATCGACCAAAGGGGTCTATTGTGTATAATGGAGAGCGCCCCTGTGTGTATGAGGATTATGATGCATGGTCGCCTAAAAAATAGAGCATTTTGATTGACCAGTGTATTTTTGTTTATTTTGCTATAAGTTATAGTTACGACTGTTTTTTATATATGATTGATTGGGTATTATGAGTTTTTTTGTACAATCAGGATTGAAGCATATTTTTTATGCTGCTTTCATGGGGATTGTGGTGATCTTTGCTTCAGCTGGTGGAGTGCAGGCTGAGCGTGTTAGCAATGGAATTGCTGTTTTTGCGGGTCTTGATAAAATTACTGGTAGAACGACTCGTTTTGAAGTTCTTCTTGGTGAGGCTTATCAGTATGGTGTTTTGCAGGTCACGCCACGAGTATGTTATACTAGTTCCAAGGATGAGCCAACTTATACAACTGGTTTTATTGAGGTTAATGAGATAACATTAGATAAAAAGATACGGCGTATTTTTACAGGATGGATGTTTGCAGAGAGTCCAGGGTTAAATGCAGTAGAGCATCCTATTTATGATGTGTGGCTAAAGGATTGCAAGCAGAGCTTTTAAATTTTCTATGTTAATGATTTATTGTATAAATTATGTGATTAATTAAATATTTGCTTTTGTTGTTTTTTGATTTCGTAAGAAAATTTTTAAAATTGCAATGGTTTAAAGTTAAAAGATCGCTGATGTTTCTGCTTTCGTATTTAATGAATAGGCTTTTTATTTTACATTTATGATGGCTTTAGCAAAAGTATAGTATTAGGCTGATAAACTATAAGCACATAAATAAGTTGATACGTTTTTTCCTAGCGATAAATTAGTCTTTTTATTTTAACGAAATAGTGGGTAAAACTGGCAATTAAGATTATGTTATTGGTACATAGAAGTTCCAGATCATCCAAATGATCTCTGTAAGTTTAGTGCAGTACGATAATTCTGTAGACGATGTTGTTGATGTGTATTTTAAAAAATCTTTTTGATAAGATACCAATGTTTTCACATAGAGATATTAGGCATTTATGAGTGAAAATAAAAGGAGCGTTAAGCTTAAAGACCTTTTCTTATTGTAACTGACATGTTTATTTTATGCAAAAGGCTGTTAATTTTACAAAGAGTATGAGATTTATATAATGAAAGATGCAGGTCGCCGATATGATGATGTTGTTTTGTTGTCAAAACAGCCGAGGGAATCATTATTGAATGTTCCATTTATTATAGTTGTTTTGATAGCAGTTTGTTTTTGTATTTATTTCATTCCTCGGTATTTTTTTTCTGAGCAGCTCTATATTAAAAGTCTTCAATTTTTTTCATTTACACCGCTGCTATTCAAGACCGATTCTTTAGCATTCTGTCATACTATTATTAGTTATTCGCTCATGCATGGTAGTTTTGAACATATTGCTATTAACATGGCTTGGCTTTTGGTTTTTGGGTCTCCTTTGGTAAGATATTTTGGTGAGGTACGCTTTTTAATTTTTTGGTTATTAACAGCGGTTGTTTCTGCATTAACTTATTTTGTATTTCACCAGAATAGTATAATGCCGCTTGTTGGAGCATCAGGTGCAGTTTCTGGAATGATGGGTGCTGTTGCACGTTACAGTTTTTTCTCTGTTTATTTCAGTGTTAATGCGCAGGATAAGAAACTTTTGGGTTCTTTATTATCTATCAAACAGGCGCTTTGTTCGAGGGGTGTACTTGTTTATATAAGTATATGGTTGATTGTTAATTTTATGATGAGTATTTTTTCTTTTTTATTTGAAAGTGATAACGTTTCAATAGCATGGGAGGCTCATATTGGTGGGCTTTTTTCAGGTTTTTTGTTGGTTGGTTTTTTTGATATTTCACGGGATAAATCAAAAATTACAGTCTAAGATATTTATGGGTTGCATAAAGCGCAATTGTTGCTGCATTTGAAACATTTAATGATTTAATATTTCCAGGCATATCAAGGCGTGTTAATGCGCAAGCGGTTTCACGTGTTTTTTTCCGTAAGCCTTTGCCTTCTGCTCCTAAAATAAGAGCTATTTTTTTTCCTGTTAATGCTGTTTCTAAAGGTAAATCGCCTTCTGAATCGAGTCCAAAGCTGGTAAAGCCTGCTTTATGAAGTTCTTGAAGTGCTTCAGTAAGGTTTCGTACGGTAATATAATTAATCAGCTCCAAAGCTCCAGAAGCTGCTTTAGCAAGAACGCCGCTTTCTTGGGGCGAATGACGATAAGTAGTGATAAGTGCTTCAGCTTTAAACGCGACTGCAGAGCGCATAATAGCACCGACATTATGTGGATCGGTAATTTGATCCATTACAACAACAAGATCGGTATTTGTTAATTCAGATAATTGGCATGGCTTGAGGGGTTCAGTTTCTGCAACAACACCTTGATGAACGGCATCATTTCCGACTAGTGCATCAAGTTGTTTAGGAGAGCATAATGTGGCGGGGCAGGGTAAATCTGATTCGAGTATATTTAATCGTTTTAAAGCATTTTGTGTGATATAGAGATATTTAAAAACTCTTTTTGGATTTTTTAAAGCGGCTTGAACTGAGTGGATACCATAAAGACGGACTACTTCTTTTCTTAAAGGAGCGGCTCCGCGTTTTGAGTGTGTTATAGAGAAAAAAAGGGACTTTTTTGTACCACGACATTGATGATGTATATGAGCGTGACGAAAGTTTTTAGATATTTTTTTTGTCATATTTTTCTTATAGCGTATTAATAACAGAAGTAGATAAAAATTTATGATTTAAATTATTAGCAGAAAATTTTATAAAATTGTATTTATTTTGTTGACAGATACGATACTAACCGTCATAAACCCTTCGCAGCCGGTTTAAATTGAACAGGTTATCGCGGTTTGGTTGAAATGATACCGTATCGCGTGGTTTTACTGGTGCGATGGAGGGGTGCCCGAGTGGTTAAAGGGGGCGGACTGTAAATCCGTTGCGTATGCTACGTTGGTTCGAATCCAACCCCCTCCACCATCTATCAAAGGGGATTGCGTCTGTGGTATGCGGGTATAGCTCAATGGTAGAGCAGCAGCCTTCCAAGCTGAATACGCGGGTTCGATTCCCGCTACCCGCTCCAAAGATCTGTTGAGGATTGGTCAGTAATATGATAGGAAGAGCATTTCTATCGTAGATTTAGACGGAGTTCCTGTTTGAGAATTTTAGTGGTTGGGCTGATGTGTCAAGCCAGTTTATGTAGTTTTGCGAGCCTTGTTCCTTGGGGCGTAAAATAAGAGATTGACAGCGATGGCAAAGAGCAAATTTGAACGTACGAAGCCGCATGTTAATATTGGTACGATTGGTCACGTTGATCATGGGAAGACCTCATTGACAGCAGCGATTACAAAATATTTTGGTGAATTTAAAGCGTATG